>JAGWYZ010000156.1 GCA_018969115.1 Chloroflexota bacterium | reverse complement strand
TCCATTTACCTTTTTGAGCAAAATAAATACAACTAAATAATCGATGCGGTAGGTATGTTAGCTTGGACAACGTGCCTGAAATAGCCCCCAACGTTGCTCGCCTTGTTTGGTTCGGGTGATTTTGTCTTGCCATGAATGGCGTAGGCTGGTTAATGTGGCTGTATCGAAGCGATCACTTGGCATGGCAGCCAATTCGCGTTCTAAAATTTGTATAAATTGTGCTGTGCGGTCTTCGGCGATGACATCAACAAAACCGGTATCGAGCAACAATTGCTGATATGCGGTTACTGTGTATAGGTTGTATTTGCGTTGTTGAATATAGGCTGCGAAGGCTGGGCTTTTGTCGCCTGTGTTACAGGCATAATCGGTAAAAACCAAACGTCCGTTCGGCTTTAAGCACGTTTTGAGTATTTGCATCAGCCGAGCTTTGTCGTGAATATGCAAAAAAACATCACGGCTATACACGCAATCAAAAGGTGATTGTGGGGTGAAGGTCAAAATATCGGCATTGGCAAAGGTCACACGGTCGTTTAAATGGGCTTCGCGGCAACGCTCATTTGCAAAGGCAATCATGTTGGTCGAGAGGTCGATGCCATGCACCCATGCCCCATCATGCTGTGCCATATAAAAGGCGCTGCCGCCCACGCCACAGCCGACATCCAGCACCGTCATGCCGGCTTTCAGACCAAGCAAGGCGGTAAATTCTTGCGCGGTTGCTAATCCGCCTGGGCTGATGAAATTTCGCCCGTAAACGGCCTCATATTTTTCAATTTCGGCTTTGGAATATTGACCTAAGTCGAGGGGGTTAATCATTTTATGTTGTGATCTTTAATTCTTTAATTGGTGGGAGTGTATAAAATAAAAAGGATGAAATGCTTAAAATGTCAAAGCGACAATACGATTAAATATGGACATCATCGGAGTGGAAGTGAAAAATATGATCGTAAAGCCTGTAGTTGTAATTTCACACCTTGACCCAAACTAAAAGGCTACGATGCAGCGAAAAAACAAACTGTAATTGAAATGTATATCGATGGCACAAATTATCGGCGAGTGGCCCGTTTCTTAAAAGTTAGTCATCAAAGTATCTCAAATTGGGTAACCCAAGCAGCAAATCAGCAAATCAAATTAAAGCACAAGATGCGAGGTGTCCCACTGTTGAGCCAGACACAGTGGTGGAACTGGATGAATTATTCACATTTTCAGGCTCAAAAAAACTAGATTTACATTGTAATGCAAGTTCATCGGAAACCTTGGCCAGGGCCATTGCATGATGTGCCGCCGTCGAATTTGCTGATTGATGCCGATTACATCAAGGGCAAACCACAAGGTGCGACTCATATCGTCATCAATCTGGCCTTCAATGCGTGGATTGCGCCTTCGCAAGCGGGCACAATTGCAGGTAGTTGGCAGCGTCATGACTTCCGCACGCCGCAACAATTGACGACGGCTTTGGGTATTGTCGATAACCCATTCTTAGCAGAACAGCGCGTGTTGAATGTGAATATGAGCGCCGACCCATTAGCAGTGTTGGGCGCGGCTGGGCGCGGCAAGCGCCTTAGTGCGCGATGGACGCAGTTTTGGCGTGTCGTTTGTGGTGATTGGCAGCTTGTATAACGATGTGCCAAACAAATTGTTCACCGTGTTGTCGCAGCGCATTAGGTTGACACAGGCCGACCCATCCGACTATGCCATGATCTTTAACCGCCGCACCATGCGTATCAATGATGTGCCCGGGCGTGGGCTGGCCGTCGAGATGATTGGCGAAGACCCTGTGCCGCTTGAATTTCAAACTGCTGTGCCACTCGACCCGCAAGTGTATGAGCGTTTGTTGGCGGATGAACAAACGCGGCGCGGCGAAGGTGAGCGGATTGACGAAAAGACGATTGCAGGGCTGTTGCGCCGCGCCTCTGAAGAGACGCAGCGGGTGTTGGTTGACAAAATGGCGCAAGCGTGGGCCGAGGCGGTGCGCCGAGACCCAGCGCTTGAGGCCAAACGTGCGCGTTCAGTTGAGCCGTTGCCGCTGATGTTGGATTTGGCGACATTGCTCACCTCGCATGAGAAATTGGCCCGCGAGGTTGCTAAGATTAAGCCGCCCACTCTGTTGCTCGGCATCAATGATCTTGATCGAATGCCGACGCGCATTGAGTTGGGCGCAAAAGGGCCGCATATGTTGATTGCCGGGCCGCCTGTCAGCGGCAAGACCTCGGCGTTGCGCTCGTTGGCCTTGGCCTTGGCCTATCAATATTCACCGGCTGAATTGAGCATGATTTTGATTGACCCCTCTGAAAGCACACGGCGTTTTTATAACTTGGGTTTGCCCGACCATAACCTTGACAAATTGCCGCATGTGTTGGCGGCGGTGAGCAGCGCCAAAGAATTTGACGCGATGTTGATGCGGCTTTACCCCGAATATAACGAGGCGTGGGCCGAGGCCTTGGGTAAACATGCGGCGGCCAATTATCGCCCGATTGACAATACCAAACGCCCGATTGTGGTCTTGATCGATCATTATGATGATATCGCTGGTATGTTGCGTGGTAGCAAATTTGGGTTGGCTGGGCTGGCCGAGACCGGAAAAGGCAAAAATTTGCACGTGGTGATGGCTGGCTCGTTGCAAATTGTGCGTGGCTCGCCCGATGAATTGCGTAAACGGGTCGAGTCGTCGCGCTATTCGCTCATTATGCAAGATTACGACACCATTCGTTCGATGGGCGTGAAACAACTTAAAGCCCCTTCGCGTGAATTGCCGGCTGGGCGTGGTTACTTGGTCAAGGCCATCAACGCGTCAATGGTGCAGATGGCCCTACCGGCAATTGATGGGCGCGATGGGCGCAGTGCCGAAGATCAGATCGGGGCAATTGTGCAAGGTTTGCGGCGGCGTTACCCAAATCGGGCGCAATGGAGCTATTTTGGCGACGATGTGACCGCGCTCGAGACATTGGCGGCGGGCAAGTCGTTAGATGCCGCGCCTGTGGTAACTGCGGCTGCACCTGCGGTAACTCAGCCTGTGGTGACACAGCCTGTGGTGGCGGCCGCGGCACAGGCTGCGGCGCAAGTTGCGCCAGCCAAGCCGTCATCGCTGGCCGAGAAAATGGCTGAGATGAAGGCCAAGCAACAGGCGTTGCTTAATAGTATGAAGATTGAGCGCCCAACAACGTTGAATATGGCAAAGTTGACGGTTGAGGTGCCGGATAAGCCGGAGGAGAAGAAGTAGTAGCGAGGAGCGATTGGATGCAAAACGCTTTTTCTTGCAACCTGACATGACCGATGTGCCGCATCCGCACGGGGATTCATCCCTGCGTTACATAACAACACCCGTTATACGGGCTACAGAATTAGCCCGTGTAACGGGTGTTGTTATGCAGAAGGGCGATTGATCGCCCTTCAAGCACCATTTGGGGTCATCTTATTTTGCTTGCGTGTCATTCATGCAACGTACTTTGTGTGCCTCCAAGCTCTTGGGCGGTTTTGGCTACCGTTTTCCTGCTTCCATTTTTAGCAGGTCACTTCATCGCCTCACAAAGAATCAGTTCGGAGGTTAGCGCGCCTTCCAGCCGCACCATTATCCCTTGCTTGGTGAGCACGTACCCCTCGATTTCGCACATCTGGCCTGAGCTGTCGAATGTGACGCGATATCGTTTGCCCACATCTAAGCCGCGCAAACGCAAGAGGTATTCAGGTTGTGATGGTGCGGAGAGTTGGAACAGACCGCAAATCGCTCGCGTACTATCCTGCGATGCCAACTCAAGCACGCCCCAACCGTTTGGCTCGGGGTTGCGCACCATAGGCGTATGGTGGTAGATATGACCTGTGCTCATGAAAGGGCGCACAAAGTCCTTATACAACTGGATGAAATGCCTCGTTCGCGCCAGCACAAGCGGATTCCACGACGCACCAAGCGGGTGGAAGAAGGCGAGTGTGGGCCGTACAAACATCAGCAAGCGCCATTGAAAGTCATAGTCGGCTGTCGAATGGCCCATCTGACCACCCACAAGACGATCCACGTATTCAGGTGGGAGCGCCATCGTCATGCCGTTGGTGATGGCAAACGCGCGTGGCGCAATTTGCCAGTCAGTCACCCATGTGTGACTGAAACGGCGCACCATACCGATGTCTGTGCGTCCGCCGCCCCCCGCACAGCTTTCGAAAATGACATTTGGGTAACGCGCTCGGAGTCGGTCGTAGATGGCATATAATGCTTCGTAGTAGCGCCAGTAACCGCTTTCGATATAGCCATCGCGCACATTACGAATGCCTTCCTTCATACCTGCGACGTTGTAATCGAGTCGAAAGAAGTCACAGGCATAGGTCTCAATGACGCCTGAAATCTGGTTTTCCATCCATTTGGCCGCCGCAGGGTTGGTCAAATCAAGCACATCGCTCAGACGCTTCTCGCCGTCATAGGCTGTGCCAACCCAGTCCGAGTGCGATTGCGCTACGCGGCTGTTTTTGGCGATTCGCTCGGCATCCATCCACAGTCCCCATAACATGCCTTTGTCGTGCGCACGCTCGCGGAAAGGTTTCATCCCGTCTGGGAAACGTGCTAGGTCTACTTGCCAGTCGCCAACGGTGGTGCGCCAATCCGCATGAGGCGGCGCATACCAACTGGCATCAATGAAAAATACTTCTGCACCAAAATCGGCGGCGGCGTCAATGCTGTGAAGCACATACTCGGATGTGATTTCTACCTCCGGCCCGATACCCGACTCAATCCACCCACCCCGTCCGCGTGGCTGCGGCATAAACACGCTTCTCCGCAGGTGCGTGTGCATGGCATTGATAGCCATGTCCAAATCACCGATGACCAGACCCATATGTAACTCCGGCGTCATCACGGTTTCGCCGGGCGCAAGGATGCGCTGTGGTGGCGGCGCATCTGGCCCAGCTCGAAACCAGACGCGTGCGGCGCGGTCGGTTGTTCCTGCGTCTGCGTCTAGGTCAAATTCAAAGCTGTATCCGCCCGACCACGCGAGTTGACCAATAAACATCTCACCGGTAACGTTGTTGCGTAGCACAAACATCGGGTGGCGATGTCGGTCTCGTCGGTAGCGACCATCAATTCGATAACCAGCTGTTGGCAGATCGTGCCATTGGAAGTCACCCTCATTGCCCCAATGTGGGTTGTCCATGTAGCCAATCGTGTAAAGGGGGGATGTGTTGTTTGGCAGATGCATTTGCCAGCGGTTTGTCTTCAGCAGCACGCCGCTCCAGGAGTAGGCTGTGGACAAGGCTGCGTGATGCGCGCCCGTGTTCGTTACCTCCAGCCAGCGCGTCAAGACTGGTGTGCCATCGAGTTGCGTATGCACCTTCACCATGATGGGGCGGATACTGTGTTTAAGGGTGATTGTACAATGCGCGCCATTCTTTGTTTTCTCGAATCCTATCCACTCCCAATCCGATGCGAGAAGTTGACCGTCTACCTCCAGCCAGAATGCCTGCGGTGCGGCGTGCTGCGCGGGGTCAAAGCGACCGTCATAGAAGTTGAGAAAGCCTGCGCCGTTCCAGCCCCGCCCAACCAAGCGGCCTTTGATGAACGACTCTTCGTAGACGGTGAGCGCAGTCCGATAGCTAATTGTCGGGTCTGGCTCAGTACCGTAGTGCGCCTCGAAAAACAGGGGGGGGGGTGCGAATGCTGTCATGTGATTTAATTCCGCTATACCCACTACATGGAGATGCGCGGGAGCGTGCGGTGTTGACTACCCACCTGTGACACGTAATTCGATGAAGTCATCTGGCTGGACACTGACACGACACTCTGGATACGTCGGATTGAGTTCGAAAGGTGTTTCGCCTTTGCCAACCGCCGCAGTTGCGCGTCTTTGGATGGCGCGTGTCACGACGCGGAACATAGCGCGATGCCAAGCGAAATCCATGCCGCGAGCGAGTTGCTCCTCGATCGTTCGCGCACCAAAATACACCACCCGCCGCGGCTTGTCGGAATGTGTCACTGGGGAACCGTGCAAGACATCCTCGGAATGAATCACCAGATCGCCCGCTTTCGTTGGCACTGGGATCGCTTGTGGAAGACGAAAGCCGTGCTGTTCGATCAGTTCTTGCAAATCATAGCCTTTATTCACATGGCTACCCGGCACCACCCATAACATGCCATTGCTCTCGTCGGCATCGTCCAAGTAAATACCGATATTGATGCCGTTGCGCACCTTGCATAGGGCAGGGTCAACGTGCCAAGGAATCGCAGCGCCCCATCCTTTTGCCTTGGTCACCATGCTGAACCCACCGCCACACAGTACGTTGCGGCCCTGCAGCGCTTCGGCGATTCTCAAAATGCGAGGATGCCCTAGCAAGTGGAGAAACGCCTCGGTCTTTGCTTGCATATAACCGACTCGATACAGAGTCATCTTGCTGGTGTGTGGATTGCGTGTGTAAAAGTAATCGGGATTGGTGATCTGGTCATTCGCAGCAATTTCCGTGATCTTGGCTGCGTCGTTTTGCAGTATCGCCACCTCCTCTGGTGCGATAACGCCCGGCACATGCAGGAAGCCGTTCTCCTCGAACGACGCGATTTGCTCGCGTGTGAGACCGTTTTGCTCGCTGGGAATGAGACTGTCACGCGTGGCAGCCTTCGGAATATTGGTAGTAGTTGTATTCATCATCTTCTCCTTATTAGTGTGTTCAGGCTATTTTAATGATGTCCACAGCAGCACGGTAAGCGCTGTGCAATTTTTTTACCTGATACTAAATAAAGTATAACTAAAAAGTTGTTAACTGTCAACTGTTAACTGTTAACAGTTTTATTTTTAACGATCTTTTTAGATCAAGGCTGCGGCGACCATAATTTAGCGCACTTTTTATTGCACAGTGAAATCTGTTCTAATGTTATATATTTTCAAAAATGGCAATGACGGGTGTGAGGCATCTGCTTAACTTAATGCCATTGGGCTTTTGCGGGAGGGGCGAAGCCAAGCTGAGTTTTCAGCCGGGGCTTTTGAATAGCCTTATGTTTAGAGGGCTGAGGGTTTACGCGATTAAAATACCCATCATGTGTCAACCCAATTTACCCCCACCCACTGGCCAAGACGAATGGTTTGTCGAGTCGTCGCTGATGCGCGACTTTATCGAATTTGTGCGCAAGACCCAAAGCGAAGAAAACGACCCGCACGAGATTGTGCAAAAGGTGCGCCCCAAATTTGCCGCACTGATGGCTGACCCTGACTGGTTGCCAGCCGTTTACCAAGAGCCGGCCCAAGGCGTGAGCGGCATGGGCAAGGGCATCGGTATGTGGTTGCTCTATCGGGCTGGCGATGGCAATTTGGCATTTTCGGCGTTGGTGTTGCCATCGGGTGCGTCAACGCCGGTGCATGACCATTTGGCGTGGGGCTTAGTGGGGCTGTATCGCGGGCTACAATACGAAGAGGTGTTTGGCCGCCAAGATGATGGCTCGATTGACAGCCACGCTGAGTTAGTGGTAAAAGAACGCAATAACCTACAACCTGGTGATTTTTACGAATTGTTGCCCGACAATGACATTCACCAAGTGACGACGCGCTCGGCGGTGACTTCGGTGTCGCTGCATTTGCTGGGCAATGATAATGGCTGTATTTGGCGGCACAAATTTCACCCCACTGAGCAGCGCGTCGAGCCGTTTAAGTCGGGTTGGCTGAATGTGGCGTGTAAGGCGTAGCTTGAGTAGGGCGAAGTGCATAAACATTCAGCGCTTCGCCCTTTGCCCGACGGTTCTCACATTCAGTATTGCCGCAAAGACGAATTTGCTTTATGGAAGGCGATGCCTTTTGACGACCTGCAGACGGCGAAAGCGTATGACGGGACGTGTTGATGACTGATTTTTTAAGCGTGTGTAACGGATGATTTCCCCGTTCATCTGCATACATAGCCCGGCAGCTATCGGGTGATCAAATTGTATGTTGACTTTGGCTTTAATTTGTTATTATATTCTATCATTGGTAGCTGTCACAGTGATCTTGTTGAATGTCTTCCCATTTTAGAACGCTACATGCCCAAGGCAGATTTTGCGTGGTTGCAAATGACCTATGCGCCAGCCAATTTTTTGAAAAGATTGGCAATTCTGAATGGGGATCAGTTTTGAGGGTAAAGTTTATTTTTTACCACAAAGTCCACAAAGAACTCAAAGATTTGCGTCTTAAGAGATTTCTTATTTTTGTGTTCTTCGTGCTCTTTGTGGTGAAATATTTTGAATGTGCGTAAGCCCATGTAAATTGCCTCATAACCGCATCCTCACCGCCAGTAAAACACCGGTAGCGAAGTCGGTGAGTTTTGTCACTACAAAATCAGGTCGCTGGGTCAAAATTTCGACCAAGCGTCGCGCAGACTCCAAGTACTCGTCTGTGCCGTCGGTTTTGCGCCGCATGTCATCTGCTACATAAATACCACCAACATTTAGCGCTTGTAATGCCTCATCGAGATGGGTATATTTACCTGCGGGCGCATCAGCGAAGATAAGGTCATAATAATGGGCAGGCGCATCTTGTAGCCACAGTCCCGAATCACGCACGACAAAGCGTATGCGTTTATCATTGCCCAGATGGCTTTGCGCAATTTGGCTGTTGCGCATGTTGGCTTCTACTGTGGTCAAGGTTGCGTTGACGCTCAGCCCACTTTTCAGCCAACATGTGCCATAACCCAGCCCAGTGCCCAATTCTAACAAGCGCCCATCGGGCTTGCTAGCGGCAAGGGCTGCCAACAAATTGCCGGTTTGTGGGTCTGACGAATAGACAAAACCGAGACGCTCGGCATCGGCCAAAATAGCCGCGAGGATGTTTTGGGCGAGTAACATGTGGTTTACTGACTTACCAATGAGTTAGTTTTTTAACACAAAAGGCACAAAGATCTCACGGGAAAGAAGGCTTTTTATTATAAACCTTATAGTGTATAGTTGTAGGAACGTATTATGAGCAATTTTCTAAAGATCAGCAAATACACATTGGGTGTAGGCGACCGTTTTGCGCATCAGGCCTCGGCGCAATTGCAAGCCTGTATTCTTGCTGCCCAACATGGCGTGGCGATTTCGCCTACGTGGAATAAATCAAACCGTGAACACAATATCATTGGCTCAGAGCCAGCCAGTGTGCGAGCCGCTGCCGATGCTGCGGTGCAGGCGGCAGGCTGGGCGCAACCGTATTATGTCGATGCCGATCATATCGGACTAAAAACGGTGGATCGCTTTATGACGAGTTGTGATTTTTTCACCATTGATGTCGCCGATTATATTAATCAGCCCGCTGATGCGGGTGCGGTGGCGGCATTTGTTGCACGGCATCCTGAATTGGTAGGTGAGGTGAATATTGCCGGCATTGCGCGGCCTTTTGTCATTTTGGCAGCCGAGGTGATGCGCATCGCAGGCAAATATTTGTTAGCGGTGCAAGAAGCCGCCAAGGTGTTTCAATACATCGCTTCTGTGCGACCTGCTGCGCCCTTCGTGACCGAGGTTTCGATGGATGAAACTGATGCACCACAAACCCCGCCCGAATTGTTGGTGATTTTGGCAGCCATCGCCGACGCTGGCATTCCCATTCAAACTATTGCGCCAAAATTTACTGGGCGGTTTAACAAAGGCGTGGATTATGTGGGTGATGTGGCACAGTTTGAGCAAGAATTTAACGATGATTTGTGTGTGATTGCGCACGCCATTCAGCGCTATGGCCTGCCAGACACGCTGAAGTTGAGTGTGCATTCGGGCAGCGACAAATTTTCAATTTACCCTGCCATTCGTCGAGCGTTAGCCAAACATGGCTGTGGTGTGCATGTTAAGACTGCAGGCACGACGTGGCTCGAAGAGGTGATTGGATTAGCCGAGCATGGTGGTGCGGGGTTAGCGCTGGCGAAAGAGATTTATGCTGAAGCATTGGCGCATATTGACGAATTATGCGCGCCCTATGCTGCTGTGATTGATATTGACCGTGCAAAATTGCCAGCGGTGGCGGTGGTGAATGGCTGGACCTCAGAGCAATTTGTGCGGGCGCTGCGGCATAATCAGGCCGATGCCTTGTTTAACATCAGTTTGCGACAATTGCTGCATGTTGGGTTTAAGATTGCTGCCAAAATAGGGCCGCGTTATCTCAATTTGCTCGACGAATGTAAGGAATCGGTTGCACGAAACGTGACCACTAATTTGTTTGATCGGCATATTAGGCCGTTGTTTTTGCAATAGGCGTTGAATTTAAAAATTTTGCACATGTTCAGGTTGTTGTGGCAAAACTTCTTCAACCAGATAATCGAGCACAAATTGGTGATTGCCGCTAAATGATTTGATAAATTGGCTCTTGTCGGGGTGGTATTGTAGTGAAATGGCCGTCAACTGTAGGCCAATAATCTAGCCTTCGGTGCGGGTTTCTTGTGCCACAACATGAGCAGCTGCACGGTTGAGACCTATTGCCTGATTGAGAAATCCAGTGGCTTCGGAAATGTTAAAGTGCAAATCAGCGATACGCCACTCGGTTGATTGTCCACGCGC
>JAGWYZ010000459.1 GCA_018969115.1 Chloroflexota bacterium | reverse complement strand
CTAAAGCAGGTGGAACAGCTTTAATAATGTGCTTCTCAATTTCTCCTAAAGCTGACATGCCATTAGCACTTGGCATCTTCAAAATAAAACTGGCCTCATAATACTTGGGGGAAAAATAGTAAATAGCTAGTCCCATCAACAAACCTACAACCCCAAACCACAAGAGCCGATAACGCGCAGCCACCAAATAGCGCACTAACCACCCAAAGGTCATTGGCGAGGATTGGTTTGAGTCTGAACGCGGCGTGGTTGACATGAAATACGAGGGTCCAATGCAATTCAAGAATAAGCCAGGTCAAACGACCCTGCAAACATTGTCTATTTTGTCACACTCACACCCGATTGGCCCAGATCCAAGCGATCCAAGCCTGGTCCATTGGCGACCAATCTCCCTTTTCATCATCGCCACTTCATCTCTACTGCATCCCTGGCGCATCCCTACTGCACGCCCGCCACATCCCTACTGCCATTAGAATGTGGTCATGAGTACGCCCGTCCCATCCACCCCCTCTCACGACCAAGCTTTGGGGGCGCTTTTAAAAAGACTATGGCAACACATTAGTAGCCATCGCCAGCGGCAATTTGCTCTGCTATTTATTTTGATGATCCTAGCGTCCATTGCTGAGATCGTGAGTATTGGCGCAGTTCTGCCTTTTTTAGCTGTACTCACCGACCCCCAGCGCATCTTCACGATGCCAATCATGCAACCGCTAATCCACGCCTTAGGCATCACCCAAAGTAATCAACTGTTATTACCGCTCACCATTATTTTTGGCATCGCGGCGATTGGCGCTGGCGCCATGCGACTCTTATTGCTATGGGCGAGCACGCGCCTCTCGTTTGCCACGGGAGCTGACTTATCCTACGCCATTTATGAGCGCACCCTCTATCAAGATTACAGCGTGCATACCAGCCGCAATAGCAGCGTGATCATCGACGGCATTTTGAATAAAACCAATAACGTCATCTTTGATATTGTCATGCCCACTCTCATGGTGGTGAGCGCGGTAGTCATGCTCATCCTGATTTTATCGGCGCTCATTTGGGTTGATCCCTTGACTGCGCTCTTAGCCTTTGCTGGCTTTGGCGCCATTTATGGTCTGGTGTTGGTACTAACTAAAAAACGTCTGCAAATCAATAGTGAACGCATCTCTAAAGAATCCGAGCAAGTGATCAAAACCTTGCAAGAAGGCTTGGGGGGCATTCGGGATGTACTCATTGATGGCACCCAACAAACCTATTGCCAAACCTATCGCCGCGCCGATGCGATTTTGCGTCACTCCCAAGGCGACAATACCTTTATCTCGATTGCACCGCGTTTTGTGGTCGAAGCGCTGGGCATGCTCCTCATTGCGCTGCTAGCGTATTGGATGAGCGCGGGTAGCGAAGGAATTGCCAAAACCGTGCCCGTGCTTGGTGCCTTAGCACTCGGGGCACAGCGCTTAGTGCCCATCTTGCAACAAGCTTATGGATCTTGGGCGCGCATTAAAGGATCGCAAGCTGCGCTTGCTGGTGCACTCGAACTCTTAGATCAACCCCTACCCTCCACCAGTGATGTGAGAGCCAGTATTACCTTTACTAACACCATTACACTTTCTAACTTGGGCTTTCGCTATCGTCCTGATCTACCCCCCGTGTTTGAGCAGGTCAATTTTACGA
>JAGWYZ010000155.1 GCA_018969115.1 Chloroflexota bacterium | reverse complement strand
TGTTCTTCTTTTTTTTTCATACCCTCTGTTTTACTACAGGTTTGAACAACATCCCTACTTTTAGACTAAACTACCGTTCAACGGTTTATCATTATTCCCATTACTCAATTAATAACTGAAGAGGCTGTTCAATTATTAACTACCTATCGCCTTGCATATGGCTTGGCTATTGCTGATGCATTAGTTGCAGCTACGGCCAAAGTGAATAATTATGTACTCGCAACTAAAAATCGTAAGGATTTTCACTACATTACCGATTTACAATTTGCAGATTACCCTTAATTGATCACAAAATAGACTTTCATCCTTCAGCGCACTAAAATTCACCAAGCCACAAAACCGCCGCCCAAACCATATACAATTTGGGCATGGCGATCGACCCCGCAACCCTGACCACCCTCGGCAGCGCCAGCGCCTGGGCATGGGGCAAATATGGCGACCAACTGCTCGAAAAAGTTGGTGACCTATTTGCCGACTGGGCCATCCAACAAGACAAAAACGCCCTGGGAGATCTTTGCAAAACATCCGTTTTTAACTTCAAGCGATGCCAAGATACCTCTCAGTTTACCCTGAGCCTATCGAAGGGCTTCAGGGTGACAAGCTAGTTTATTTATATTGTTAGATGCAGAGCGCTTGTGCCTCGCATCTTCAAATTTTAGAATAACGACATGAAATATATAGCAAATTTGAATTTCTGAGTTTGCGAAGATGACAGTCTTGCGTATTACCCTACAGCTTTAGAAAATTAGGTTATCGGCTCCCATGAAGATGCCTGTTATCCTATCAATCACCTAGCCTCCCCACCAAGCCTTGCAAGGTGGCGCTGATGCGCTCGGGCGTGTAACCGTTGCCATCACGCAACAGGCGAAACACGGCGGGCTGTAAAGGGGCCAAGATGGTATCGGCCAGCATCGGAAAATCTTGGTCTGGCGCAATCTCATTGGCTGCCACCGCCCCACGCAGCAAACCCATCACCGTCATGTGCTGCCAAATATAGGGGGCGGGGCGGGTGCCGGGCGCAAAATAAATGCTTTGGCTGGCCTCGCACAACAGCGGGGTGTGCGTTTCGTTAAAGTGAATGAGGGCATCGAGGAACCATTGCAATTGCACCAACTTTGCCGTGTGGTCTCGGGTCATGCGCCCCAATTGTGCCAACACCTGCGCTTGAAAAGTTGCCATCTGATGATCCATCAAGGCCAAACACAGCTCACCTTTGTTGGCAAAGCGGCGGTAAAGGGTGCCTTGGCCAACCTTGGCGGCCTTGCTAATGTCGGCCATATTAACGGCTGACACGCCTTGCGTCGCAAAAAGCTGGGCTGCGGCGCTCAAAATGCGCTCGCGGTTGGCCTGTGCGTCGCACCGCTCATGGCGGGGCAGGTCGGGGTTTAGGATCGTCAATGTCAGGTCGTTCATGCCAAACAACTCTAGTGTACTCATAAATCGTCTTCCGGCAATGGCAAACATGAAACCGCCCTTGCCTCATTAAAACTCTATTCAAATTCTCAGCTTTGTCTCTTGACAAACGGACATGTGTCCACTACAATATTACCACAATAAGCGGACACATGTCCAATTAATATCAATTTAGGAGAAATTTTAAAAATGTCTTGGAATATCGATCAATCACATAGCGGCATCAACTTTAGCGTAAAGCACATGATGATTTCGACACTGCGCGGTCAATTCACCGATTTGTCAGGCACGTTTGAATTTGACGAGGCCAACCCCGCTGCCACCAGCGCCGATATCAAAATTGGGGCTGCCAGCATTCAAACTCGCGATGACAAGCGCGATGGGCATTTGAAGTCGCCGGATTTCTTGGATGTCGCCAATCACCCCTACATCACCTTCAAGAGCACCCGTGTTGAGGGTGTGAATGGCAATAATGCTACCTTGATTGGCGACCTCACCATTCGTGGCGTGAGCAAAGAAGTTGCGTTGGATGTGGAATATGCAGGTCAGCAAAAGGCCCCTTGGGGAACCACCAGCGCCGGTTTCACCGCCGCCACCAAAATTAACCGCGAAGATTGGGGTTTGACTTGGAACGCCCCCTTGGAATTTGGCGGCGTTTTGGTTGGCAAAGAGATTAAGATTGAGATTGAACTCGAAGCCGTTAAGAGCTAATTGACTGGTTGGGGGGCAATCGCCCCCCAATATTATTTAAGGCAACCAATCTTAAATCATGAATAACAATCTAAGCTTCAGTACTGTCCTCAAAACTGGCTTTGTCGCCGGTGTTATCGCGGCCATCGCCAATCTAGGGGTTTGGGTCATTGGGCAAATTGCTGGTGGAATGGTCGTGCCTTTTATTGCTGTCCCAATTGCAAGTCTAGTAGGAGTGCTTATTGGTGGGGTACTTTATTTTATTTTGTCGCGCTTGTTCGGTGCGCGAACGAACTTTGTCTTTACGATCATTTCTGTCATATTCTTGGTCGCAAACTTTTTTGGGCCAATTAGCGCCATGAGCAGCGAAGCGATGCCCGGGATGGGGTTGTTTAACTTACCGACAGTCATCGCCACCGAAATTATGCATCTTGTTGCTGGCGGGTTGGCCATTACACGCTATACTAAATTGATGCGTAATTAGGACAAATTTTTAATTACTAGGTATCGATTTCACTATCCTAGCCAATGCGATTGCATTGGCTAGGATAGTAAGATCGGCCCAAATTTTCAATGACAATAGAACCCATTCATCCCCAAACCACGATTGGTCATGTGCATCTAAAAGTGTCAAATTTAGACCGTGCCATCAAGTTTTATACTGAAGTGCTGGGGTTTCAATTGATGCAGAAATATGGCCCACAAGCCGCGTTTGTGTCGGCAGGTGGCTATCATCATCATATTGGGCTAAACACTTGGGAGAGCCGTGGCGGGCCACCGCCGCCGCGTGGCAGCACCGGGTTATATCACTTCGCCATTTTGTTGCCCAACCGCAAGGCGTTGGCGCAAACGTTTAAGCAGCTGATTGACCACAATTGGCAAATTGACGGCGCCGCCGATCATGGGGTGAGTGAGGCCATTTACTTCCGTGATCCCGATCAAAATGGCATCGAGATTTATCGGGATCGCCCACAGGCCGAATGGCCGTTGAATGCCAAGGGTGAGCTTGAGATGACCTCGGCACAACTTGATTTTGAGTCGTTGTTGGCTGAGTTGGGGCCAGAAGTATAAATCCCTGATAATACGCCCCCGATGACTCCCCTCCTCAGCGTGGCGATGCCAACCTACAAGCACGAAAAGTTCATCGCCCAAGCGGTGCAAAGTGCATTGATGCAACAAACCGATTTCGAGATCGAGATCGTGATCGGTGAAGATTGTGGCTCCGATCGCACCCGCGAGATCATTGTGGCGCTGCAACAGGCGCACCCCGCCAAGATTCGGCTGTTATTGCACGAGCAAAATCAGGGGTTGTTGGGCAAAAACAACACCGTGCAAATTTTTAATGCTTGCCGCGGCAAATACATCGCCTTTCTCGAAGGCGATGATTATTGGACTGTGCCGTATAAATTGCAGCGCCAAGTCGATTATCTTGAGCAGTCCCCCAACATAGTGGCATCGGCGCATGATATTTGTGTGGTCGATGAAAATGGTGCGCAAATGGCAGCCAGTTATGCCCAGCCCAATCACAAAACCAACATCACGTTGACCGATTTGTTGTGGGCCAATTGGGCCCCGTCAATGTCAACGGTGTTTCGGCGTGGGTTATTTGGCGATTTTCCGGCTTGGTTTTATGAATTGCGTATGACCGACTGGCCGTTGGCAATTTTGAATGCCCAATTCGGCGATATTCACTACATGCCCGAAGTAATGGCGGCTTATCGGGTGCATTCGGGCGGCATTTGGTCGCCCTTAGCTGCCAGCGAAACTGAATTGCAGCACCTCAAATTGCTCGACAAGGTGAATGAATATTTTGGTGGGCGCTATGCCCTGCTAATCGAGCGCATCAACCCTTTTCGCCACTACAACCTCGCCAAAATTTACGCACGCAGTGGCAACCGCGCCAAAGCCCGCGCCCACGCCGCCCAATGTTGGGCGGCATGGCGTGCCGGTCATTTTGGGCTTGCCAATGCGCTGAAGGCGGGAATATTTGGATTAATGGTTAATGGTTAGTGTTTAATCATTAACTATTAACCATTAACCATTAACCATTAACCATTAACCATTAACCATTAACTTTTTATCGCCTTGGCAACCCCACCAACTGCCGCACTTCTTTCATGGTGGCACGGGTGATGACTTGGGCCTTTTCAGCGCCATCACGCATCAGGCGTTTGACGGCATCCCGGTCGGCCAAGATCTCGGCGCGGCGTGTGCGCATCCCGCTGGTCAATTCGACAATGGCATCGGCAGCCGCATCTTTGAGCGGCGCATAGCGGCGGTTGCCGGTGGCATATTCGGCGCGAAATGCTGCTTCGATGTCATTTTTGCCGCAAGCGCGTAATAGCCCCAGCAGGTTTTCGACCCCGTCGCTCAATTTTTCACTTGGTGCGTCGCCTGTATCGGTCACAGCAGAGCGCACTTTGCTGCGCACGGTTTTCTCATCTTCAAACAAGCCGATGTAGTGCTTTGGCCCATAACTCTTGCCCATCTTGCGGGCAGGGTCGGCTAACGACAACACTTTGGGCGTTTCGGTCGCAAGCACCTGTGGCTCAGGGAAAAACTCAGCTTTAAACTGGTTGTTGAAGCGATTGGCAATCGTGCGCGATAGCTCTAAATGTTGGGTTTGGTCTTTGCCCACTGGCACAAAATCAGCCCGATACACCAAGATATCAGCGGCCTGTAACACTGGGTAAGTAAACAAGCCGGCAGAAATAAAGGTATCGGGTTTGCTTTCGAGTTGCTCTGACTTCTCTTTAAATGACACTTGGCGCGTCAAATCGCCATAGGCGCACACACAAGCAAAAATCCAATTCAACTCGGTATGTTCGGGAACCATCGACTGCACAAACAAAATGCTGCGGTTGGGGTTGATGCCTGCCGCCAGCAAATCGACAAACATCTGCTCGGTGTTTTTGCGCAATACGGCTGGGTCGTAGGGCATGCTCATGGCGTGCAAATCGACCACGCAATAGCGGCAGTCATAATCATCTTGTAATTGAACCCAATTTTTAATGGCCCCAAAATAGTTGCCAATGTGCATTTCGCCAGTCGGCTGAATGCCTGAAAGTATCGTTTTTCTTGTCATGTTGTAATGGTTAAATAAAAAAACGGCTCGTCCTCTGCGTCACGATTTTCATCGTGACGCAGAGGACGAGCCGTTTACTCGCGGTGCCACCTCTGTTGGCGCATATCACCTTGCGGCAACTGCACCCAACTCAATTTCAGCCAATCACGGGGCTGATCCGCATTTGCTCGACGAAGTCCATTTTATTTACACCGCTATTGGCTCGCACCGTTACGCCAACTCTCTGAAAAGCTAATGTGCAAATTACTGCATTCGCGTCATTGCAAATGTATTTGGTTGTATTTTACCTGAGCCGTGGGCCGTGAGCTTTGAGCTTTGAGTCACGAGTCATGGCCTATGTCTCACAACTCACGGCTCACGGCTTAAAGCTCTAACCACATCGTATGAATCAGCAGCACAAAGCCTTGTTTGGCAAAAAAACGCTGGGCGCGGGTATTAAAAGCGTGAACCCCCAGCGCCATATTTGCCCCTTGCCGAAAATAATCTGGGTGCACCGAAATATGATTGATATATAAGCGTTTGCACGCAAATAATTCTGCACTTTCGGATGAATCGTGGCGCTGCGCCCATAGATAGCCAATCACCCCTGCGGTTGCCAGCACATCCGTTTTGGGAGCTTCTGCCACAAAAATGCTTTGGCCTGAATCGAGCAACACCGAGCTAAATTCTCGCTCGCGGGCAGCGGCATAATCTGCACCAACCGGCGGTTTAAAAAACCAAGGCTCTGCCTTAGCATGTAACGCCTGCACATGGGCATTCAGCGCTGCCAATGCCGTCACGTCATCTTGGGTTGCAGGGCGAATCAACATAATTAATGGTTAGTGGTTAATGGTCAATGGTTAATGGTCAATGGTTAATGATGAATGCTGATAAGTTTCATTAACCATTGACCATTGACCATTAAATTAGAGCGTTTTGTCTATTGCCTCGGCAATACGGCGGGTTTGGCGCATTAGCTCGGCAAATTGCTTGGGATTGAGCGTTTGAGCGCCGTCTGACATCGCATTCTTGGGGTCAGGGTGCACCTCAAGGATGATGGCATCGGCCCCAGCAGCAACGGCGGCGCGGGTAGCAGCCAGCACATAATCGCTCTTGCCAGTGGCATGGCTGGGGTCAACCACCATCGGCAAATGGCTTAATTGCTTGAGCACTGGCACGGCGTTGATATCGAGGGTGTTGCGGGTATATTTCTCGAACGTACGAATGCCGCGCTCACACAACATCACGTTGTAATTGCCGCCCGCCATGATGTATTCGGCGGCCATTAGCAATTCCTCCATCGTGGCGCTCAGCCCACGCTTGAGCAACACCGGCTTATTCACCACACCCACTGCATTTAATAACGGGAAATTTTGCATATTGCGAGCGCCAATTTGCAACACATCGGCATAGCGACACACCAAGTCCACCTGTTCAGGGGCCATCACCTCGGTCACAACCGGCAAGCCGGTTTGCTCACGCGCCTCGGCCAACCATTGCAAGCCCTTTTCGCCATGCCCCTGAAATGAATAAGGCGACGAGCGCGGCTTGAAGGCCCCGCCTCGCAAGGCATGTGCGCCAATTTCTTTGACCATGTGGGCGCACTCTAAAATGCTTTCGCGGCTCTCGACTGAGCACGGCCCGGCCATAATGGTGATGTGCCCATTGCCCCCTACCTTCACCGCGTGGCCATTTACGCCGATATTTACCGCACTATCTTCTTTTTTGAAATCACGGCTGGCGAGTTTGAACGGTTTCAAAATAGCATGGACGGTGTCTACCCCCGCCATACTTTCAAACACCTCTTGATCAATCGGGCGTTCATCGCCCACCACTGCAATCACAGTACGCTCTTCGCCCACAATCGGGTGGGGGGTCAGGCCAAGTTTGCGCACTCGGTCAATCACTGCGTCAACGGTGTCTTGCCCCGCGCGGGCCTTCATTGTAATAACCATATCTTTCGTTTCTTCCTTTTGTTTTTTTGTTGAATTTGAGCTAATTGTTTTACTAAATCTCGCATTGTTTGTCCTTGTGCTTGTGTTGTCGTCCTCATCGGTTAATTGGGTCAGCGCCCGATGAGGACGGCAAGCGCAAGACATGGACAATAGACAAAATAAAACGAGGGCGCAGAGATTACTCTCTGCACCCTCGTTAAACTTGCTTGCGTCTGATTTGTGTCTTTCGCGTGCTTGTCACCTAGTTAGCTAAAAGTAAACTCGCTTTACGGTGGGTAAAGTAGTTAAACCAAAAATAGCTAAAGTAGGCAAAAAAGCGCATGAAATTAAGTGATTAGATAATAACGAAGATTGGCATAAATGTCAAGGGGTAAACTGCTTGCCTCCTTAAAAACCCAAAAAGTAAAAAATGTAAAATTGGGGCTTCGTTATTTAATCAGCAACTATTTTTTTATACCTATGTCCTTACCAGCCGCTGCACAACGTGTGCAAGAAGCCCTCTCTACTATTAATATTGCCACCGATGTGGTTGAATTTCCACAAGGCACACGCACTGCAGCTGACGCGGCGCAAGCTATTGGCTGTACTGTGGCACAAATTGCAAAATCCATTATTTTTAAGGGTGCGACATCGGGCAAAGGCATTTTGGTGATTACCAGCGGTGCTAACCGCGTGAATGAGAAAAACATTGCACAATACATCGGCGAAGCCATTGGCAAAGCCGATGCCGATTTTGTGCGTGCCAAAACCGGCTTTGTCATCGGCGGGGTTCCGCCCTTGGCACATGCCGAGTCATTGATCACCTTATTTGATGAAGATTTATGGCAATTTGATGAAATTTGGGCGGCAGCAGGTACGCCCAGCGCAGTTTTTCGGCTTACGCCAGATGATTTATTGCGTATGGGTAATGGACGAAAAGTAAATGTGAAATAGACTTATCTTCTCAATAATATAGCTATCCAGCAAAGTCTTTTCTAAAGGTTTTTGCCGATTGCACGATATTTGTGGCTAAGCGTAGCTTGATCGCATATATTGTGCAATCAGCGCATCTATAATGATTTTAGCTTATTGAGAAAATAAAAATAAATTATGAATTATAAAAATTCATAATTATTAATTAATAAAAGGAGAATTGAATGGCAAAAGGACGACGAGCAGATTGGAAACCGGGTGCAGCAATGGGCGGCGGTGGTTTGGGTGGCGGGCAAGGCGACATGATGGCCCGTGTGCGCAAAATGCAAGATGATATGAAAGTGACCCAAGCGGAATTAGAAAACGAATTGATTAATGTCACTTCAGCCGGTGGTGCTATCACCATCACCATCAGTGGGCATCAACGGGTGCAAAGCATTAGCGTTGACCCAAGTTTGGTTGACCCTAACGATGTCGGGATGTTGGAAGATGCGTTGGTTGCCGCCGTAAACGAGGCCATTATCAAATCACAAGAACATGCCTCGCAGCGATTAGAAAGCATTACAGGCGGAATGCAATTACCGGGGTTGATGTAATAGGGAGTAGGGGTTAGGGAATGGGGATTAGGGATTAAGGATAAGTCGCAAGTCATGACTCATGACTTATGACTTATGAACAATCTCCAATCCCTAATCCTTAATCCCTATTCTCCCCCCATCCTCTCATGAATAAAACCAGCAGCCTCCCACCTTCGGTTGCGCGGCTGATTGACGCATTTGCGCAATTGCCCGGCATCGGCCCTAAGTCAGCTTCGCGATTGGCTTATCATTTGTTACGCGCCCCGCTCGAACATTCGATGATGTTGGCCGATGCCTTGCGCGATCTTAAAGCACGCACCAAATTATGTTCACGTTGCTACAACATCACCGAAAGTGACCCATGCGAAATTTGCATGGATGAAAAACGTGATCAAAGCCTCATTTGTGTGGTCGAAGAGCCATTAGATGTGTCGGCAATAGAACGGGTGCGCAGCTTTAATGGGGTGTTTCATGTGCTGCATGGGGTTATTTCGCCAATGAATGGCTTGGGGCCAGATGATCTCAAAATCAATGAACTGATTGCCCGTATTGCAAAACAGGCCACCAGTGACGAACCAGTGCGCGAAATTATTTTAGCCACCAATCCAACGCTTGAGGGTGAAAATACCGCAGCCTTTATACAACGCAAATTAGCCGCCAGCAAAGTGTCGGTCAGTCGTTTGGCGCGTGGCTTACCCGTTGGTGGCGACCTTGAATACGCCGATGAAGTTACTCTTAGCCGTGCTCTTGAAGGGCGGCAGCAGCTAAGATAAAAGTGGGAAGCGCTAAGTGCTAACGATCAAGTTCAAAATTGGCACTTCTCACTTCTCACTTAGCATTTTTTACTTTGCATTTCCACAAATACCACGCCCTCGGCAACGATTATTTGGTGATTGATGAAGATCAATTGACACAGGCGCTAACGCCAGCGTTAGTGCAACAGATTTGTGACCGTCATCGCGGGGCTGGGTCAGATGGCATTTTGCTGGCTGGGGCAATGCAGAATGATGTCATCAACCTGCGTATTTATAATCCTGATGGCAGCGAGGCTGAAAAAAGTGGTAATGGCTTGCGCATCTTTGCACGTTATTTGTGGGATGTCAAACGGGTTGGCGATGCGCCCTTTTTTGTACAAACTGTCGGCGGGCGTGTGAACTGCCAAGTATTTGAAAATGGCCACCAAGTGCGTGTCGAGATGGGACAAGTGTCATTTAAGTGCCAAGATATCCCTGTGGCCTTACCCAATGTGACCGAAGTATTACAGCAATTGCTTCATATCGATGACCTGACGCTCACATTTTCGGCAGCCACAATTGGCAATCCACATTGCGTCATTTTCGTCGATCAATTCGATCAACTTGATCCTGTCGTTAAAAATATCTGCAATATTCATACCTTTGGCCCACGAATCGAGCATCACTCGTTATTTCCGCGGCGCACCAATGTGCAATTTGCCAAAGTGTTGGGGCGAAACCGGCTATCGATTGATATTTGGGAACGTGGCGCGGGCTATACATTGGCATCGGGTAGCAGTTCATGTGCGGCGGCGGCGGTGGCACATCGTCTTGGTTATTGCGATGCCGACTTGGTTGTCGTTATGCCGGGTGGCGAATTGCACATCGAGATTTCACCCGATAATCACATTCGTATGACTGGCCCCGTTACCTATGTGGGAGAAATTTGGTTGGCTGCCGAAGCACTCACCGTATTTTCTGTATCACCTCACTGCATCACTTCAATAGAGCAAATTCCTAAAAAAACGAAGAGCTGATTTCGCTGTCTATCCCCCACAACACAGCTGCGGGGGATAGACAGCGAAATCAGCCAAACCTTAGTAATACAGAAAAACAAAAAA
>JAGWYZ010000458.1 GCA_018969115.1 Chloroflexota bacterium | reverse complement strand
TAAATATCCATGACGATGATTTTATTTGACACATCACAACAAAGACGGGTCACCGACCCGTCTCCCGCGACATTCGGCCTTCCATGCAAAACAATGGGTTAAATATCCATGACGATGATTTTATTTGACACATCACAACAAAGACGGGTCACCGACCCGTCTCTACGACGACATTGCAAAACAACGGGTAAAAACCCATGACGATGGTTTTATGACGACATTCGATGTTTTATGACAAAAAATGATTGATTGGTATCCATCACGATGTTTTATATGACGCATTACAACAAAAATCATACAAATTCAACTGACAAACCGCCAACCCATCTTTACAAAGGCAAATATCGAGTTCCATCGACTCGAATGATCGGCGCAGATTACACATCAGGCATGTTTTTTGTGACATGGTGCACCCACAACCGTATACAGGTATTGTCGAAAATCGTTGACAATGGGGTGCAATTAACCGAAATCGGCAATGTCGTGAATGACGAATGGCTTGCGACCGCCAATGTGCGCCCCAATGTTGTATTGGATGCATGGGTGATTATGCCTAATCATGTGCATGGGATTTTGAAATTGGAAGGTGAGAATGAGTCTCTCGGCACCATCATTGCACAGATCAAATCAATGGCAACGAAACGCATTCGCGCATTGGGCCATGCCGATTTTGCATGGCAGACACGCTATTTCGACCGTATTTTGCATAATGAACGTGCCTTATTAGCCGCCCGCGATTATATTGACAAGAACCCTCAACGGTGGATACAAGATATTGAAAATGTAGAAGGGTTGTTTATGTAGAGACGGGTCGGTGACCCGTCTCCCGCGACATTCGACCTTCTATGCAAAACAACGGGCAAACATCCATGACGATGATTTTATATCGCACATCACATTGTAGAGACGGGTCGGTGACCCGTCTCCCGCGACATTCGACCTTCTATGAAAAACAACGGGTAAACCATCCATGACGATGATTTTATTGGGCGCATCACAACAAAGACTGGTCGGTGACCCGTCTCTCGCGGCATTCGACCTTCCATGCAAAACAACGGGTAAATATCCATGACGATGATTTTATTTGGCGCATCACAACAAAGACGGGTCACCGACCCGTCTCTACGACGGCGTTCGATGTTTCACCGACACGCATACGATCAACAATCAAAAATAATATGACGACAGACAATTTCCCTTTAACGGTCATTCATCTTGTTTACACCTGCAAGGCCATAGACCCCATTCGCCTACACCCGCACAAAGCGGGGGGGCAACTGCGCGGGGCATTTGCGCGGGTGTTGTTGCGGGTGGCTTGCCCAAATAATGGCCAATGCCCCAGCGATGCCCAATGCCCGGCCTGCACTCTGTTGCGTGAAGAAGCACATGGCGGCGACCAACGCCGCCCCTATGCCCTAAACCCGCCCACATTTGTGCCTAATGAAAACGGGCAAATTGCGGTAGGGCAGCTTTTTCGCTTTGGCATTACCCTATTTGGCGATGGGCTGCGCTATTTGCCTTATTTAATTGTGCCGTGGCACGGGGCCGGTGAATTGGGCGTGGGCTTGCATGGCAACACCGGGCGTGGGCGTTTTGCGCTGTGCGAAATCGTATCGCTCAACCCTTTTTCGGGCGATGTAGAAGGGGTGTTGGCCGAGGGTG
>JAGWYZ010000154.1 GCA_018969115.1 Chloroflexota bacterium | reverse complement strand
AGTGTGAGCAACGTCTATGCTACCAAGGGGGATATCGTGATTTCGATATTACATCTTTTGGGGGCTGGGGCAGACCTATGTGTTTCAAAACAGATGAGGCCGATCACAATCAAGAGAGTAAATCTGGATCAGCCATGCTATCTTCGGGGCGAGCAATTTCTCGGGCTTTATCGGTTTGCTGCTTACGTTTTTGCCGCCGTGAAAGCACAATCTGGTCAGCCGTTAGCGTTGCTTTTGCACGATCTAATAATGGGCCAGACTTCGCCAGCCATTCACGCCCAGCTTCGGCATAATGCCGAGCAAACACTTCAAAAATTTCATAAATAGGGGTAATGATCGGTATTTTCCCTAATTCTTCTTCGATCAGATCAATACGCTCATCTTGATCTGAAATCCGTTTATCACGCGGATGCCATTTTTCATCTTGTGCCACTGCAAATTCTTGCTGCAATTTTTCGATCTTATCGCGAAAGGCTTCGGCAATTCGTTTGGCGCGTTCCTCAGAATCCCGTTGTAATTCAAATACTTCGTTAATCCGCACTTCCATCCGGTTAAGAAATTCAGGAATATCAATCAAAGAACGACGCACTTCTTCACGCATTTGCACAAACCCAGTTGCTTGGGCTGCAATATCTTCAGATCGTTGTTTAATACGCTCAATGGTTTCAACATATTCGGCAAATTGGCGTTCGCGGCGAATATCGCTGACCCGTTGATTTTCTAACAATTGGCTCTGTGCCTCTAATATTTTTATGGCTTCATCAATTTCGGTCTGTTTACGGCGTACTGCTTCATCCAATAGCAATAACTGTGGCAAAAGCAAGTCAATTCGCCGTTTTACATCTGGAATTTCTTGTTCAATCATCAGAATACGTCGATTGTCTTGACGACGTTGCTCTTCGAGATAAGCAATTGTAGTCATTGGTTGCTCTAACCGCCGTTCAATATCGAGCGTTTGCACCTGCACCCGCCCAACTAATTCGGCCAAACGTGCATCTTCAAGCCTACGTGCCTCAATTTCTTCGCTATAACGGGCATACGGCTTAATTTCTTTTTTTGTTTCATTAATAAGCCGCATCACAGATTCACTCTCAAGCTGTCTCACTCGCTGGGTGTCGCGTTCGGCCTTTACTCTCAGCTCATCCACACGGCTAATGCCAAGTAAAAATTCTGAGCGCAATTGTTCAACCGCCGAATTCCAACCCATTGCCCGCGAAATCTGCCCGCGTAACTCTGAAAGCGCTGCCTCGACCCCAACTGAATAACGGGAACGTGCGTCTAACTCGCGGGTCAACGACTCAACCCGCCCTTGTAGTTGCATAATCATTTCACGATCTTTACGGCGTTCCTCGTCATAATATTGAAATTGCTTGGAAATTTGATTGATATCCATAGGTATATAGGTTATCGATGTTGTATTTGTATCTTCTCAATACTCAATAATTGGTTGCCTTACCAAAAGATGTAATGTCGAAATCACGACAACAACCTATTTGGCTGGTCTTTGCCCAGCCCAAATAGGTTGTTATCCTAATTTTGGCAGAAATATGATTGCAGATGATGATACCCCTATTGAGGTGTTTTCAGCCCGCAATCATTACATTTTTTGTAGTGATTCAGTATTATGCTAGTATTCTATACTTTGACAATGGCAATTTAAAAAGGGTATATCTTTTGTAGTATCTTCTTAATAATTCGGGGTAAATCCTAAGAGTGTACTGTCAAAATCATTATGTAGCTTTTGGTAGCATCGCAAAGCCCTTGCGACCAAAAGCCATATAGTGATTTTAACGACAATTTGCTTTATTGAGAAGATACTGTTTGTATTGGTAAAACCGCGCTTAGTATAAATATGACATTGCCAATATGGAGTTTGGCGTGAATTGGATCAAAAACAAGCTACTTTGGTTGTGTGTTGGAATATTTTTAGTGAGTGTTGGGCTAAGCTTATATACTTACAACGCAACCTATCGCTATATTCTCAGTTTAGCTAACCTACCCCCCATCATTGAAATTTTTGAGCCAAATGTGCCTGTTGTTAGCAAACCAGTCACCTCCCTGTCTGATAACCTATCCCTTTCAGAGATTGATTTACCTAAAGCATGGGATGGTAAAGAACGTATCAATGTCTTGTTAATGGGTATTGACCAGCGACAGGGCGAAACAGAGCGTGGTTATCGTACCGATACCATGATGTTGCTCACCGTTGACCCAGTCATGCTACAAGCCGGCATGTTGTCGATTCCGCGTGACCTGTGGGTTCCTATTCCGGGTTATGGTAATAACCGCATCAATCTTGCCAATTACTATGGTGATGTAGATGATTATCCGGGCGGCGGGCCAGCGCTTGCCAAAAAAACAGTAGAGCAAGTCATCGGAGTGACAGTTCACCATTATGTGCGGATCAATTTCACCGCCTTCGAGTCACTCATCGATCGCATTGGTGGCATCACCATCGATGTACCTGAAGATATTTACGACCCGAAATACCCAACTGGCAACTACGGCACTGAAGTTTTTAGCATCAAAAAAGGCAAACAAGTGCTCAATGGGGCAATGGCTTTAAAATATGCTCGCACCCGCAATACAAAATTTGGTGATTTCGACCGTGCAAAACGTCAACAACAAGTCATTATTGCCATTCAAGAAAAAACCAAAGATTTACGTGTGGCAATGTCATTATTTGCCTCAGGACCAGAGGTATTAGCTGACCTCAGCGCCTCAGTCAAAACCGATATGCCATTGCCGATGATGCAACAAATTGGACGGCTCGCCATGACCATCGACCGTAGCAATATTAAATCTGCCGTTATCGACCAAAATTACACCGAACCCATTACCACCGCCGATGGTCAACAAGTCGAAATAGCTAACCGTGCTCGTATTGCCGAGCTACGGGCTGGCTTGTTTTCAACCAATCCCAAACCTTAAAAACAAAAAATGCCGTTTTAACGATTGTGTGACAAGCATGGCTCATCACATAATCATTAAAACGGCAAAACACATTTTTAGGCCTATTTTATTTTTAGCTCATAGCTGCCTGGCTCAGTTGTCACTAAGGTTGTGGGTGAAATTGCTAACGTCACGGCTTTAATCTTCTTTATAAAATCAAGCTCAGCTACCCCACTCATACTTGCATTCAAAGCAATCCGTTTTACCTCACGGGTTCCGTCATTATTTTCAATAATCAATTGCACTTTCCACGTTTGGGGTAATCGGTTATCGGTGCGTACAAAACCTTCGTTTTTCCAACCGGCATTGCTGTTTACATCATCATCAAACCCAATTTCAGGAATTTCAATGTTGTCAATCGCCAAACCCTCACGATTGACCCCTGCATCGGTGACTAGCTCGAAGCGCAGTTGCAATTTTTTGCCAGCAAATGGGCTGAGATCTGCCGTCTCATCAATCCAACGTGGATCAGTTCCGCCGCCCGATGCCCCAGTGTAGCCACATCCCAAATTGGCGCGATTGGGGTCGGTGGTGATGCAACGGGTGGTTTTCACAGTTTTCCAAGTTGCCCCACCATCAACCGAAGCGCTGACATAGGCATAGTCATAATCTTTTTCGGCACGAAACCATGCACGAAATTTTAAGGTTGCTGCGCTGACGCGGCTGAGGTCAAACTCGCGGGTCAGGCGCGGGTTGCTCTCATCGGCACGATGTGACCACCAAAATGGCCCATCGTTATCGGTCATAGGCAACAATGGCACGGTCGTTGACCCATTAAACTCAACTTGTATCACTTTATCTACCCCACGAATGGGGTAATAGTGGGTGCCAAACTGATTAACTTGCTCACTCTTTTCGAGGGTTGGCGGGCCAAGACCAATTGGTCCAGAACGTTGTGCCAGTGGCGGAACCGGCGTATCGTTGTAAAAATAGCGATTACCCACGATCGTGCCCGCTTTGCTTTTGCCGTTCACATTGGCAACCACATAATCGGCAAATAAATCTTCAAATGTAAAGGCTTTTCCAGTGTCGGGGTTGATTACCTTGGCATCAGCCAAGGCCTTCATAATGCCGGGCACACTGCGCTCGGGGTGCGTTGCGGCTTTTTTAGTCACCTCTGGGCCAAAACGATCATATAAATATGCCCAAAACAGATAAGCCGCGCCATAATGGGCGCTATTTTCACCCGCGCTGCTTTCTGACCACGTGTTAAGTTGGGTGTCAGGTTTGTTGGCAAAAGCATAGGCGCTTGAAATTGCATCAATCGCAAAACCGTTTACCCGTTCAGAAAGCTGGGCCGCGCCTTCTTCAAGCCATAAACTGGGCGCGTGGGTGTTATTGTGGCTGATCATGTGCTGCAATTCATGCGACAAAGTACTTAAATAATTGGTCGAATTAGGATTCGCCCCGTTATAGCCCGGCGCAGCGTGGATGATAAACACTTCGCCTTCATTTGAATCTTCGCGCACACTTTTTGGGAAACCATCGGGTGATGAGAAATAGCCCCCTACCGAGCGCCCAACCCCTGCGGCATGAATAATATGAATACGAGGGTCACAATCGACCCCGGGGTTGGCCTCATTGCCAAAAAAAGCGTGGGTGGTGGGCAAAATTTGGCTGGTGAATTTGTCCATTGCCTCTTTTAGTTGCTTTTCATTAATATCAACCTTTTCAGGGGTTAATTGCACCCATGCATATACTGAGGCTGTTTTATAACGCAATTCGGCAGTGGCCTTAAATAGTGTATTGCTATCTTGGTTGCTCAGGGTAAATGTGCGCTTGTCACCGACATTAAACCCTTTGGCGGGGGTGCTGCAAGTGACTTTGGTTTGCTCACGTGCTACGCCCTTAAACCGTACTGCAATGTCGGCCAAATCGGTTTGTGGTAATTCGGTATTAAAAATAGCCTCTGGCAAAACTACCGGCTGCACTGGGCCGGATGGCACACGTGTTGCTGCCGTCGAAGCATCGGTAGCAACACGTGTGGCCGCACCTGCCACAAATGGGGTGCTATTGATGGGGCGCGGCGTCGCCGCAACGGTTGTGCCAAGATCGGGCAATGGCACACGAATGGGGCTATCGCTGGTTGCGCGAGCCAAGGGCGTGGCTAAAAACGGAGGGGGATTGGTTGCAAAGCGGTTAAACAAATACGCAAGACCGCCAACCCCTGTTGCCATCATACACAGACACATGCTCACAATCGCCACAATCAGTGTTATGACACCACGATTATTTTTTGTCATACTTTTGATTAAACGTTTAATACCTTAAGATAAGGTGAAAAGATAAGGTGAAAAGATAAGATAAAAAACAAAGCCATAAAGCAAAATAGAGATCCCTGCTTAAGCGAAGCTTGAGCAGGGATCTCTATTTTGCTTTGCAAATCTTAAGCGCGAATAGCCCCACCGAGTTGACTTTCGAGCGCACGAATAATTTTGTTGCGCGGTTTTTCAATATCGGCATTGGTCAAGGTGCGATCTTCGGCCTGATAAGTAAGCGCATAAGCCAAGCTCTTTTTGCCATTGCCCAATTGCTCACCATGATACACATCAAACAAACTGACATTTCGCAACAAATTGCCGCCAGCGCGGCGAATGGTTTGCTCAACTTGTGCCGCTGGCACATCTTCATTCACAACCACCGCGAGGTCTTCATAACTGGCAGGGAAAGTCAATATATCTTGGGCGGTCACTCGTGGCGCAGAAAAATCACGCAATGCCCACAAATCAAGATCGGCCAGCAACACCGGCTGCTTATCTAAACCCCATTCTGCTGCTACTAATGGATGCAACTCGCCAAAAATGCCAATTCGCTGGGCTTCGCCACGCGGCTTTTTTAACACAATGGCTGCTGCGCGGCCTGGGTAATAGCTTGGGTGCGATACTGGCTCGAATGATGTGTTGTCTAACACATACAAACCGCCCAGCAAGGCTTCGATTACACCTTTCAACTCATAAAAATCCATCACGGCGCTGTCGCCATCACGCCACATGCGGGCCTCGCGACTGCCCGACATGGCAATGGCTAAACGTGGTTGCTCATTGGGCAACACTGCGTTATTCTCTTCTGATGGCAAATAAACTGCACCAACCTCAAATAATGTCACGCGATTATGGTGCCGCAAATTGGCGCTCATGGTTTCGAGCGCACCTGCCACCAAACTGTGGCGCATGGCGCTGCGGTCTGGGGCGATGGGGTTGATGAGGGTGATATAAGGCTTGTCATCTGGTGGGGTGCCGGGTGCATAAGTGCGGGCTTCTTGCTGGGGGGTGGTAAAGCGATAGGTCACGATTTCGGTCAAACCGGCCTCAACCAAAACGTCTTTAACGCGCTCTTCAAACACCACTTGCGGGTTCGGCTGGGCTGGTGGCACTTCGTCTGACAAAATGCTACTGGGCACACGTTGATAGCCATAAATACGCCCCACCTCTTCAACCAAGTCATAACCTGTTTCAACATCTAAACGATGTGGCGGTGGCGTTACCTGAAGAAATTTAGAATTTAGAATTGAAAATGAAGAATTCGTAGAGGTGTCTTCAATTTTAAATTCTAAGGATTGGAGAATGCTCACGATGTCATTGATCGGAATCTCAATACCCAAAATGCGTTTACATTCAGTCGTGTCAAACATAATCACGGGTTCAACACGTGGATTGGGGTAAATATCGATAATGCCCTGCGCAATTGTGCCACCACAATGACGTTGCATGAGTTGCAAGCCACGCTTTAAAGCCGAAATGGTCACTTCGGGGTGCACCCCACGCGCAAAACGATATGATGCCTCGCTATGCAGGTCGTGGTGACGGGCGGTGCGGCGCACGCTGGTTTGATGCCATGCCGCCACTTCGAGCAACACGGTTTGGGTGGCATCATTCACCTCAGTATTGGCCCCGCCCATCACAGCGGCTAAGCCAATGGCCTTATTTTCGTCGGCTACGACAATATCACTTGGCAACAAATCGCGTTGGCGATTGTCAAGCGTCGTCAGTTTTTCGCCTTCGTGGGCTAGACGTGTTTGCACAAAGGCCTTGCCATTTTTTTGAATTAGGCCGAAGTCAAAGGTGTGGGTGGGTTGACCCCATTCAAACATGACATAATTTGAAATATCGACCACGTTACTGATTGGGCGTTGCCCCATCAAATTAAGCCGACGCTGCATCCAATAAGGCGATGGTCCGAGGCGGATGCCTTCGATCACTCCTGCCGTAAAACGCGGGTTGAGTTTGGCATCATTGATCTTGATGCTTGCCAAATCTGATACAGTTTTGCTGCCTTCGGTATAAGACAAATTGGGGTAACGCACGGTTTGCCCGGTTAATGCCGCCACTTCACGCGCTATCCCAATTATGCTGGCGCAACGGGCCGTGTTGGGCAAAATGGCAATTTCGAGCACCGCATCACCCAAATAATCTTGCAGTGGCACGCCGACTGGGGCCTCATCTGGCAAAATAATAATGCCATCATGTTCGTCGCTCATGCCCAGCTCTTTTTCGCTGCACACCATGCTATCGTTTTTAATGCCGCGTAATACGGCAGGTTTAAGGGTCATCAGCACTTTGCCTTCTTTGTGCCCGTCGTATAAACGCGCCCCATTGAGGGCCAGTACCACTTTTTGCCCACTGTCACCGGGTTTAATATTGGGCGCACCCGTCACAACCGTGATCTCACGCGGGCTGCCATCGGCATGGGTGCCATAGGCTACGGTTGCCAGCAAAAGCTTATCGGCATTGGGGTGTCGATCGACTTTAAGCAATAGGCCAGTAAAAATTTTGTCTTTGTCCCACACCAACTCACCGCCGGGCAGGCCAATGTATTCGATTTTTTCAACTTCTAATCCGGCAAAAGTGAGCTTTTCAGCCAGTGCTTCGACGGAGCAAGGGATATCTACGTAGTCTTTGAGCCACGAAATAGGAACGCGCATGGGATGGAATTATACGAGGGCGAGAAGTGGCGAGAAGTTAGCTTTAAAGGCATTAAATACATCGGCATTAAAATTACTTTATCTATCAAAGCAGCCTAGACAAGTAGTCAGAATAATCAATTTTTATGTCAGCTTATCAATCTTTTCGAGACCATATCGCCCAAATCAACGATTTACTCAACGTGTTTAACATTTTGAATTGGGATTCGCATACCCAAATGCCGCACGGCGGGGCCGAGACCCGTGGGCATCAGTTGGCGACCATCATTCAAATTGCCCAAGAGCGTTTTGCCAGCGATACCACTGCCCGTTTGTTAGATGCAGTCGAGCCAGAAGTCGAAGATGACGATTACTATTCATATCGCCGCCGCGAGGTGCAAAATACCCGTTGGGCCTACGATATTGCACGCCGCATACCCGCCACTCTAATGAGCCGAGTTGTGGGGTTACGCCCCACCGCCGAGCAAGCGTGGGTTGATGCCAAAAAACACAACGACTTCGCGCGTTTTGCGCCTTACCTTCAGCAAGCCTTTGATTATCAAAAACAATTGGCCGAGGCTATCGGCTATGTTGATCACCCTTACGATGCCTTGCTGTTGCGCTATGAGCCAGAGATGAATGTTGAGCGTTTACGCTATTTGTTTAATACCATGAAGGCTACCCTCATTCCATTGCTGCAAAAAATTGTGGCCAGGGGTGATGTGGCGCGTAGCGATTTTTTATATGGTGATTATGATGAAGGCAAGCAACGCGAATTTGCACTGGGTTTGGCAAAACAATTTGGCTACGATCTCAATCGTGGGCGTTTAGATATTTCAGCCCACCCCTTCGAGGTGTCATTTACTCGCAACGACGTGCGCATCACCACCCGATACCAGCGCAATTATTTGCCCGGGGCCTTGTTTGGGGTGCTGCATGAGACCGGCCACGCTATATATGAGCAAGGAGCTAGCCCAACATTGACCCGTACCGCCCTCACCACCGACTTTTTAGGCAATTATGCGGTGGCTGGGGTCAGTTTTGGTGCACACGAATCGCAATCGCGTTTGTGGGAAAACCAAGTAGGCCGCAGCCGCGCATTTTGGCAATTGCATTTTCCAACCCTGCAACGTACCTTTCCAGATCAATTGGCGAATGTGACCGCCGATGAATTTTATTGCGCTGTCAATCGGGTGCGCCCCAGTTTCATTCGCGTCGAGGCTGATGAAATGACCTATAACTTTCACATTATGCTGCGGGTCGAGATTGAAATTGGCTTGCTCGATGGCAGCATCAACGTGGCCGATTTGCCTGAAATTTGGCGTGCAAAAATGCAAGAATACCTCGGCGTGGTGCCACCTACCGACACTTTGGGCGTGTTGCAAGATATTCATTGGTCGATGGCGAGCATCGGCTCATTTTGCACCTATACGGTGGGTAATGTGATGTCGGGCCAATGGATGGCGGCGGCGCGGCGCGACTTGCCAACGTTGGATAGCAACTTGAGTGGTGGCAACTACGCGCCTTTGTTGGCTTGGCTAACCGAGCATGTTTATCGCCATGCCCGTGCCTATTCGCCCAACGAATTGCTGATACGCGCCACTGGCGAGCCGCTCAACCCCGATGCTTATTTAACATATATCAGCGAAAAATATAGTGATTTATATGACATAGCCTAGGGAATTATGATGGATCGGTTGATTAATGATGACTTGTGACTTATGAGTCATTAATTAACCAGTCAACGAATCTACCAATCAACTAATCAACTGGTCAACTAACTAATCATGACTTCTCACCCATTCGAACCCCCTGTCGCTGGTCAAGCGGCAATTGTTACTGGTGCTGGCCGCGGTATCGGGCGGGCTATTGCGTTACGGTTGGCCGCCGATGGTTTTAATGTTGTGGTAGCCGATGTGCAAGCCGCCCAAGCCGAAGCCGTCGCCACCGAAATTCATGGGCTTGGCCGCCGTGCCTTGGCGTTGGCGATGGATGTGACGAGCGAAAGCGAGCGTCAAAATGTCATTCAGCGCACCCTAAGCGAGTTAGGGCGCTTTGATGTGCTGGTGAATAATGCTGGTATTCAGCGCACTTCTGGCCCGTTAGATGTGACCGAGGCGCATTGGGATTTGATGATGAGTGTCAACGCCAAGTCGGTGTGGTTTATGTGCCAAGCCGCCATGAAACACATGTTGGCGCAAGGCAGTGGGCGTATTGTCAACCTCGCCTCGATTGCAGGCAAAATGGCTAGCACCCAAAATCATCCGGTGTATAACGTTGCCAAAGCTGCTGTCATCGCCATGACCAAAACTTTTGCCCACACTGGCGCGGTGCATGGGGTGCGGGTGAATTGTGTGTGTCCGGGTGTCATCGATACACCGATGATGGAGCAAATCGATCTTGAGTTTGGGCGTTTGCAAAACAAAGCACCAGCCCAAATTCGCGCCGAGCGCATTTCACGCATTCCGATGGGTATGATGGGCCGTCCCGAAGAAGTAGCCGATGTTGTCGCATTTTTAGCTGGTCCTGATTCACGTTACATGACTGGTCAAGCCATCAACATCAGCGGCGGCATGATTATGTATTAGAGCTTTGAGCTGTGAGCTATGAGTCATGACTCATAGCTCACAGCT
>JAGWYZ010000457.1 GCA_018969115.1 Chloroflexota bacterium | reverse complement strand
GATTTCCTGAATTACTATGATTTATTTACCTGAACTGAATGAGGTAACGCGGCGATTTGCGGCATTGCCCATGTCGCCACTAACAGTCACCGCAAGGCTACGTGGCGATATCAGCCCAACAACAGGAACACCCATCTATCTCGACGGTCTATTAGCACGATGCGTCATCGAATCACATTTGGGTTGTCGTGTTTTGCAAAACACACCAGAGGCGTATTGGCTACCATTGCCGCTAAAAATGGAGTGGCAAAATAGTGGTGGTTTGCCATTGTGGAGTGCATCGTGCTTTAAATCCAATCGGGCATTGTCAGATGTCGAATATCGCCACAAGAGAACGCCATCAGGACGATTGTCAGACCCGTCAAGATTCAAATCAAACGTGGGCCGTTACATGGAGCGAAGAACACCCGTAACGACAATTGCCGCTGACACGCTGACGGCACACTGTATCGGCAATGCCGACGAAATAAAAAAACTGCTGGCAAATATAAAATTTGTCGGCAAAAATCGCACTACTGGACACGGCGAAGTTGTTGGATGGCTCATTGCCGATAGCGACATTAATGACCCACTGGTGATTGACGGTATGTCAACTCGCGCGATGCCGCATGATTACGCATCATCGAAATACAAATTTAACACCTCGCCTTATCTGGTTGGGTGGACACCACCACAATGGAAACCTAGCCTCTTCGGGATGGGTTATCCAACAGGAACACAATGTATCACGCCCAATTAACAATTGACCCAGCACACCACTCTCCCTACGACATTCACCGTTTGGTCATGTCGTTGTTTAAAGACGGCGAATGCAGTCGCGTCCAGTATGCTCATATTGACAGCAAAATCATTGTTAGGTCAATTGTCGAACCAATAACGAACAATGTCCAATGGTGTAAGCCATTGGTTGCGCTGTTCAACCCAGCAGTCACGCCAGCCGCCGTGCCATTTATCTTAATAGCGAACCCAACAAGACGTGATTTCAAGAGTCGCAAACGCATACCACTGCTCAATAGCGACGCGATGCAATCATGGCTGACACGAAAGGCAGCGGCGAGTGGCTTCGAGGTCATCAATGCAACCGTAGTGACCTTGCCGGTATGGAGACACGACAAAACAATAATTTATCGAGCGATGTTTTCTGGCAATTTAAATATTACAAACTTTGATATTTTCAATGAGACATTGTCGAATGGCATTGGCAGTGCAAAAGGCTTTGGATGCGGCATGTTGATTGTTTGACGATATTTTAAGGTTTTATCCGTTGACAAATGCGCCGATATCGGTATAATTAATATCAATCAAGGAGATATTCAATATGAGCATCAAAATAGAATTGACAAAACGCCAAATACAAGCAGTTAACAACCCCGACTGGATTAACAAAAACGATGAAGTGTTTGTTTGTGTAAGCGAACTACCCAACAAAGAAAACCCGAACCCATCCGTATGGTATGTCATCAACGGCAGCACAACGGACGGCTCAGAATGCTGGTCAGATATCCCAAAAACTTGGCAAGCCGCATTGCGTAAGGCGCAATAACGCGCAAGAATTAATTTAAAGGAGACAAAAAATCATGTTTCAAGAAATATTTAAAAACGCAAATATTAATCATTATCCGGTTTCGCCATACTATTCACCATTTAGCGCATTTGGAAATGACTATGCAACCA
>JAGWYZ010000456.1 GCA_018969115.1 Chloroflexota bacterium | reverse complement strand
TTTTTGCTATTTTTGTGCCGTTACGGGCTTTGTTGATTTGGGTCGACCGTGAGCGCTGGCGCTGGCGCAGCCGACCCGAAACTTCATTGCAACCTGTCGTTTCAAAATTATCGGCAGAGCTTGGTTTAAAAGGCGTTACTTATATTGAACGGGCAAACCGTGAGGTTGGCATTCATGTGGTGGGTGGGCTAAAGCGCAGGCTTATTCTGGCTGGCACGAGCGATATGGATGCGATTAACCAATATATTGAAAGCAGTGATGCTGCCACTCGCCAAAAAGGCTTGGCAGTGTTATCGCATGAATTACAACACTTTTTACGTAATGACACGCGCTATCTTGAATTAACCCGGCAATTTTTGTCGTCTATGATGCAATTGTCGCTTTATATTACGGTTGCGGGCATCGGTTGGTATTGGGTGTCACAGCTTTATGCCCCTTATTTGTTGCCGATCTTAAATGATCCAGTTGTAGTTGCAAATATGCCGTTTGGGGATGTTCCATTGTTAGGAAATTTATTGAAGCTTGGTTTACGCGCACCAAGTCAGGATGATGCTAAATTTTTAGAAACATTTGTGCTTCGAACACTCGCAATTACATTTATTAATGCCTTTGGCCCATTGTTTTTGGCTTGCGGATTGTTGTGGCGGTTCGTTTTTCATCGTATGATACATGTGCGTGAATACTATGCGGATTATGGAGCTGCTTATCATCAAGGGTCTGAGGCCCTTAAGTTGGCGATAATTGATGAATGGATGCGGCAATTACCCAATGTAACCCAACAAAAACAGCTTGCGCGTTTGCACTTTAGTGGGCATCCTTCTTCTGATGCTAGACGTTGGGCATTGCATAACCCAATTGAGGCATTAACTGAGCCACAAAGTAATGGCAACATGCTTGGGGCTTTCATTATTTTCGTTTATATGGCACTCGCTAGCTTTTTTGCTATTGGCACATTGGTGAGATGGCCGGCGCATTGGGGGGTGTTGGTTGGGTTTATTGCCATTGCCATGTTAATGACCCCAGCCGTGCTTGGGCAATCTTATGCTGAGGTGTGGCCTAAAATTCGCAAATGTGCCAGTCGCACTTTCCTCATCGGCTTCTCTTGGAATTTAGGGTTAACCTTGCTTGCCGTCATCTTGCTCTTGTTTATCCCGCAGACAATGTCAGACACTGCCGATATTTTTATTCCTATCTTGGGCGTAATTATTCCTAATGCCAATATGACTTCTGATACGTTGCAACGATTTTGGCAAAATATTTGGGTGAATCTTTTATCCATCCCATTGGGTGCAATACTTTTGGCTGGTGGTTTATGGATTGACACACACCTAAAACAGCGTTATTTAACCCCACTTATTTCGTCAAATAGACCCTTGCAAGCCGCATGTTGGATTATTACCCTAAGTGTGGCGGGTGGCATTTTTATTTTACTGAGCCTTGGCACGGCTTTGTTGGCGCTAGATATAAGGCGATTGTTTGATATTTGGTTCTTGTTAGTCATTGCAATTTTGGGGTGTAGTCTTGGAGGCGTTTGGCTATGGCACAATTTAACACGTTAAAAGAGTCTCATTGGTTGAAGGCCATTGGGTGCGGGGGGTGGTTGTCGACAATTGGGTTTATGATCGTTGTATCGAAATTGTTGGGTACATCATTTATAAGCACATTGATCGTGCCAT
>JAGWYZ010000153.1 GCA_018969115.1 Chloroflexota bacterium | reverse complement strand
TTGCCCCCAGCACAAATAACCCCAAAGAATGGTAACACTTACCACACCCACCACAACCCACATCCACCATGCAGCAGCGATGCGCCAGCGCACTGCCGCCAACGAAAATAAGCTGCCACCAATAATAGCAATGCCCAATGCGATTAAGGCCGCATTAAGCGCAAATCGCCCTGTATAACGATCAAAGATTGTCATGACGTTAAACTCGGTCGGTGAAACAAAAGCCAAAACACCAAACGCCGCCAATACCACCAATAACGCACTGGCTTGCCAGTTGGCGCAGTCGGGGGTGACGAAATTTGGGCGAGCCTTCGCTAACGCCGCGATCAAACGCCCAAGCCACGGCAAAACCAACATTAACAAAAGATTGAGATCACGTTGTCCCCATGCCCCTGCAACCAGCAGCAACACGATAGTGATGGTCATGCCTGCCAGCCCAATTGACATAACCCCAGAATCATCTTCTTCGATAGCAGACTGCAACATAATTGCTAAACTTGCAGCCACTAGGCCCAATACCAAGGCTTCGGCAAAAGCCCGCACGGTATCAAAAACACTGCCTAATGCGCCATTCACCACAAAAGGCAGCAACATAGCACCACCCACAATAATGGCAATAGGTAGCTTTGCAACCCCATTGGGCCACCCAGCCCGCCATAAGACAGGCACTGTGAATAACAACCCTATCATCATGCGGGCCAGTGAGGGGCGCACCACATCTTCGAGTGGCAGCATAAGGCGAACGCTTGTCAACGTAGCCGCCAAAGCGCCCCCCCAGAGCAAAGCTCCTCCCATTGCCCGCAACCTAGTCCGCTGTGCCACAAACCTTAATAACAACCCAGCAGCAATGTCAAACACAATTGCTGCGAATGCAACGACAATAAAACTTTGGCGAATACGTGGCAGACCAAGTTGCGTTGAAATTGGGATTATTACCATCGCGCCATTGACAATTAGCATTAAAAGACAAGCCAACCCGATAACAACAATAAGCAAAACGGCGACTAAAAAATGCCGTGTTTTTATATCTTCTTCGCGGGGTTGTGGAAAAAGAAAATCCATACCCCATCTATTATCCACTGCTAGCTACTGCACCAAAATCGATTAATATTGGGGAAATGCATAAACAATGACAATCGTCACCCTTGCAATGGGCATGGTCTCATACTTATCACAGCCTCTACATGTTAGAATCCCTAAACGATGCTAGTAAATACTGTCACCGCGGATGCAATTGCGATTAACTCGCTCTATAACATTGCACTTTTTTTTGCCGTCATCGTTTTCTTTATCGTTCAAGGGTTATTGTTATTTTCAGCATATAAATATAAACGTAAAAAAGCCGATGAATTGCCAGCCCAAAATCATGGCAACATGAAACTAGAGTTGTTTTGGACGATTGTGCCAGCACTTATTGTGATTATGCTGTTCTTCCTTTCGGCAAACACCTTGTCTCAATTAAGCGGAGCTGGAACGCAAGCAAGCCCCATTCACAATGTTCACAAGATTGGGGATGACAATGCAAAACGTCGTATCGAAGATGCAAAACGCACCGATATGATCATTGAAATTAGTGGTCGTCAGTGGTTTTGGCAATATAAGTATATCAAAGATGGCGTTAATCACAGCAGCCAAAATGACGGCGAGTTGGTCATTCCAGAAGGCAAAGTAGTGCGTCTAGACATGAACAGCAAAGATGTACTTCATGCTTGGTGGGTGCCTTCATTTGGTGGCATGTTGTATGTCAACCCGGGTGAAATGTCTTATTTGTGGATCGACAAGCCACCACGTGGTAGCTATATTGGTCAATGCAATGCTTATTGTGGTTTGCAACATGCCCAAATGATCTCACGTATTAAAGTTGTATCACAAGCCGAATATGACACATGGGTGAAGCTAAAAAAGGCTGAGCAAGGTGGGGTTGCCACAGAAGGCGGCAATGCTGAGCGCGGCGCACAACTCTATGTAGATGGTGGCTATACATATGCCGAAGCCATTGCTAAAGGTGATACAAAAAACACAGGTTTGCAAGCCCAAGAAGTTGCAGATTTGTCAGCCTATTTAGACACGCTCAAATAAACAAACAGCACAAGTGATTTAACCTTGTTAGGTGAACAAAAAGCCTGACTTTAGAGACAAATTTGACCACTAAAAATTATGGCAAGCATTAGTATTCCCCTTGAAAAGCGCAGAAGCGCCCTTGTGGAGTGGTTGACCACGGTTGACCACAAAAAAATCGGCATTGTATATATGGGATTGGCCTTTACCTTTTTCATATTCTCGGGTCTATTGGCTTTAGCCATTCGCACCCAATTAGCTGCGCCGGGCATGACCGTTATCAGCCAAGAATTTTACAATCAGGCCTTCACCATGCATGGCACAGGCATGATTTTCTTATTCACCATCCCATTTTTAGTGGGTGGGTTTGGCAATTACTTTATGCCTATCCAAATTGGCGCGCGTGACATGGCCTTTCCGAAAATGAACGCGTTCAGCCTGTGGCTGTTTGTGTTTGCGGGATTCGTAATGGAATTTGGCTTTATGCTCAGCATGGTCGCCAATGCCACGGGTTGGGGTAATTTGGGGTTAGGCTCTGCTGCGTCTTGGAACGCCTATGTGCCCTATTCAACCCGTGCTTTTTCGCCACAAGCAGGCATGGACATCTGGTTGATCGGCATCACACTCAATGGTATTTCTGGCACCTTAGGTGCAGTGAATATTTTAGTAACCGTTTACAGCTTACGTGCCCCCGGCATGAGTGTCTGGCGATTGCCGATGTTCACTTGGACATTAATCACAACTGCTGTCATGATTCTTTTGGCAACACCAGTATTGACAGCAGGTCTGATGATGTTGACCACTGACCGCAACTTCAATACACAGTTCTTCACCACTGCTGACCCACGCATGTGGCAGCATGTGTTCTGGTTTTACTCACATCCAGCAGTTTACATCATGGTATTGCCAGCCATGGGGGTCATCTCAGAAATATTGCCAGTCTTCTCACGCAAGCCTATTTTTGGTCTAAAGGCCTTAATGGTTTCGACTGCCCTGATTGCACTGTTAGGATTCACTACTTGGGCACATCACATGTTTGTCAGTGGCGTTAACCCACTTATTCAACGATTCTTCATGTTTACAACCATGTTGATTGCCGTGCCAACCGGTGTGAAAATCTTCAACTGGATCTTTACGATGTGGGGTGGCTCACTCAACATGAAAACACCACTAATGATGTCGATTGGTTTTATATCTACCTTCACAATCGGCGGTATTACTGGTGTGTTTTTGGGCATGATTCCAGTTGACCAACAACTACACAACAGCTATTATGTAGTGTCACATTTTCACTACGTATTGTTTGGTGGCAGCGTATTTGGCATTTTCGGTGGTTTATATTATTGGTTACCCAAAATATATGGCCGTATGCTTAGTGACAAAATCGGCAAGGTGCAATTTTGGCTTATGTTGTTTGGCTTCAACCTAACCTTCTTCCCACAATACATTCTCGGCTTATTAGGTATGCCACGTCGCATCGCAACCTACCTCCCAGATCGTGGTTGGGATATTCCCAATCTTCTCTCTTCAATTGGTGCATTTACCATTGCATTCTCGGTCTTGTTGTTTATCATCAACTTTGTAATTTACATTGTTGGCCGCAAAGGTGAAGTAGCCGGTGACGATCCATGGGAAGGCAATACGCTTGAATGGATGACCCAATCCCCACCACCAGAATACAACTTCAAAACCATCCCCGTTGTTCATAGCGAGCGCCCACTATGGGATATTCGTCATGCAAATGACAATACTAATGCTCATGGGAAACATTAATCGAGTGAATTAAAAAAAGATACTCATTTCCCTTTACGAATATCTAATAAAACGAGACATTCGTATGGGGAAATGTGTTGGTCTTTCTATAAAATTGTCCGCATGTTTTCATTTGCAAGTGATTTGAAAATAAGCAAAATAATCGCTATAAGCTAAAGTCATTTAATATTTAGAAAACATAATAAATTTATCTACATTTGCAACAACTTTTCACCAATTAACACTTATGAAAATAACGGCATTACACCCCAACCATTCTTTGCGCATACGATTGGAACAAATGGGTCGTGATGCTATTGCATTAACAAAGCCAAAAGTTATTTCACTGTTGCTTCTTACGACCTTTGCAGCCATGTTTATCACACCGGCAGGCTTGCCACATTGGCAAACAGTGTTCTGGACAATGATCGGTGGCTATTTAATGGCAGGTGGCGCTAACGCCGTCAATATGGCTTATGACAGTGATATTGATAGAATCATGGGACGCACGTCAAAACGCCCAGTACCAAGCGGGCGTGTCAGCAAAAACACAGCCTATGCTTTTGGGCTTATGCTCATGGCGTTGTCATTCATCATTTTAGCAACTTTAGTCAATGGGCTAACTGCGGTACTCGCATTCATTGGCTTCATTTATTACACCGTTGTTTACACAGCTTGGCTCAAACGCCGCACCTCACAAAATATTGTGATCGGTGGCGGCGCAGGTGCTATTCCACCCTTAGTTGGTTTTGCTGCTGCTAGCGGCAGCCTTGATATCACTGCGGCTCTCTTATTTGTCATCATTTTTATGTGGACCCCACCACATTTTTGGGCACTTGCATTGATGATGCGAATGCGCAAAGATTATGGCAGCGTAGGTGTACCAATGTTGCCAGTCGTTGCAACCGAAGCAGAAACCACTCGTCAAATTTGGATCTATTCATGGGTCATGTTAGCAATTACACTTACACTGGTTGCTATTGGTGCGATGGGTTGGATCTACATGACGATAGCCATTGTAATTGGAGCGTTATTTTTATTGCGTGCATGGCAATTAAAAAAAGATTGCACCCAAAAACGGGCGCTAGAGCTTTATAAATACTCACTTCTTTATTTGGCTTTGCTCTTTGTAGGCATGGCGGCAGACCGTATGATTTTGTAAACATGACAAAACTTGATCAACAACGTAATGCCCGTATTGCACTTTTATATTGCACAGCAATTTTAGCAATCGGGATAATCATGGCTATCATTTGGGTGTCAATCTATTCACCCGTTTAGTTATTCAGGAGAAATAATGGCATATTCACAAGAAACACATCACGAAGAAGAAGATCACATCCACATGCCATCACCCAGTTGGGCACCTATCATCTTGGCATTAGGGATGACGGTTCTCGGGTTTTCGGTGATTTGGCGTGAAAGCGCTGGCGGATTAATTGGCCTTATCACTGGCGTAATTGTTACATTACTTGGTCTGGGCATGTGGATTGCAGATGAGATTAGAAATGCAAGCGCACCAGCGGCACACTAATTTATGATACCCCCAAAAGCACTTTACCCAATGGAAGGGCGGCATAAAATGCAGCCCATTCATGACCCAATGCGTAAAAACCTTGGTTTATTTGGCGCAATTGTTTTCATTGTGTCAGAATCAATGTTTTTTATGGGGTTATTTCTCGTGTGGTTTTACCTGCGTGATGCCAGTCAAGCATGGCCGCCGCTTGGAATTGCACGACCTAACATTGCCTTACCCGTATTAAATACGGTCATTATGGCAATTAGCACAATCGCCATGATTGTTGCTGAACGTGGTGTAGCCAAAAACAATCAACGCGCCTTGATCAATGGAACTGCGATTGCTGCGGCCATGGGTTTGTTATTTATGACCGTGATGATCATGGAATTTTCATCACTAGGCTTTAACCCTACGACCAATGCCTTCGGCTCATCTTTTGTGATGGTGTTGGTATTTCACGTCTTACGTGTTTTTGCCGGCGTAGTCATCATGGGGGTCGTGCTTGTGCGTGCTTTTCTAGGACAACTTAATGGCTCACGCCGTGCCCTTGTTCAGGCTTGTGCGGTCTATTGGTATTTTATCGCTTCAATTTGGCTAATCGTATTTTACTTTTTGTATATTCGATTGTAAGCAGCTAACATAAATAGAAAGGGTTGCTAAAATAAAAATCCCTCTCGCCCTGTGGGGCGAGAGGGATTTTGCTTTTGACCTTCTATCTTTATTAATTTTCTGGTCTCAAAATGCCATAACCACCACTCTTACGGCGATAAGCAACCTGCATTTTGCCGTTATCCTCATCTCTAAATACATAAAAATCGTGGCTTAGCAATTCCATTTGCTCAACTGCCTCTTCGTTGCTCATACGCACCACCTCAAATGTCTTTACACGCACAAGTTGGGGTTTCTCAGCAGGAGGAGCTTGCACAGGCACAGGCTCAGCAACCTCAAAATCAATATCTTCAATATAGCCAACATGCTTGCGATCCATTGCACGGCCTTTATAACGCGCAACACGATGATACATTTTATCAAGCACACTATCAAAAGCCGCAAACATATCAGAGTCCCGTTCCTCAACGCGCAATAAGGTGCGGCGACGCCGAACTGTTAATTCAACTGATTTTAGAGACTCTGGTTTGGCGCTTTCACGGCTTACGTGTAACCGCGCATCTTCAATCCCCGGTAAATAACGATCAAGACGTTCAATTTTATTTCGCACATATTGCTCAAACCGTTGGTTGATATTAACACCGCGTCCCTGGATAGTTAGATTCATTGTCATTTTTTTGCTCCTTATTTGGTATCTTCTCAATAATTCGAGGTAAACCCAAAAGATGTAATGTCGAAATCACTGTATGGCCTTTGTGAACAGGGGCTTTGCCTTTGTTCACAAAGGCCATACAGTGATTTCGACGAAAATTTGTTTTATTCACCCAATTTTATTGATAAGATATCTTATTTGCTTGTTAAAACTATTTTTCGTTGTCAATACAATTTATCAAACATAAAAACCATGCCAAATAAATATACTCACTCATTAAACGTTATCGGGTAAATCAGCAGAAAGAAGAGCACGAGTCAGCGTAACTGCTATGACACGTGCCGCACCAGCCTGCCGCAACACTCGCGCACATTCAGCCAAGGTCGAACCAGTGGTAAATACATCATCAACTAAAAAAATATGGTGGTTACGCACATCGGAGGTAGCCGCAAAAGCACCTCTCACATTATCGCCACGTTGCTTCAAATTAAGGCGAGCCTGTTGCTCGGTTGTGCGAATACGTGTCATCCAATGTGCTCGAACAGGGATGCCAATATATTGGCTAAGTTGGCGTGCCAAAAGATCACTTTGATTGTAGCCACGCTGCCGCAACCGTGTTGCATACAGCGGCACTGGCACAATGGCTTTGTTGGCATCATCAAATGATTTTAATGAAGCAGCCATTGCTGAAAAAAATTCGCCTAATGGTTGGGCCAAATTGGGGATTCCGTTATATTTAAAATTATGCAAGGCTTCACGCATGGGGCCAGAAAAAATGACCGCTGAAAAAACCGGCAGGGGATCGCCTCCTTCAATTTCAAGCAAGTGCTCTGACCACAACTGGGCATGTGATGTTAAGCATAACGTCAACATTTGGGCTTTGCATTGTGCGCAAAACAACCCAACACCTACCTGACCACACCCACCACATCGTGGTGGATACAGCAAGTCGAGGCACCAATTAATCACTTGCGTGAATTGCGTTGGAATGACTTGTTGCATTCAGTTTACTATCTACTTTTTATATCATAACAAACTTATCTAAAAATAGTTATAAATTTTCCCTACGTTTGCCTGACGATTTTAGATTGAAAAGAATGCCAATTGCCCTATTCGTCAATCTAAGGTTGACGAATAGGGCAATTGGCAAAACGACAATTCGACACCTAAACTAGGCTTTACTTGACGGCGGGGACTTTACTTTCTTTGGCAATTTCATCGGCAAGGTGGTGCGGCGCACCCCGTCAAACTGCGCAAGAGCATTACCTACTGCACCTGCCGTCGGCACTAACCCAATCTCCCCTACGCCTTTCGCACCATAAGGGCCGTAGGGGTCGGCACACTCAACCCCAATCACTTCGACCTTAGGCATCTCTTTAGCACGCAAAATACCACACTTGCGTAACATGGTGCTTTTAGCGCGGCCATTCTCCATCACCAATTCTTCGCTAATGGCATAGCCCAGCCCCATATGGATACTGCCTTCAAGCTGACCCTCAAACAAGGTGGGGTTATAAATCTTTCCGGCATCATGCGCCGCCACCACCTTCTTTAGCTGACCTTCATCATCTAAAATCACCAATTGCGTGGCATAGCTGTATGAAAAGTGCGTACGTGGGGTTTTGCCATTCTCATAACCTGGCTTAGTCGTCCAATCCACCCCCCATTCGCCATAATATTCACGCCCAACCAATTCATCTAATGAATGGGTTTTTAAGTCTTCTTTCAATTGCTGACAGGCCGCAATCGTAGCATTGCCAACCAGAGCCGTCGCACGTGAGGCCGTCGTCATCCCTGCCGATTGTTCATATTTGGTATCAACGCGCACATCAATCATACGTGGTGAAATATTGGTTTCGGTGCAAATGGTCTGTATCACCACCGAATGCACGCCCTGTCCCATTTCGGTCCAGCCGTGATCGGCCACTACCTTATTCGCCGCCGCAATGTGAATACGAACTTTTGAATTTTCAAGCAAGCCATTACCCGCACCAGTATTCTTCAAGCCACAGGCGATGCCGACAAATTTATGCTTATAAAATTCGTCTTTCACCGCCAATAACGTATCACGCAGACCCACCCCACCCGTCAATTCTTGGCTGGTGGCAGTCAGGCTACCAATTGTCATGGCATTGTCGTATCTAAATTGCCAACGGTCAAACCTGCCCTTCTTGCATAACTCATCAACCAAACTCTCGAAGCCATAAGTGGCCTGATTCACCCCGAAACCGCGCATAGCCCCACAAGGCACATTGTTGGTATAAGCGCCAATCGCCTCAGATTCGAGCACCGGCACATGATAAGCACTGGTAGCATGACCCACACAACGCTCTAACACCTTGGCCCCTACCGATGCATAGGCTCCAGAATCGCCGACAAAGCGCACTTTTACAAAAGTAAATTTGCCCACTTTGTCACAACCCATCTCATAATCCATCCACACTGGGTGGCGCTTCGGGTGCATCATGATCGACTCATCACGGTTAAGCTTAACCTTGACCGGCACGCCCAATAAATAAGCCGCAACCGCAGCATGACCTTGCACCGTCAAATCTTCTTTGCCCCCAAAACCGCCGCCATTAGGAACCAACACCACCCGCACAGCTTCAAGCGGCAACCCCAGCACTTTAGCAATTTGTTTACGGTCATCAAATACGCCTTGGCCTTGTGACAACACCGTCACTTTTGCCACATTATTGTCGGTTAGTTCTGAATAGGTAATTGCCACATCTGCAATAGCTGCCCCACCCGGATAGGCCACTGCCGACTCTGGCTCCATAAACCCATGCTCAATCCATTGTGTCTGATATTGCCCCCGGACCACATAGGCCGATTCTTCACGGGTCTTATCAACATCACCGCGCTTAACGGCGCTGCGCACCAAAATATTATTGGCTGGGTGATATTTATTCACAATCGGCGCATCAGGCAAAATAGCCTTGTGCACATCTAAAATCGGTGTCATCACCTCATATTCCACCTTCACCAATTCAGTCGCTTGCCGCGCAATGGCCTCTGTTTCGGCCACAACCAGCGCCAACACATCACCAACATAGTTTGTCACTTCGCCCACCGCAATCATCATCGGCCAATCTTGGTAAATTAACCCAATCACGCGGTCGCCCGGAATATCGGCGGAAGTAATCACCCGTGTCACACCCTTCATTTGCGCGGCGGCGCTGGTGTCGATGCTCAACACCTTGGCACGTGGATGATCGCTAAAACGCAGGGCCCCAAAGTGCATCCCCGGAATCTTAATATCATCGACAAATGGGCGAAAACCCAACACCACATCTTGCGAGTCATATTTGGGATGATCTGAACCAACATGTCCATCGCTGTCTTTTAGCGGCACTTCTTCTTCGCTACAAATGGCTTTTGCGGCAGTTTGAATGGCATCGACGATCTTGACATAACCCGTGCAACGGCACAAATTGGGCTGCAAAGCCATCGCAATTTCATCACGGCTCGGCTCGGCATTTTTTTCAATCAAGGCATTGGCTTGCATCACCATACCCGGAATACAGAATCCACATTGCACACCGCCACAATTGACAAAAGAATTAGCAAATACTTTCTGCCGAAATTCGCCCAACCCTTCAGTCGTCAATACCAATGCCCCCACTAGTTTTTTCATTGGGGTAATACACGCAAGCGTGCCTTTACCATTGATCTGAACTGTGCAACAACCACAAGCTGCTTGAGGCGAACAACCATCTTTAGCTGAAGTGATGCCAACGGTTTCGCGCAAATAGGTGAGCAATGACTGTTCAGGGTCGCCATCATATGCAATCAAATTACCATTTAAATTAAAATTCATCTTTCCTCCAACCAAAGTGGTCATACCGATATAACCACTTTGGTTATACATGGGGTTATATGTCACCCCAAAAATCTTTAAAAAAGGTCTTCAATATCATCTCTGTGTCTTCTCAATAAAATGAGACAAATAAAATAAATTTTTGCCGAAATCACTATATGGCTTACAAAAGCATAGGCAAAGCCCATGCTCTTGTAAGCCATATAGTGATTTC
>JAGWYZ010000152.1 GCA_018969115.1 Chloroflexota bacterium | reverse complement strand
TCTTCGTGAGAGGTCTTTGTATTGTAAAAACAACTTTTTACGGCAACACTGTCACCACCAAACGCTGATTACTGATGCTGGCCTGTTGCACCCGACGATTGCCCAAAATACCCTCAAAAGCCTGATTCACGCCCAATTCAACATTCGTCTTATAGGCCTCGGTAATGTCTACGCCGTTGAATTGAATGCGCGTAACCTCAGCCTCTAGCTTCTCGTTGCGCACCACCGGCTGCAACATCACTTTTAACGGGCCAGCAACATTGCCAATAATCGGCATTTTGACCTGCGCCGTGCCCAGCAATTCAATCGTTTGATTGTCGTGAAAGATAACGCGCACGTCTTTTAGCGGCATCTTGGCAGCCTCAATACGTTCAGCAATCATGCCACTGGCTTGGGCTTCGCTAACGCTGAGGGTTTGCGGGGCGCGTGGGTTGGCAGATGAGGCGCTGGTTGGTGCAATTGTGGCGGCTGGGCGCGGTATGGCGGTGGCATTGGGGCGTTGCGTCGGCGATGCGGCAACAACCGTCGCCGTTGGCGCGGGCGCATTGGTCGGCACAGGCGGGCGTGTGGGGTTGATGGCGCTGAGCGTTGGCACAGCAGTTGCAATAATTGGCACAACAGGCGTGCCACGCATAAACCATTGCGCTGCAAACATAAACGCAAACACACACAACAAAGCCACCGCCGCAATTGCAGTAATGCTAATCCCAATCAATCCTTTCGACATCATTTAATTATCCACATTCATCAACGCCCCTAAATCGGGCGGCTCAGGGGTCAAAGTGCGGCATTTTAGGCTAGCAGCCCGCATGGCAAACCCAGCCATCTCGAGCAAAGACCAACCGCGATGATAGCCATACATCATGCCTGCCGAAAAAATCGCCCCCGCCCCCAATGTGCCCACAATCTCAACCTTTGGGGCCTGCAAACTGACTTTTTCTGTGGCAGATTGCGCCACACAGCCATCTTTGCCACGGGTCACCACCGCCATTGTTGCGCCTAAATCACACAAACGCTGCGCCAATGCCAATGCCATCGCCGCGTCATTACGGCTTACATCGTCATCATTAATCCATGTTTGCACCACAGTAGCGCGTTTGATCCAATGGGCATAACGCTCAGGTTGCTGCGCCTCACACTCAACATTGAGGTAAATAGGCACCTCATGCGCCAAAGCGGTCTCAAACGCCCGCTCAACAATCTCATCCCCCGCATACCAATCAAGATATAACATGCTGGCCTGTTGAATGGGACGCAGGTCAGCATTGGCAATGCTGCCAAATAACGACCACACCTGCTCAACAAACCAAGTGCGTTTGCCCTGTTGGTCACACACATCAATCTCAAGCGGGGTGATGACATCGGGCAAGAGCGTTAAATCGCCTTTAACCCCAGCAGCTTGCAATTGTTGTTTGGCATTGCGCCCAAGTGCATCATCGCCCAAGGCATTGGTGAGCAAATACGCCCCCATACCCCATTTTGCCAACGCCATAGCCACAATCACGGCATCTGAGCCTAAATAAGATTGCTTGCTTTGCACAAATGTGCCGCCATTCGCGGGCGGGTATTGCGCCACAGCAAGTGCAAGACCGGGGTTAATAAACCCCAAACAGGCGATATTTGACGAGAAAACACCCGTAGGGTTTACGGGTGTTGTTATGTTAGGTTGATGGGTCACGCCCATCTAGTATAAGCCATTATCATGTCACGGCCTTGGGCAGTTGCGCCCGACACATCTGACAAGACAAATCACCCTCAGGAGTCTCATCAATCTCGGCCCGCCCTCGGCATTGCTGGCAATTTTCATACTGATCCCAGTCAATCTCTTTTACAGCCACAAAGACCGCACTGTTATCTTCGCGAAGCACTAACGATTGTTGAGGCTGAGCAAGCTCAACCGACTGAGTAATCTCAGACACACGTGTTTCGTTTACCATTTAGTCGTATCTAAATTAAGCAACTATTTTGATTTCTCAATTCACATCCGAAGCCCATTGCTCGTGAATTGAAACTATATTTGTATCATACTCACCATAATTAGCGGCTCAGGTTATTTTCTAAGATATCTATCATATTTTGTTGCTTTTTATCGATTTACTTATGCAAATAATGGATATGATTAAGATTTTCACCCAAATGACCCGCCATCCTTATTGATGATTGAGGCTAGAAATTCATTTCGACAAAAACCTAAATTAACTCAACCGCCATTGCCACCGCCTCACCACCGCCCAAGCATAATGAGGCAATACCCCGACGCAGGCCACGTGCCCGCAACGCATAAATGAGAGTGGTAAGCACCCTCGCCCCGCTACACCCCACTGGGTGGCCTAACGCAATTGCACCGCCATTCACATTTACTTTGTCCCAGTCCCAACCTTGCGCGGTTAATGCATACCCATCGGCCAACACCTGCGCCGCAAAAGCCTCATTTAACTCGACCAAATCTACATCCTTAAGCATCCAGCCAACATTTTGCAACAGTTTGGGGATAGCAATCGCCGGAGCGATAAAAATACGCTTGGGCGCAACCGCAGCTTGGGCATAGCCCACCACCCGTGCCAAAGGCTTGGCCCCAATCGCCGCTGCCTTGCCCGCTGAGGCCAGCACCAGCACCGATGCACCATCGCTCAGCCCCGGCGCATTACCAGCGGTCACGCGACCATCGGGCTTAAAGGCAGGTTTTAGTTTCGTCAAGGCCTCAAGCGAGGTCTCGCGACGGGGTGATTCGTCAGTCGTCACCCATGTTTTGTTTTTGCCCATCACCACCTCAACCGGCACAATTTCATCCACAAAATGCCCGGCATCAATTGCTGCCAACGCTTTTTGGTGGCTTGCCAAGGCAAAATGATCCATCGCCTGACGAGTCACTTCACCCTCTTCGGCAATATATTCGGCATCCATGCCCATCGCCCAATCATAAAATGGGTCACGCAGCCCATCATAATACGCCGAGTCAATCAATTCTTGGTTGCCATATTTGCTGGGTTGGCGCATCCGCACCAAATGCGGGGTGGCGCTCATGTTTTCCATGCCACCGGCCAAATACAAATTACCATCACCGGCCTTAATGGCTTGCGCCGCCAACATCACCGCCTTTAGGCCAGAGCCACAGGCTTTATTCAGCGCGGTGGCACACACTGTGTCGGGCACACCCGCAAAAATGCCCACTTGGCGGGCCGGGCTTTGCCCACTGCCCGCACCAATCACTTGCCCAAACAACACTTCATCGATTTCAACAGAGTCAATGCCAGCCCGCTCGATAGCGGCCTTAGCCGCCACAGCACCCAATTTTGTGGCAGCAATTGACGACAACGCACCCATAAATTTACCGATGGGGGTGCGAGCAGCAGACAGGATAACAGGGGTATTTGCGTTCATGATTCATATTTAACGTTTACGTTAGCGTTAAGTTTTCAGAACTGCATTTTAATTTAGAAAAAATGTAAAATTTAAAATTGTGGCGATAACCTCCAATTTTAAATTTTAAATTTTCAATTTTTAATAGTCACCTACAGCCCCCAAAATAATTTCATACCCAGCAACACCATCGCAAACGACACAAACATGAGCGCCCAACCGAGACGGGCAAAATCGCCAAAACGATAATTGCCGGGCACGACGACAAGGGCATTGACCGGATGCGCGACCGGTGTAAGAAACGCTGCCGAGCAACCAATGGCGGTAGCAACGGCGATGGCGTGGGGATCGGTGTTAAGGTGAATGGCGGCACTGATGGCAATGGGGCCGGTGACTAACACCGAAACCTGCCCACCCATCACTTGGGTGAGCGCTGCCGAAAATAAAAAGCCACCCGCCGCCAACCCCAATGCCCCCAATGGCTCAACAAGGCCCAACATCCAGCGCCCAAGCACATCGGCCAAACCAGTGTTTAACATGCCAACACTAGCCGCATACATGCCACCTACCACAAAAATCGCCGACCATTCCATCTCGCGGTAGGCTTCTTGAAGGGGAACTAGCCCCATCAACACCACCAGCGCCGCCGCTATTAACATAGCCAGATAAGTGGGCAGCCCCATTACCGAGGCGACGATGGCGCACACAATTAGGCCGCTGGCCCACAACGCCGAGCGCCGCAACATGGGTTGGTCGCTCAAGTCAGATTCAAGCGTAATAAAATCGGGGTTGCATTGCATAGCCTTAATGCGTTGGGCTGGCCCGGCCAACAACAGCGAATCGCCAAACTGCAATTTGATATCGGCCACATCGGTGCGATAACGGGTATCACCACGCCACAGAGCAACCGCCGTAAAACCGCTGCGCTCGCGCAAGCCAATATCTTTGAGCGTCTGCCCCAATGCTTGCGAACGCGGTGCTAAAATGGCCTCGACAAAAGTGATGCCTTTGGGGCTAAGTTTTTGCGCAGCGGGCTGCACCTGCAAGCCAAAATCGGGGTGCGCCAATTGCTGGGCACGCGCCTGGTTACCTACGACCAGAATCACATCACCCTCACGCAACAACTCAGCAGCCACCGGCAAACGCGGCGTGTCATCATGATCGCGCATAATCGCCACTACCGACAGCCCCAACCGCCGCCCGATGTGTGATTCGGCCAAAGTTTTACCTTTCATCGGCGATGTCGTAAGCACCCGCGCCATCCACAGCCGCTCACTCAATTGATATGCCGCCTCTAGTTCGCTACCAGTATGTTGATTGCCAGCCGTTTGGCTGGGGTGCGGGTCACGATTTGGCAATAGCCAACGCCCAAATAGGCTAATAAACAAAATACCCGCCACCGCCACTAACCCACCCGTAGGCGTAAAGTCAAAAATATTGAGTGGGGGTTGTGGCGGCTGGGCTTGGGTCAGCAGATCGCTGATAATAATATTAGCAGTGGTGAAATAGGTGGCAACGCCGCCCAACAAGCTGCCAAATGCCACTGGCATCAACAATTGGCTAGCGCGAATGTGGCTGCGGCGCGAGACAGTCATCGCACTGGGCAAGAGCATGGCCCCGGCAGCCAAATTATTCATAAATAATGAAAGCAACGCCGTAGCAGTGGTGAAAATAAAAACCAGCCGTGCCTCAGAATTGCCTCCCAATGAAAGCAGATGTTGGGCAAGCCAGCGCGTCACGCCGGTTTTATCGAGCGCCCGCAAAATAATAAACAGGCTAATTAATGTCAGCACCACCGGCTGACCAAAGCCAGCAATTGCTTTAGCGGCATCGGCGGGGGTATTGGCGCGGCCCAATACCGCCCACCCTGCCCATTGTGCCAACGCCAACAAAATAACAATGATCAGCGCCGCCAGATCAGAACGCAAACGATTAAACGCCACAAATCCCAACGGCACAACCAAGGCAACAATGACAATGATTTGGGGCATAGGATGGATGGACAAAAACCCCCTAAAGCGCTTGAAGCGCTTTAGGGGGTATCTTCACTTCAGCTAGACATTTAAGAATAAATAGGGCGTGGCACGAAGGTAAGCACAAAAATGAGCAAGCCAACAAAGGCCAGCAGCCAATGTACCCATGTTAGGCGCGTGGCCTGATTTAGCACCGGCGGGTGGGCGCGCCCAAATGCCATCAACATAAACACCCAAATAAGCCAGCCCTGCGAGGCCGTGATAGATAACACCGCCAATAAACCAATCATGGCATACGAAATATAATTGGCGCGTTCACCAAACAGAGCATAAGCCACATGCCCGCCATCAAGTTGCCCAGCCGGGATGAGATTGATACCAGTGATGAGTAAGCCAATCCATGCACCCATAGCAATTGGGTGCAAAAATACATCTCGGCCCAAGGCTGGGTCGATCACACCGTGAATCATTTGGCCAATGGTTTGGGTGAGCCACGAATCCCCTAAAAACATAACTCCCGTTGTTGGGATGGCTTTGACCTCAGATAACAACATGCCTAAAATAAAAAGCGGAACCGCAAAAACAAAGCCAGCAATTGGACCAGCGATGCCAACTTCAAGCAAGGTGCGACGGTCTTCAAACGGCTCGCGCTGCACGATGACAGCGCCCATTGTGCCGCTGAGGGCCAAGGGCATGGGAATAAAATAGGGCAATGAGGCAGGTGCGCCACGCCAGCGACTGACCAAATAATGCCCCATTTCGTGCGCCACCAAAATGGTGAGCAATGACCCCGCAAACATTAAACCATTGCCAAGCAAGAATATCGGATTGCCAGCCTCATCAACATCACCCGAACCCGACAAGGTGACAGACACGACGGTAGCGAGAAACAACAAAATATTGATCTTGGCGTTAGATTTAGCAACCGGAGCAACGCCGAGCACAGCCACAATCTCATGCTCGTTTGGGTTAGTGTCTGAAACGCGCAAAGTGGGGGTAAATTGAATGGCTGCCAACGCTGCTCGCAATGGGCGATAGGCTTGTTCAGGTGGCACCGCCAATCGTCCACGCAAGGTGACGCGACCATCCTCCCCCCACAAATAGCCTGTCACAAACATCCAAGGGGCCACAGCGCTGCGTAATTTTGCGGTTATTTCGAGTCGGTCATCCATATAAAAGTCTAGTAGGAAGTATAGCTGGGTTAAATACGATCATCGCAATCAGATGATATAACATTACAATGCAAATTAGAAAAGACATATACCGATTCCACGATATCGATCCATGCTGTGGGCATGGGCAATATCGTGGAATCGGCGAAAATCAGCTAGTGAATAGGACAATGTCACATTAAACATTTACAATAACCATGATTATCGCCTTAGCAACCCCACGCGTGGCAGCTAGCCTTGATGAAGGCTTAGCCAAAGTCGAGCATTTTTTGGCTGAAGCAGCAGCCCAAGATGCTGAAATTGTATGTTTCCCCGAAGCCTATCTGCCCGGGTTGCGTGGGCAAGATTTTGCGGTTTTGCCATTTGGCTCAGCCGAGCAAGACCATGTACTAAAAGCGGTCGCACAATGGTCGCGCCATTACAAGATCGCCACAATTATGGGAATGGAAAACGTCATCGCAACTGGAAGGCAAGTAGCTGCCTTTGTCTTTGATGCCCAAGGCCAAATGCTAGGTTGCCAGACCAAAAACCAACTCGACCCGAGCGAAGACCCATTTTATGTGCCCGGCCATACCCGCCAACTGTTTGAGGTCAGCGGCATTAAATTTGGTGTGGCGATTTGCCACGAAGGGTGGCGCTACCCCGAAACGGTGCGCTGGGCTGCTGTGCGCGGTGCCCAAATCGTCTTTCACCCACAACATACCGGCTATGAGCAAAGCGGCGTGAAATTAACCCACTGGGGCGCGGCTGACGCGCCTTATTACGAAAAAGCCATGATGATGCGCAGCCGCGAAAATACCATTTATTTTGCCAGTGTCAATTACGCCCTGCGTTTTCAAGAATCTGCCACCAGCCTGATCGACCCCAGCGGCCAATGCCAAGCCTATTTGCCGTATGGCGAAGAAGGCTTATTGGTGCAACCCATCGACCTTGAAAAAGCAACGGGCTTGCTTGCCAAACGCTATGCCCCAGCGCGTTACCGCGAATAAACGATGTTATTTTTTGCGTTTACTGGGGCTTTGTTCATCTGTGCTTGCAGCCTAAATTTCACAATTTTGCTGATTAAATCATATAGCATAGGCTGAAGGATGGTTTGATTGATCACAATCGGGGCTTCGCTTCCATTAGGGTGATATGACCCACCCCACGTATGACAACAAGGCTCGCCGATGAAATACGCACTTGCATCAGCATCGATTCAACAATGGAGGGCGTTTCATCATGCTCGCCTACCACAATACATACTGGCACGCTGATACTCGACAATAACAAAACCGCATCGGCCGGCCCGCACAATCATGACACGCATGCCTTGAATAATGCTGGCTGGCGTGGTCGATAAAGTCATGTCCCTCACGGCTTGTGCAATTGCAGGCTGAACCGTAGCCATATAAAGAAAACGCGGCAATAACCCATCGGCAGCCACTCTGGCCCCATGACGGCAAACACTGACAATCATTTTATAGCGATTCATCGACTATGCTGGCAAATCACGGGTTACTTTGGTATCGATTAACAGCCATTTGTCTAAATATTGTGGTTGTTTGCGCCACATGGCAAAGCTAATATAACCGCCCATTGAAAAAGATTACATCCGAAAACAATCAAAATAGCTTGCAAAATCAATTTTTATTGTATATAATATGAAGTCGTGTTATACTTTGTCTGTTCTATGAATTACCGTCTTTTGCGCTTCGATTGTGTTGCATCCACTATGCTTGTAGCGCATAACTTTGCAATGCAGAGTGAGTCAGAAGGCCTTGTCATTGTGGCAGATGAGCAGACAGCCGGGCGTGGACGTGCAGGGCACACTTGGTTTTCACCGCCTACGCAATCGCTTTATCTCTCTATTTTATTACGGCCTCGGCTCGACCCAGCACAACTTAATTGGTTGACCATGATCGGCGCACTCGCCATCATCGACACCCTACAAACGATGATTACGACCGCACTTACCCCACCCCGCCCCACCATTAAATGGTTTAACGATGTGCATCTAAACGGGCGTAAAATTAGCGGGGTGTTGGTCGAAAGCGCATTCATGGGCGATGCCATCGACTATAGCATTTTGGGGATTGGGCTAAATGTCAATACCCAATTTATAAGCGCCCCACCCGATGTACAAGCCCGCGCCACGAGTTTAGCAAATGAATTTCGGCATAAATTTGATCGTGAAATCATTTTAAATCACCTCTTGGCCCATTTTGCCCAGCGCTATGCGCAACTTGGTTTGCCAAATACCAACCCCATTCACGAATACGCCCACTGGCTCGAAACAATTGGCAGACCCGTTAAAATGACCCTCGCCAAAGGCATAATCGAAGGTATCGCCGAAAGCATTGCCCCAGACGGTGCGCTCATCATCCGCGACGCACAAAACCACCGCCATCGGTGTGTGTATGGGGAAATTTAGGCCTCTACCACCAACCCCGACGGCACACGAGCATGAGAATAATCAGAGGCAAACCAATCATGACGGTAAGCATGAGCACAAAAAGCAACGCAGGTGAGAGCAGCGCAGGAATTTCGTAGGTTGCGCCAAAGAAATTCATACCAAAAAAGCCTGTTAGAAACGACAATGGCATAAATAGTACCGTAAACAAGGTCATGGTTTTCATCACCTCGTTGGTGCGATTGGCCGTAATCGATAAATAAGTATCGAGCGCCCCCACCGTAATATCACGCAGCGATTCAGTCAGGTCAGCCAAGCGCAAAAAGTGATCATACACATCTCTAAAATACACCCGCTCACGGTTGCTAATGACAGGATGATCGTCACGAGCCAATTTATTCATCACCTCACGTTGTGGGTTAAGAATGCGGCGCAAATGCAATACACTGCGTTTGATGCGAAAAATGCGCTCAGTGGGGCTATAGGCATGAGCACCAATCACAATCTCATTTTGCAGCGCATCTAATTTCTCATCGAGCGCATCAACACACGGCATATAGTCGCTGGCAATTGCGTCGCTCAGTTCATACAATAGGCGATCTACCCCTCGGCGGGTATGGCGGTCATCTTTGACCGCATTTTGCCAAACCCGTTCGACCGCCTTGCTCGACTCGGTGCGATAGGTGACCAAATAATTGCGCCCAATAAAAATATCGATTTCGTGCGTATCGAGCGCCTCTTTATCCAATTCAAAATCAACATCGTGCAACACCACATATAAATAATTGCCCCAGTCATCGACCTTCGGCACATGCGATTCAAGCAGTGCATCATCGAGTGCCAAAGGGTGAAATGCGAATACGTCGCGCAGCAATCGCTCAATCTCTGGCTCAGCGGCGTGAGGTGAATAGGGCGATGATTCAGGGTCGAATAGATCGACCCAAATCACATTTTCTTTGAGTGTGAGCAACTGTGGCAATTGTTCACAGTTTGCCATGCCAATTTTGCCATCGGCGGCGCGATGAAGAATACGAATCAAGAATCTTTAAGTAGTAAATAAAGGGGTAAAGGCCAAATTTGTCTGCGTCACCATTGGGACAAATGAAAGCGAAATCATTTGGTCTGATTTCAGTGATTCAATCGCATAAGTTTGTCCACGATCATTGCTAAATTCCACCAGCCAAACATCCGGCGCTAAAGTTTCGACGATGGTGCCAACTTGCCCAACCCCTAATAATTTATCAGGCAAATTTTCGATTAATGCCACAACATCTAGTAATTTTACAGTGCGAGTCATTTTTTACTCCTTTCTTTAGTCAGAAATTGGGAACACACTGACAAGCCACGCAAAATCTTCCGATGTCCGCACGATCCAAAAACCCCTGAGCATCACTTGCCTCTCGCCGCGCTTCAGCTCAAAGTCTAAACAATATTGTACGCCATAGATATCAGCTTGAATCTGTGTCGCAGGATAATGATGCACCGCATCATGCAAAGCCACTTCTAACTCCGGCGCATCGTCTACGGTGATGTTCACAACAAGGATGCAAACAACCGAGCTTTATGCTTGCCGCGATCATGATGCTGATTAAGCACGTAAGCCACTAATTTCTGAGAATCAACAACCGCAAGTTGCGGATTAGGTAACATAACTATGTAAGACAGTGTTTCTTAAAACAATTTTTCGCCGAAATCACTATCTCAGCGTTGTTATGGGGCGGCAAAGCCGCCCCATAACAACGCTGAGATAGTGATTTCGGC
>JAGWYZ010000455.1 GCA_018969115.1 Chloroflexota bacterium | reverse complement strand
CGTTTTCGCGGATGATTCGATGATTTCGCCGTCACCGTTCACGCTCGCGCCTAATTCCTCCGGGGTGTATACGGGGCCGCCGGTCACATCTGGGCAAAACCATCGCACCCCATTGCTGAGGGCGCGAGCAAATAGCATGTTACGCGGGAATTTGTCAAGGTTTTGAGTTCCGGCTTTTTGCGCCTCGGCAAAGCTAAACGAACTAACTCCAATTGATTCACGCTTGCCGCCTATTATTTCAAAGAATTCAATCGCCACATTCTTATCAGTCAACTCTTTAACGCGGTAATCATAGCGCCCTGAGCGCTTGAGACATGATGCCAACAAATTAGCACCAAGAGATGGCTTGCCTTTGATGATGTGAATGCCAGTCATGCTGGCAATTGGGCCAATGCCCAATTCTCTTCCAGCCAGAACTTTTACAATGGCTTGTGATGCATCGCTTGCATCGGTAAAGTAACGGCTTTTGGTCAGGATGTTACCGAGTTCCGATAGGCTCATTTCGGTGTTGGTGGTAGTTAACGCGTTGTTCATGATATTAAAATGGGAGGTCAAGGTTGATAATGTCTTCGACGGTCATGCCGTCGTCAATGTCGCTTTCGTAAGCCATTCGATTGGCCTCGTAAGTGTTTTCTTCGGGGTATTCGGGAAGATCGTCAAAGACGATTTCGCCACATGCTACGTATGCCATGATTATTTACCCCACATTTGCTGCGCCATTAGCGCAATCAAGATAACGCCGATGATGATGATGGCGATCATGGCTATTTGCCCCCTGCAATGTAATCCATATTGGCCGCAATGTTGCGGCGCACGGCGGCTTGTGCTGCTGGGTGTAATGATCGGGCTTTGGCAAGTGCCAATTTGTGAGCCTTGGCTGGTTTAAAACCTTGGGCGATAAGTTTCGCCTCGTTTGCCGCGATTGCGGCTTGCCACACTGCGGTGGCGGTTGGGGTATAATCTTGTTGTTTCATTTTGGTCTCCTTCGGCAATAAAAATCCTCGGCCGCTTTTCGAGAAGCGCCCGAGGATTTTTATTTTTCCTCTTTTTTTAAAAAGAGTGCTGTCAATGCAGCGTTTAAAATATCGGCTTGCTTAAAGCCACGACTAAGCGCATCAATAACAAAGTTCTTTAGCTCTGGCTTAACTTGCCCAGACAATCGGACAGGCCGACCGCGTTTGTTGGGCACATTTGCGATTGCTTGCAACTCAGTTGGGATTTGTGCGTTCATTGATATTAATTGTATTCATTAAGATTAGAATACGATTAATAGATGCTTAGTAATTACCAATTAATCGCCTCAATATAAACAAAAAGCCCTGCGTTTGCAGGGCTTTTTGTCAATACTCATTCGTTCTGTAGACTCGCGTCTTTTCTATAAGCTCGCATTTAATTAATTCGATTGTCGCTGCGTCCGCAATGTGCGATACCACATCATCGGGCATGTCGCTAATTAGATTTATTATTAATTTTGTGTCACTGGCTCGCGCTATCAGCCAGCCGATGCCATTGGCAACTGGCAGAAGATGAGCGATAAGCGCGGCGGTGTTGGTTGGGTGTATCACTTGTTCCCTAGCGCCGGTGTCGGCGCTTGCTGCTGATGCTGATAGATGCCATCATAGCCGCTGCCCTCAGCGACCCAGAAAAATACTAGCTGGGTGATGGGCAAGCCGGCATGAAGATCGACCT
>JAGWYZ010000151.1 GCA_018969115.1 Chloroflexota bacterium | reverse complement strand
GACCAATCAACGATCAGCAAGGCAAGAATATCGGCATTTCTCTTTCCACCGGTTGACAACGCCTCAGCATCATGCATTTTTGCACGGCGAATGTCGATCCATTCTTCACTATAGTCGCCTGTGCCAAAAATGCGTTTAACTTGCGGTTTGCCGTATACGTATCCCATAAATTAACTTTGTGTGCCGTGCGTGATTGCGCCGGTAATTTGAACTTCTACTTCAGTGGCAACGGTTTCGTCAAATCCAAGCGCAATGGGCGAAGATGTCACGAACCCGTCGAACGTGTATTCCTGTTTGCCCGCCCCAGTGCCTAATGGCCGAACGCGCCAAGCACGTGTAACGCGGTGAATATCGCGCAAATTTTTTTGTGGGCTGTTCGCCAATGTGATGGTGTCATGATCAATCGTAAAGCTGAATTTGCCTTCGCTCAATCCTGGTATAAATTCTTTTGCGGTTTGCCCGTAATGAGTTGACTCTACAGCGTCTGTAGATTCATCGATAGCGCCACCACGCGCAAAAGCCGTAAAGTTAAAGTCAAGCGTGCTTCCTCCCGCTGTAGTCATCACTTCAATAGTGACTTCATTTCCGATAAAACTTGCCATTATAAAAATCTCCTATTTTTCAAACACTGTAATTTGAACTGATATTACCTCGCGTCGATATTCAATGCCGCCAATTTCTACGCTGTCGGCAATCGTGCGCTCAGTTATTACGATGTTTGCCCAATTATTTGTAGTTGTGTTAATGCTAACGACACGCGAAACCGCCGCCTCGATATCATCGATGGCGTTCTCTGCATCATCCTCGTTCCATGACGCGCCATCCGAATAAAGCGCGAACACGTGAACATTAAAATAAAACTCGTTTTTGTCTACGCCGCGATTTTGTTTGCCACGCATACTGCCAGCGCTGCTTACTGTTGCCACTGGCGATTTACCGCCAAAATCGCTAGGCTGATATCCGTAAACCGCTTGGCACAAGTTGCCATTAACTAGCGCTGTTTCAAGTAGCGCAGTCAATGCCGAACGGGTGTTTTTGCGGTTTGGAGTGCTCATTTCATTGCCCCGCTAACGTAGGTTTTTACAGCCCTTACAACTTCGTCGCCATATTCGTGTTTGGTTCGGGTATAAAACGCATGTGCGCCGCCTCGAGCGTGTTCAACTGCCCCATAAGCCGCCGTTTTTGCGCCAGTTCGCGGATTACGCGCATTTGGATCAATGTATATCTTTCCTTTCGTGCCGTTTATTTCAATGCGATGGCTAGCTCGTAAAGCACCAGTATCGACGTGAGTGATACCTAGCACGTAACGATGAATCATCAAACCAGCGCGTTTTACCGCTTGGCCCAATGCCCCAGCAGGCTTTAGTTCCGCAATGCGTCTATTCATTGCCGCTTGCGCTTGCTGCAAACCGCGAATGTCGGCTTGAATTGTCTGTTGGCTCATCGTTTAATGTCCTCTAGCACCATGACGCGAAACGTCACGCCGCGAAAGTTTGCCCAATCTTCGACTGCCCGAATTGGATAATCTTTGCCGCTCACAGTTAACACGTCACCTTCTCGCACATCGTCGGCTCCAACAAATGCCTGCAATACTTCGTGGGGCGTGTTAAGCGCCACGCGTTGTGATATCTCAGCGCTGACGGGGTCAAGCGCTGAACATTTGAGCGTTGATAAATACGCTGCCAACTCGCCGCGTTTGCCGTTTGACACGGCGGGCGGGCGTTTGGTAGATGCGGTCACGGTCAACAGTCGGGCGAATGAACTCATGTCAATGTGTCAGTGGCTTTTGCCATGAAATCGTAGGCAATTACCCCTGCCTCTAGCGTCCCAAGCCCAAAGCCATAAAGCCGCGTGATGTTTGCCTGTTTACGGCCTAAAATCTTCTCAAGCCCTGCGCGAATTTGATCGTAGCTTTCGGATCGTGGCCCCACTGAGATATCAGTTGCATCGAAATTGCCAAGGCCATTTTCAAGCGCTTTGAACTCCGCCAAATCAAGCAATTTATCAGTGTCATCGACTGCAACCCCCGCCAAATCCGTATCTGTCACCGACCCAAACGCCGCCGGTGAATACCCAGATTGACGCATGGCCCACGCTAGCGGATCGGTCAAACTCGCGTTTGTGCCGTTGACGGTTGCGCCATCAATGCCACACACAGTTAACAGTTTGCCGCAACGGGCAATCAATACGGTTTCGGCTTGAGTTCGTGTCATACTACTTTTTTTTGGCCTTCAACTCATCAACGCTTGCTTCAATCGCTGCCAATTTTTGAATGATGGCGGTAACTTGAGCGCTAACATCAACGCCAACAGGCTGAGGTTTTAGCGCCGCGAGTGACTCAAGCAATTGTTCAAGTTTGCGGTCAATGCGAATTACGGTTCGTTCTAAATCCATGAAATTTTGGCGCGAGTTGCCCCGCGCCTTCTTTATTAGTAGCCAGATGGAATGTCATAGCTGCCGCTGTTTTTTAGTTGCATCACAACACCATTTAAACGATTGCCTACACCAAAACCAAAACGATCTTCCCAGAAGCTTGTTTTAAACGGATGTTCTTCATCTTCAACAACAAGCGTTAATCCACGCGGCAAATTGGTGCTTGCTGGGTCAACCCGCATTTTTAGCGGCGGGGGCGCGTCTAGCACAATGCCAATCATGTAGCCGTCTGGCAACCAGCGCCATTCGCTAACAGTCACGCCGCTGTCGGTGCGTCCCAAAATTCGCCCCGGCAATTGTGGCATTCCGGTCACCTGATCAGCATTAGCGCCGGGAATAATCATACGATCAGTCACGCGGTTAAATTCGGTCAAGTCGCTAATCTTGGATGTCTGAGCCGATGAAATCAATACCGCCAAATTGCTGCCGCCCGTTGGCGCTCCGAAATGCTCTTCGAGCTCATCTCGAATAGTCTTAAGCGGATTGTTGTTATCGCTGATCGATGCCGCGGCATAACCGCTCACCAAATAATGATCGTCCGTGGCTTCTGATTCAGTCCCAAGCGCGGGCGGATATAGGACACTATCGCCGTTTGCCAGTGGCTGAACCGACAGCGATCCATTATGAGGATCGCTAAACGTTCGCGCCGTGTTATTCAGCAGTGCCTTTAACATCTCATAACGCCGCGTGTTGGTGTCTTGAATCGTCACTGTTTGTATGTGGCGATCAAGATCTGCCACAGTCATATACGCATAATCAATGCGCCCAGCGGCAATCGCGCCCGAAAAACTTTCGAGCGGATACGCTACGTCCCATTGCCCAGTTGCTTTAATTGCGCCGGGTTGGGATTGTGTTCCCAAGCGTTGCAAACGCCCGCCGCCGGGTAATTTGTAACGCTCCTTAAAGTTTTCAGTTGGCGCACCTTCAACAAAAACGCGCATTTGCGCGGCAACGTCTGCGTTATAACGGGCAACGAGTTGCGAGATTGCATCGTAAACGACCCTTTGCCCAAGGGTATTAATAAATACTCTGTCGGTATCGTTTACACCTAAAGCTCCATAAATTCCACTCATTTCTATTTACTCCTATGCGTACACAGCTGTCCACGATAGATCGACATAAAGCGCTTTGCTCAATGCCGAATCTGACAATGCCACAATTCGACCAACTGCCGCCGAAACCGTGCCGGCTGCATCGGCCAACGCCCCTGCGTTGTCGCTTAAATAAACAAGCGTGTTGTATGTACCAAGCGTAAAGCCTGCCACATGACCGCGTTTAACCACGTCCACTGCTTGCCCTGCGCCTGCGCCATTTAGCGCGATGCCGCGAACCTGTTGCTTGCCAGATGCGTTTGCATCCGCAATGCCCACTTTACCCGCTGATGTGAAGTAGACCGCTTGCCCCGCCGTGATAGTTTCGGCGGCGATAAACGAATAAACTTCAGCAGTGTGGGGGAATAAAACCGCTACCTGTGCGGCTGTTACTGCAATATCTGCCATTTCTAAATCCTTGTTGTGTAACCTATTACCGGAGTTGTGACTGTTGTGCCGCTCGTGCGCTGCGCCGGCTTGCTTGGGCTGCCTACGCTGCCGCCCGTCTGCTGTTTGAGCAAATAGGGCTTGGCCTTGGACAATGCCTCAAGCGCCTCTTTTACGCCCGTTACGATTTTGCCGTCAATGCTGATCGCCTTACGATCAATCATCACCGCTGCATCGCTTGGGTCGGTGAACCCAAGCCGTACCGCTTCGCGTTCAATTGCCGTTGAGATTTTTGTCTCTGTCAATTCGGCGACTGTTGCATTTAATTGCGCTTCCAATTCCTTCGCCTTTGCCGCCGCTTTTTCCGTTTCGGTCATTGCTGCTTCGGCTCGTGCCTTCTCTGCGCTCTCTAATGCGTCCAATCGTTTGCGCCGGTCTGCGGCCTCTTTGTTTGCCTCTTTCAGGGCCGCCGCCATGCGTTCACGCTCGGCTAACAATTCATCAACTGTCGGTGTTTTTTTGACTTCTGCCGCTGGCGCATCCGCGCCCACTGGCTTTTCTAGCTGTTGTTCCATCTCGAAACCTTGCCCCGCATCCGCAGGGAAATAAAAAACGCCCGCTCAACTGCCATTTCTGGCGGTCAAGCGGGCGCTATTAACGACTGCTACTTACTGATGTGGATTATATCAGTATTTATATTTTACTGCTTTATTTTTGGGCGCTTGACCTCGTATTTCCATTCGACCCAATGAACAATAATAACCAGACCCGCTTCTATGGCTATTGCCAAATCACCAAGCGCTGCCCGATTGCGTCCAATATGCGCGTTCACCATAAGCGCCGCTTGTCGAATTACCATCATGAATTCGCGTTCTGCGTTGTTGTCTATCATGATCGCCCCGACTTCGAATCAGCCGGATTAATTGTGGCACGGCTGCCATCCTCACGCGCTTTGATTTCAGCAATTGCCGCTTTTTTCATGTCGCTTGTCATTCTGTCGTCAATGTCATCCTCATGCACCAGAGCAACCGAGGTGCGACAATAATCATGAAATGGCGGGTCGGCCATTTTGTCGGCATAGCGCGGAGTGCCAGTAAGCCGAAACAATTCATCAACGCCCACCACCTGACCATTGACGCGCAAACAGCAATCAGTTGTGCGTTCATCAATCGCGGCAATGGCTTGGCGTTTATACACCTCGGCTTTTGCTGCTATGTTTGCATTTGGCAAAATCAAACCGCCAATACCGCCGAACCCGCCCGAAAATGCTTCGCGTAAACGTTGATCACGTGCAGATGACACCATCTCCGCCACAATTCGTTTGCCGATTTTTAGTATCGATGAAGGCGACAACAAACCAACGCGTCCGCTATCGCCAATGATTGAAACGGGGTCGCGTCCCATTGCTAACTGCGCGTAAACCGCATTTATTTGCGCGTCAATTGCCGCGGCGATTGCGTCGCGTGCCGGCTGTGTCAATTGTGACAAAATCGGGTCAGGCAACAACGCATTATTTTCGACAATATCATTTCGCACAATGTCGCGCTCGGCACGGTTTGCGCCAACAACTGCGGCTTGCTCGAACACTTGAGTAAATGCAACCGTTAGCCTAGTCTTGAACGTGCGTAACATTTCGCGCACTACGGGCGGGTTGTCCAAATGCGGTTCAACTTCACGCAAAAATGAGCGATACAGCGACATGACCACGCCGCGTGGACGATCAGCGCTGCCGAGTTTATCAAATAGCGCGTTGATATCGTCGCCCGTGTCCAGCGCGTTTTGTATCGCCCGCTCGTGCGCTTTGCTCATTTTGGCTGATTGCCTCCAAGATCACCAAGCAACGCTAAACGCGATGTGTATTCAGCCGACTTAGTAATCTCCGCAATTTCTTCATCGCTCCAACCCTCACGTTTTAGGTAAACGACTAACGGCACACCGGTCTTAATTGCCGTGTTTGCCGTCTCCCAAAAAAGTTTGGATTCCTCAAGTTTTTCGAATCTGTCGACTTCAAATACCGGCCTGTTGCCAATGTGAAATTCAAGATCACCGCGTTTGTAGCTGTCAAGCCCAAAGCCTTTATAGCCCTCATACCCGCGATAACCGCCGATGCTGATCGCCATTTGCATAGCGCGGGTCAGCGCATCGTCATATGAGGGCCGCCGCTCAAACACTTTTTGAGTTACGCGCTGACGCGCTAATCGTAGCGCCCTACCGCTTGTGTCGCCGCTGGAATTCCAAATGTCCATTTGCAGCTCTGGGAATTCGCGCTCTAGCTCGGTGTTAATATTGCCGATGTGCTGCAATGCGCTCGCAATGTCGAGCGGGGCCACAAGCGGCATAGCTTTGGCTTGTGGGTCAGTCGCATATAAGGCGGGTGTTTCCTCGCGCCCTGATTCCGGCCTGTCTGACGTGTTGCTTCGCCCCGTCATTGCCGCCACGCTATCGGGCTTTTTAACGCCACTGAACAACCATCCACTGTCTACCATTTTGCGTATTTGGTCACTGACTTTGCTGGCGACATCGTCAACCTCTCGAATTTTCGACAATGCCGGATGAATTTCCGCCCATCCCCAATCTAGCCCGACATGGTTATGTTTTGCGATCACCAGCGGGATAAATCCGTATGGCTCGCGCCACTCTGCTACTGGCGCACCGTTTAACGTATTTTCTGGATAGGCATACACCGCGCCGTTTAAGCGCGTTGTGTATACAACGTCTTCGCCATCTCGCGTTGCGGTTTCGTTATAAATTATTGTGCTTGTTGGGTTGCGTGGGTCAATGCGTTTGTATTCAATCTCATAGCCCTTGACGTTGTTGGCACTGTCCACCGTCACATTTTTAATTGTTGACGGTTTGACGGTTTGCATAAACACCTTGCCGCGTGATGGATCGTCGATAATGCGAATTGCAACATCGCCATAGATTGCGCCATCCTGCGCTACGATGCCCTTTTCGCTTGCCCAATTGCTACTGCGCCACAACGCGCCAATGGCAAGCCTGATATTGTCGTTGTCAGTAACAATTGGTATTGCATTTGGTACGATTCGGCCATCACCCGCTGCGTAATCCAGCGCACCGCCCCAAATGTGTGCGCGATAAAATGACACAATTCGATATGTTGGGTTGTAAATATTTCTCGTGTAGCGATACAGCCCGTAATCAGATTTCATTTTGACGGCCCACGTGTGTATATCACGATAAGCGTTATTCTCGTAATAACTCCAATTCATTGCATACCGCAATTGTCGCGCCTCAACGCTGCCAAACGAATTAATGCCGGTCACATCGCCGCCACTGTTTACCCACGCCTCACGAAACGCCTTAACACCACTCATAAATTTATCAAATACTCCCATTTTTTAGCCCCTATAGCCCGTAAGCGGACTATTGCCGCGCTCAATACCGCCTGTTTTATCGACCTCACACGCTGCCCACGCCAGCGCCATGCTCATCACTGTGTCGTCGTGCATACCGCTTGGCGCATTGTATTGCACCCCGCCGTTTGCCGTGCGCTTGCTTTCGTAGCTTTCAAGCTCTCCGATTGTTACCTCATCGCGCAAAATAGTAATAGCGCGATGATCAAACCCCGCCGCGAGCGATTCGATGAGATCTGCTTTAGTCGTTGCAGTTGTTGTGAAATCACGCACTGGCAAGCCCATGCGCCTCAACTCGTCATTGTTTGGCTTGCCCATTGCATTTTGTTCTGCCAAAATTGACGATACGCCGAACCGCTGGCACACCGCTGCAATACGCTGTCGCTGCATACCGTACTCGATGCCGGTAAAGCGTTCTTTCCAAGCTTCTTTTTTGTTTGTCGCGTCTATCACAGTTAATACAGTGTAGTCATGACTCAATGCCCAATCTAGACCAGCAACATAAGTGCAATTGGGTTCAGGCTTTTGCAGTGGTTGGGCCGTTGCCCGTTCACGGACACCGCAAAACACCCCGCCGCCATCCTCGACGAACTCGGCGAGCCACTCTTGGCGGTAGGTGCGCTCGCTCACTCGTTCACGAGCCAACTCAGCCGCGCGTTTGATGTTCGGGTTGGGGTTGTCAGCGCTGGGTGCGGAAAATGAAGCATAACCATGCGCACCATTTTTTCCACGTTGCCATTCACGCCAAAACCAGTTGCGTCCATGCGGTGTACTGATAAGTATGGCCTCGCCAGCGTAGTCGGCAAGCGTTGGCTGCAAAATATCCGTCCACACCTCATCTTTTATTTTTGCTGCCTCATCAATGATCAGCAAATTAAACGACTCGCCGCGCATTGAGTCTGGGGTATCACCCGTGTACACCGCCAAAAAGCCGCGCCCGAAATCAATCATGCGCTCAGTTTTTGAGACTGTGCCGACACCAGCGTTAGCCGCCACCGCCCAACGCCACAGCGGGCGCGTTTGTTTGTAGGTGGGCGCTACCCAAGCTACCTTATTGGAGTGAGCGGCCGCTGCTAATGCAACCGCCCCGCTCATCACAGTTTTGCCCCAGCGTCTGCCCATCGCCAAAACTTTTATTTTGGCGGGGTCGTTTACGATGCGGCTTTGATCTGGCCTTAATCGTGGGAGGTATAGCGTCCTACTCATTTGTTGTGATCGATTTCACCGCCACGCGGTAATCAGTCGCTTTAATCTCTATTGCGCCACCATTTGCGCCGGTCTGCTCGATTCGCTCAACATATCCGCGATGCTTGCCAATTGTTTTGAGCGTGAAGATAATCGCGGTCATGTCGCCGCCCCTTACCGCTTTTTTTAGCTCATGCTCTGCCATGTCGAGCATATCGCCGCGTGCGTTATCAATTGCGGCTTGAATTTCGGACGATGTTTTGGCGCGGACGTGTATTGTGCTTGGGTTACATCCCAATTTACGCGCCGCCATATACACCATGCCGCCCGTTGCCTTTAATGCCTCGATGATCTCGGCAGTTTTATAATGCCGATGGGTTGATTTTCCTTTTTTAGGCGTTGCATTTGTTGCATTTGGCGGCGTTTGTGCTTCACTCATGGCGTTTTATCTCAATGCTTGGAAATGCGTCTTTCATCCGTTGCAGGATGACGGCGCAATAGTCAGGGCTTAATTCGATAGCGCGGCATTTGCGATTAAGGTTTTGACAGGCAACAAGGGTAGTGCCAGAACCGGCAAAAGGGTCATAAACAATGCCTGTTGTGCAATTTGCAATCAGCATTTTTACCCAATCCAACGGCTTGCTATGGCTATGTTCGGATTCCGCGTGTAATTTTGTTATCGGCTGACTGAATACATCCGATAAATGTTTGCCACGTGCGTCAGGCACAAATTCGTAACTACCTCTCGTGTTAAACACGGTCCGCGCATCTCCAGCGTCGCCATAATGAGCACCGTCAAAATTGTATTTTGAGATGTCCCCATAAAAAAACGCCAGTTTCCCGCGCTTTAATGGCCGATTGGGGGTATACCAACTGCTTACGCAATCCCATACAAAAATCCATGCAGGTGCACCAAAATAATTTATAACATCCGCTGCTCGTTGCCCATCTGTAAACGCAATGCAACAATCTGGCAAATCCATTTTTGGCGCACTGTTCCATTCTGGGTCATAAATCAATGTTTGAAAATGTTCACCCATCATCACCCGCTCAACATCCTCGCGCCTCGTGCTATCGCCACACAACAACCGATGTTCGCCAATCTGCCACAGGTCGCCCTCTTTCACCTGCCAAACCTTGTTAAGCTCTGCGGCTTTGTCAATTTGCGGCTCTGCGTCAACGTCACCAGCTGCCGCCCCTGCCGCCTCATTTAGCAATTCTGTTAATTCGTCATCACTCCACAACCCAGCCGTTAGTGTTTTGTCCTCGGCATACAGCTGCGCCAGCACCAGCGGGTCAAAACTCAAATCAATCTCTTGCACACGGTTATCAAGCAACCCTATACGTTTCGCCGCTCGTGTCTCAGCGTTTTTGATGTCAGTGCGCACCACGACAATTGGGCGCTTGCCGTCACTTTCGACAATTACCGGCTCGACATCCGCGCCAAACACATTGGCTGCCGTCTCGTGCCGTGCGCTACCCGCAATAATTTCGCCGTCAGCCGCCGCGATCATTGGCGCGGTGTAGCCGACCTCGTTCATGCTGGCCTCTAGTGCCTTCATGCCGCGCTCGGTGTGCCTATTGGCGTTCATCGCCTGTTGGCGAAAATCGCTTAATTTTCTACTCTTTGCCATGTGTTTTAATTAATCGACGCGCCCAAAACCCCGCCATTGTGGTGATCATCGCTTAATTTTATTTTGATACCGTGATTTTTGAGCGTGTTAATTAAAATCAACACGCCTTCGGCTACGGTCTCGACATTTAGGCCAAATTCTGACATTTGCGCCTTTAGCGCTAATTCCCATGACACTGACGCTTCGCAATAGTTAGTCGAACTGATTAAAGGTTTGATTCCAATATTGTGTAACATAATTTTTAAATAATACAAATAAATACTTCATTGTGGCCCCACTCGCGTCCAGCCGACCAGACATACATCTCGAGCTTGTATAGCCCACGCGCTAGCCTGTTCGCATTAAACGAATAGCTGCCACTCTCGCCAACCTTCAGCCGAAAGCCACCTGCGCCCGTTCCAATATTGCGCGTTCCGCAACTCGCTATGCCGTTATTGTTTTCTAATCGCAGCTCATACCACTCAGCGCCGTAAAAATCCCACGCAACAGTGAGCCATTCACCCGAACCCGCATACCTGTACTGCACACTCGCGCCTTGTCCAGCCCAGCCCATGTCACGCG
>JAGWYZ010000454.1 GCA_018969115.1 Chloroflexota bacterium | reverse complement strand
AATGCCACTAGACAGCATTGTGCAAGGTCATGGCGATGTCATTTTGCGTGGCGAAATTAAAGAGCATATTCGCAAGAGCCTTAACTACCTTGAGAATTTAGATTCGAAAGTACACGAGGCCTACGAACATGGTGCAACCCGTGACGAAGTGCGGCTCATTACCATTGAGGCATGTGGGATGCAACGTGCCATGTTAAATGGCTTGGTCAATAACCTGCATATTGCCAATGTATTGGGTGTGTATGACCGATTGGCAAAGGCCAAACCTATCAAGGTTAAAACCAAAATCTCGGCGGCCAAGCTCGAGGCCATCGCTGCGGCCCCCAAACCGCCCAAAGTTGCCGATGAAGAAGTGGCCTTGGATGGCAAAGGCAAACGCAAATCGGCCAAAAAGGGCAAAGGCAAGAGCAAAGACGAAGACGAAGAGTTCGATGATTTTGAAGAGGAAGATTTGGACGATCTTGAGCCACCCGATAACCTTGAAGATATCGAAGATTAGTTGATTTTTGACTGGAGCGTCGTCATGATGACGGCGCTCCAGTTATACTAAGAAAGGCTCAAAAATGCGGTTTTTGCCGATTTCACTATCCCGCCTTCAAGCTACGCTTGAAGGCGGGATAGTGAAATCGGCAGTTCCTCTATTTTTACCTTTGCTTGGTTGTTTGCTTGGCAATAGCACTTGCAGCGCACTCGGCAATAACGATATCGTTAGCTCACGCGATGTGTCAACCGAAAACACCTCACCATCGATGTGAATAGGCAAGGCGCGATCGAGCTTAAGCTGTAACGACTTTGCTTGCCCCATGCGCACATGTTTAGAATGAATGTGCGTGCCATTCATCACCTTGGGCAACAATTGCAACATTTGAAAACGGCTTAATTGTTGCACCAGCGCAAAATCGAGCAGACCATCATCCATTTTTGAGCTTGGTGTGGTGATGAACCCGCCGCCTTCGCGTGGGCCATTGCCCAGCGTTAACATCATCACAGCTTGGGTGAGTGGCACCCCATCAATCAACATCTCGGCGTTGGCGGCGTTAAAGTTTTGAGCGATGGTGCGCAACACTGCCAATAAATACATCGGAAACCCGCGCAAATTGGTGATGCGCCGCGCTTGCAAATTGGCCGCGGCATCAAACCCAATCCCCAAGGTGTTGTCCCAATATTCGCTTTTGCCACTTTGATCTTGCACCCACCCGATGTCGATGGAGGTTAGGGATTGGGGATTGGGGATTGGGGATTGACGCGTTCCTTCATCCTTCATCCCTAAAACATGTTTCAGTCCACGCATCGGGTCAACCGTTAGCCTAGCCCCAAGCGCAAAATCGTTGCCAGTGCCAGCCGGCAGCACGCTAAGAATGGGTCGTATGGGTTGTGGGATTTGCATTAAGCCATTCACGACTTCATGCACCGTGCCATCGCCGCCAATTGCCACCACAATTTTTGTGCCATTCATGCCAGCTTGGGCAGCTAGTTCGGTGGCGTGACGCGGGTAACGGGTTTCGGCCCAAGTTGCACCGGCGGCCTGAGCGGTCTCGCGCAAATGATGTTGTAGGGCGCGGCTGCCGCCTCGGTTGGCGGCGGGGTTAGCAATGCAAAGAACCATTGGGTATGAAATTTAAAATTGAAAAAGAAAAATTTAAAATTGAGAATAAATTGAATTTTACATTTTAAATTCTCAATTTTAAATTTTAAAT
>JAGWYZ010000453.1 GCA_018969115.1 Chloroflexota bacterium | reverse complement strand
GCCATGACCCACCGCATCGTCATCGATGGGCAAAGCCGTCTGCGCGGTCGCCGCGCCGAAGATATTTTGCGTGATGTGATGGAGCGCACGCCGGTCCCAGTGGATAGTATTTGAGCCATGAGCCTTGAGCCTTAAGACTCAATGAATCAACCCTTAGCACTTAGCACTTTCTACTTTCTACTTTCCACTGTATGAGTAATCTCTCGCCCGACCGCATGGAGCGCCTTGTCAGCCTATTGTTGCTGATGGGGGGGATTGGTGTCTTGTGGCAGGTGCCAGCGTTGATTGTGTTGGCGGTGTTGCCGCTGATGGTGTTTGTGTTGGCGAGTATATTACGGCGGCGGGTGTTGCGCCCCATCACCTATCGCCGCCGCATTAGCCAAAACCGCGCCTTTGTGGGCGAAACCTTAACCGTCACCAGTCAAATCACCAATGCCGGACGCTTGCCGGTGTTGTCGCTCGAAATCATCGACCAATCGCCTAAGGGCTTTCAAGCCGTTGCGGGCGAAGCGCCGACGCTTGACCCAGCGGGCGAGATGAATGAAGTTGAGGCGCGTAAAGTAAAAACCCAAAATGCGATCTTTGAACAGGTTTTCTTCTCGCAGGTTTTGTCGCTAAAACCACGCGAGCAGCTGTTGCGCACATTTCACATTCAAACCAAACGGCGCGGCTATTTCACCTTCTCCAAGCCCTTGCTCACCGCTACCGAGTTATTTGGCTTGTTTGAGGCCGAGCGCTATGAAGATATTCGCGACACAGTCTTGGTTTACCCCAAGGTCTACGATCTCGACGAGATCGGCATCCCGACCCGCACCCCCAATGGCGCACTCTCGGCCTTGCGGCGGCTGATCGAAGACCCCTCACGCACGATTGGAGTGCGCGATTATCAATATGGCGATTCATTTCGCAGCATTCATTGGAAGGCCAGCGCCCATCGTGGGCAATTGCAAACCCGTGTGTATGAACACACCAGCGAGCCGACCGCCATGATCTTGCTCAATGTCATGACCTTTGAGAGTGATTGGGTGGGGGTTGACCCCGATATTTTTGAATGGGCGGTGTCGGTGGCGGCCAGTTTGGCAAAATGGGCGCATGAGTCGGGCTGTGTGATCGGCATTTCGTCGAATGGGGCCGCGCCCAATATGCCCGAAGCCTTGCAAGTGCGCCCGCGCCGCAGCCCCGACCAGCTGACGCATGTGCTCGAAGCGCTGGCCGTGCTCATCCCCTTCGCCATCGGGCGCTTCGATGAATTTCTCATCAATGAACAACGCAGCTTGCCGTATGGCGCGGCCCTCATCGTCATCACCGCCATGCTCACGCCCCAAGTCGAGATTGCGCTGCGGCGGTTGCATAACGCCGGTAAGCGCATCGTGTTAGTGGTGGTGGGTCGTCAGCCGCCGGTGTTTGATGCGCTGCCGTTTGCGGCTTATTATGTGGGGATGATAAGTAAATAAGAAACCCCAACTTTATTATGTCGTTTTTCAAATCATTTAGTCTCTTGAATTATTCGTCATATTCGAGCATTCTCAAACATTTCAGCAGGCACTGGATATTCTAATTCCCAAATCATAGAAATCGGTCGATTACCCTCATAAGCGCATAAACGCTCAGCCTGCCCCAGAAAAATAAAAGGCATAGTTTCATTAGCAACGCGTTTATTTATACGGGCAAAAAAGAGAATTTTATAGCCCCGTTCATG
>JAGWYZ010000452.1 GCA_018969115.1 Chloroflexota bacterium | reverse complement strand
GCCGGTGGGCGATAGCAATTATTACCGCAACCGCAGCAAATTAGCCATTGCCCAACCCAAAACAGGCGACAGCAAAAGCGCGATTGCGCTCGATAATTTTTTTGGCCTGCACCCGGCATTAAAAGGCTTAAAACCAATTTGGGATGCCGGTCAACTTGCCCCAATTCATGCTTGCGGCTCGCCCGACCCAACACGCAGCCATTTTGATGCCATGCAGTATATGGAGGCTGGTGCGCCGGGTAACAAATCATTGGGCACGGGTTGGCTGGGGCGGCACCTCATGACCTTGAATAATGGCAATACCTCGCCCTTGCGGGCGGTGGGGATGGGCACGATGTTACCATCATCATTGCGTGGGTCGGTGAGCGCAACGGTGATGAAGTCAATCGTCGATTTTCATCTGAAGGGCAACGCGGCACAGGCTGCCACCATTCAACAAACCCTGATGGCGATGTATGCCGCGCCCGAAAATGGGGACGCCCTGCTCAAACAATCGGCAACCGAGATCGAAGCGACGGTCAAATTATTGAGCAAAGTAAATGTCACCAGCTATAGCCCGGCTAATGGCGCAAAATACCCCAGTGGTGATTTTGGCACCGGCATGATGCAAGTGGCGCAGTTGATTAAGGCCGAGGTTGGGCTAGAGGTGGCGTGTATCGACATTGGCGGTTGGGACACACACATCAACCAAGGTGGGGCCGAGGGCCAAATGGCACGGTTGCTGACCGAGCTTGGTGATACGCTGGGGGCATTTCATGCTGATCTTGGCGACAAGATGAAAAATGTGCTGGTGGTGACGATGAGCGAATTTGGGCGGCGGGTTGAGGAAAATGGCAGCGGTGGCACTGATCATGGGCACGCTAATGCTATGTTTTTGTTGGGTGGGGGTGTGGTGGGCCGCAAAGTGCATGGCGCTTGGCCGGGTCTCGCCAAAGAAAACCTCGATAATGGCGATTTGGCGCTGACCACCGATTACCGTGATGTGCTAAGTGAGATTATCAGCAAACGCTTGGGCAATGCCAAAATTGCCGAGATTTTTCCCAATTACACGCCGAAGCCGAGGGGCATCGTGGTGTAAAAAGAAGCAAGAGCCAAGAGTTGAGAGTTAAGAGTTAAGAGTCAAGAATTAAGAATCAAGATGCAATATCTGCGACGCTTGCATCTTGATTCTTAGTTCTTAGTTCTTGGTTCTTGGCTCTTATTTCTCCCCTAAAAGCGTATAGTTTCGTCATGATTTGCTTTAGTTATGGCATGGCTCATTTTCCCGCTCTTTTTACAGCAACTGAGCAATCGCGATTATCTGCATTTTAACGAATAAACGCACAGGGCATATTCATGGCCTATTTGTATGACGACTGGAACTACATTTTGCAATCGGAGCCAGAGTTGGGGCGCGGGTATGCCGATTTGGTCATGACTGTGCAGCCTCAATCACGGCCTCGCGGGATGTGCGATTTGTTGATCGAGTTTAAATATGTGAAATTGGCCGAGCTTAAGCTGGATGGCGCAACCCTCCGCGCCATGCCGTATGATGAGGTGGTGGCCTTGCCTGCCGTGCAGGCCGCGCTCGATGCGGCGCGGCTGCGGCAAATGATCGGCGCGGGCGAGAAGCTGCGCTGTGCCGTCGTGGTGGCGGTGGGGTTTGAGCGGTTGGTGTGGCGATGTCAATGACAACTCTTAAATTTTTACACCTACTCGCC
>JAGWYZ010000150.1 GCA_018969115.1 Chloroflexota bacterium | reverse complement strand
TTTAAGGGTGAGAGGTTTCTTTCACGCTCGCTTTTGCTTGCCTTGGCTTCGAAGTGGGCTTTATTTGCCACTTACTGGGGTCGTTTTGTTAAATTTTTTTTAGCCTAAACTACTGTAAATAGCAATACGTTTAATATGTAATTGATGCGTTGTTTGCTGGGCAATTGGCCAAACAAGCGCTTGGTTACCGTGATGATCCAGTCCCAATGTAATAACAAATGCACAATGAGCACGACGATTAAGGCCAAAGTGAGCCATTCGTGCACAGCAATGCTGCCAAAACGCGGAACCATGCCAATGATGAAGGCGATAAAAATAGCGATATCGATCCACAAGTTGATTTTATTGCGATTTTTCTTTTTTGGTGTTGGTGTCATATCAAAAGCTTTTTGGGGGGGATTTATTCCTAATAATGTATCGGACAAAAATGAAGGTATTACGAAGGTGGTGTAAAAAAGATGTAAACCGCCGCTATAACTTCATGCCAATATCAAAATTGGCGGCGTAGCCAGCGCCATCGGACACAACATTTAAGATCATGCTGTTGCCCGCCTCTTTAAAAATCCCATCATTTGCATTCTTAGTGCCACGCACTGCGGTTTTGGCGTTGTAAGGGCTAACGGTATACACTTTGTCAGAAAATGCGTCATCAAAAAAGAATTGAGATGTAAATTCAGACGATTTGCCATCAGCAAAACTGGTGCGCACTTTAAAATGAATATGCACGGCCCGACCTTGATACCAGCCCGGATAAATGGTTTGAAAGGTGACTAAGCCATTGGCGTCACTTACTTGATAGCCACGCAAGAAATTTTTGCCTTTGGTGTTAAATCCGGCATCGACAGCATCAGAATATACCCCAAGCGCATCACAATGCCAAATATCAACCACAGCGCCTTTGAGCGGTACACAACTGCCACCGCCAGCCTGTAAAACGCGCATGGTTAGTTTGAAGGGGGTGCCCGGCTTGCTGCTGTTTGGGTAACGCTACCGGTTAATTTGGCGGCGCTGTCATAATTACCGCCCCCATTGGGCGCACCGCCGGGGGGCGGGCCGCCAAAGCGTGGGCTACAGGCGACCAATAATTGGCTGCTGGCAAGGCCAAATAAAGCCAATACTTCACGGCGGGTTAATACACGCCCTACAATTCCATCGTCATTATCGGGTTCGGCTGACATTTTTCGTTTATCTCCTTGCTATTTCATAAGTAGCTGAGGTAAAAATAGCCGCAACAACATTCGATGTTTGCGATATTTTCACCTCAGATCCTTTAATTGTCTTTACAAAGACAACCATAGCAAATGAAACGAAAATTGATTAGTAGCGCAAGTGAGGTGACTTAAGTCATCATATAAATATTCTCCAGCGCCTTGTCAAGATTTAATCAGGTTTAAGCCAACGCCTTCAATACTGCCGTCCGATCCAACACCCCAACCACATCATTATCGCTATTGATCACGGCAATCGGTTGATCACTTTCGGCAACCAATGGCATCAATTGTTCGAGCGTCGTCGTTTCCTTCACCCTTCGCAATTCAGCATTTTGTGTTTTAAATTCAGCCTTTTGCATTTTTACCAATACGCCAGCCGTTAATACTTTGGCGCGTGGCGCATCCTTTACAAAAGCCTTTACATAATCATCGGCAGGGTTTAGCACCAATTCGGCTGGTGTGCCCATCTGCACAAAACGGCCATTTTTCATAATGGCAATATGATCGCCCAATTTGAGCGCCTCGGCAAAATCGTGGGTAATAAAAATGCTGGTTTTATGCAATGTGGCCTGCAAACGCAATAATTCATCCTGCATTTCGCTGCGAATGAGTGGATCGAGCGCACTAAATGGCTCATCAAACAACATAATTTCGGGGTCAACCGCCAACGCCCGCGCCAAGCCCACCCGTTGTTGCATACCGCCGCTTAATTGCTTGGGATAATGTTGTTCCCACCCCTTCAAGCCAACCAGTTCAATCATACGCATGGCTGTGGTATTGCGTTCGGTTTGCGATTCGCCGCGCACTTCTAGCCCAAACGCCACATTATCGACCACGCGCCGATGCGGCAACAGGCCAAAATTTTGAAACACCATGCTGATTCGATGTCGCCGAAACTCACGTAATGCGGCCTCATCCATTTTCAGCACATCTTGCCCCTCAACCAATACTTCGCCAGAGGTAGGGTCGGCCAAACGTGAAATACAACGAATTAAGGTTGATTTGCCGCTGCCCGACAAACCCATCACCACAAATGTTTCGCCTTTTTTAACCTCAAATGACACATCGCGCACCGCAACAACGTGATTGGTAGGTGATTGTGTCGGTTGGTTGATCATCTCAGCCAAGGCTTTTTGTGGCTTGGGACCAAATATTTTCCAGATGTTGCGACAAGTCAGCATAGTAGAAATCTAAAATTTTAAATTTAGAATTTAAAAAGCAAGCATGAGTTGTGGCTTAGCATGCCAACATTTTGCCGATCTCGCTATATGACTACAGTCACATAGCGAGATCGGCAAATTTTGCATTTTAAATTTAAAATTTACTTTTTGGGGAGCCACGCAGACCAGACTTTTTCGTTTTTATCCACCCAAGCCTTGGCAGCTTCGGCGGGTTTCTTCTTGTTTAATTCAACATCGGCAATAATTGCAATTTGATCTTTCTCGCCATAATTAAAATTCTTCAAGAATTCATATACATCGGGGGCCTGTTCTTTTAATTTAGGTGAGGCGATCTTATACAAGACATCGGGCGGATAATCGCAATTCACCTTGCTGTTTTGCTTTTTGTCATCCATAAATGCGCCACAAGCATCTGAGTAATCTGGCAACTTGACTGGGGTCAACTCATATTTGGCATGGACCGAATGGGGTGTCCAGAAGTAAAACAAAATGGGTTGCTTAGCGGAATAAGCCTTATCGACCGCAGCCAACACGGCTTCTTCTGACCCCGCCTTTACCACTTTCAAATTCATGCCAAGGTTTTTAATAATCGGCTCGTCATATTGCACCCAAGCTGGATCGCCGGTTAAGAAACGCCCAAAGTTGCCGGTTTCAGCAGTCTTAAACAAGGCAGCATTTTTCTTAATGCCTTCCCAAGTTGCCAATTCGGGCTTGTCTTTTACCAAATAGCTTGGCACATACCAGCTAATTTTGCCTACCACGCCCAATTTGCCAACATCATCAACCGTCTTAGTGCTCTTGATAAACTTTTCATACGACTCGGCATGACCAGACGGCCATAATTCGAGGCTGGCCGAAATGTCGTTGTTTGAAATGGCGGCCCATTGCGCATTTTCATCAATGGTAACAATTTCGACTTTATAACCCAGCTTGTCTTCGATCAACTGCTTGGCGACATAAACATTAGCTGATGAGCCTGTCCATGAGTTTTCGGCCAATTTAATGGTAGGCTTGGGTTTGGCAGTGGCGGTTGGTGCCACCGTTGGCGCAACTGTGGGTGGCACAGCCGTCGGCTTGGGCACATCAGTCGGCTTGGGGGCTTCGGTGGGCGCAGCGGGCTTAGGAGCTTCGGTCGGCTTTGGGGCAGCGGTTGGTGTGGCTGGGGCACACGCGGCCAATGCTACACCTGCCATCAATGATACGGTTAAAAATTTTCGGCGGGTAAGTGATTTCATTTTATTTCATCTCCAAGTTCTTTTTGTTTTATGAACTCATTAGATTTTACATGGTCGAGTATAGTTCCAGATCATGAAAATAAGTGATATGAATTGGATGCAAGTTGAAAACTATCTGCGGCACGATGACCGTTGTGTATTGGCATTGGGCAGCACCGAACAACATGCTTACCTTAGCCTCAGTGTCGATAGTATTTTGTCAGAGCGGCTGGCACTCGAAGCCGCTGAGCCATTGGGCATACCGGTTTTTCCAGTGCTGGCCTATGGTCTAACCCCCTATTTTATGGCGTATCCGGGCACGGTTACTTTGCGTGTGCAAACCTATCTTAGCCTTGTGCGCGATGTGCTCGATTCAGTGGCACGGCACGGATTTAAACGTATTTTAATCGTCAATGGGCATGGCGGCAATTCGCCTGCCGCCGCTTTGTGTGACGAATGGATGATGGATCATCTGGGTATTCGCATTAAATTTCACAATTGGTGGAATGCACCGCAAGTATGGGCTAAGGTGATGGCGACTGATCCATTGGCTTCTCATGCCTCGTGGATGGAGAATTTTCCATGGACACGCCTTGCACATGCTCCCATGCCTAGCGAGCAAAAACCACGTGTCGATATGGCGTTACTCAAACAACTCGACCCAGTTGTGGCGCGGGTTTTGTTAGGGGATGGCAATTTTGCCGGTTACTATCAACGCAGTGACGACGAAATGTTGGCTATTTGGCAAACTGGTGTGGCAGAAACACGGGCGCTGTTGGCCGACTGGCCTATGAATTTATAAATGCGGTTTGTGTCGATTCCAATGGTAAGGGCGGGTCATAGACTTGCCCTTACCCTATAAATATGCCGCCAATTTAATGCGGAAAAGCCCCGTCTGGCAACGGTGTTACATAAGTGCGCCCGCCTGTCGCTAACGAAAATTCGGCCTTAGCTTTGGCTAAGGTTGCGGCATCGCTAATCAGATCTGCTGCCGTCAACGCCATCGTTTGAGTGGCCAACATCATGCCCTTTAGCCCAATCCCCGAACCAACCGCCGCCGTGAGCTGCCAACTGTGACCCGGTGTGCCATGTGGGAAACAAGCTGTGACCAAATTGCCGGTGGGTGTAATTTGGCTGACATCTGCCACCTCGGTGCTGCCGGGCATTACCTCATGATGCGTAGTGGGGGCAAGCACGTTTTCACATAACACATCACCTAAATCTTGGGCCGTAGTGCCGGGCGCAAGATGTTTAAGGGTCATTTCAGTGTCGCTCAAACGCATTTCGGCTGGCACGCTGGCTTGTAATTTTCGGGCCAATTCATAGTCGGCAGCGTCAAATTTAATACCCCCTAACGACTGCATATTGGCTAACATCAATTCGCCGATGGTGCGGTTATTCAGCAACTCGTAGCATCCAGTCAAAAATTCGACATCGTAAGTTGTGCCACTCATCAAAGCCGCGCCTTTGGCAATATCGAGCACCCGCGCATAAATTTCGGCCACCTGATGCCGCTTGGGTGCACGCACAAAATACCAAATTTGGGCATAGGCTGGCACTACATTGGGCGCACCCCCGCCACTGGTAATGACACTGTGAATACGGGCTTCGGGGACGACATGTTCACGCAAATAGTTGACACCCACATCCATCAGCATACAGCCATCGAGTGCGCTACGACCCATGTGAGGCATTGCCCCAGCGTGGGCTGCCATGCCATAAAAATTTACCTTAAACGAGTTCATAGCCAAGCTAGAGCCGGCCAATGAAACGGTATTGACATTGGCCGGGTGCCATGCCAAGGCCGCATCGAGTTGATTAAACACCCCTGCGCGGGCCATAAAGGTTTTGCCGACCAAGGTTTCTTCGGCTGGGCAACCATAAAACACCACTTTGCCCGGTGTTTTGGTGGCTTGCATGGCGCGACGCAGGGCGATGGCGGCCCCCATGCTGGCAGTGCCAAACAAATTATGCCCACAACCATGCCCGGGGCCACCGTTTACAACTGGGGCTTTGTCGGCGCAAACTTGTTGCGATAAACCCGGCAATGCGTCATATTCGCCCAAAATGCCGATAGTCGGGCCGCCTTCGCCCCAACTCGCCATAAAAGCTGTCGGCATTTGCCCAACCCCCGTTTCAACTTCAAAACCTTCTTCGGCCAAAACATCGGCCAAGCGTTGCGAGGCATATTTTTCTTGTAATCCGATTTCGGGATGATGCCAAATATCGATGGCAATGTCATTGAGTGCGGGTTGAGCTTGATCGAGATAATTTAATGCGAGTGTTTTTAGGTTTGACATGCCTAAATTGTATATGAGTGCTGGGTGCTGAGTGCTGAGTAGATAAGTTAAAACTCAGGACTCAGGACTCAGCACTCCTTATAATTAGGTCAAAATGATCGAATTTTTAGAGCAATGTATACGAATACCATCGTTGAGTGGGCAAGAACGCCATGTGGCCGAATTTTTGCGCGATGAAATGCATAAACGTGGCTTTAAGTCGCATATCGACGCGGCTGGCAATGCTGTTGGGGTAATTGGCAACGGCACGCGCCAACTGGTGATGTTGGGGCACATGGATACCGTCGGTGGCGATGTGCCCATTCGCTATGAAGGTAATGTATTGTATGGGCGCGGGTCGGTTGATGCCAAAGGCCCATTGTGTGCCTTTATTTTAGCGGCGGCGGCGGCTTTTGATACAGGCCGCAAAAGCGAGGATGGTCGCCCGATGTTGCGTTTGCCCTCAACCGATTGGCAATTGGTGGTGATTGGGGCAGTCGAAGAAGAATCGGCTACGGCGAAAGGGGCGCGTTATGTGGCCCGCAGCTACAAACCCGAAATGTGTATTATTGGCGAGCCAAGCGGCACCAATGCGGTGACATTAGGCTATAAAGGTCGTTTGTTGGTCGATGCTCATTTTGAGCGTGAATCGCAACACACATCGATTCCCGGGGCCAACCCCAGCGAGGCCGCTATTGGCTTGTGGAATTGGGTCAATAGTTTTGCCGAACGTTATAACGAAGGCAAAGCTAAGGCGTTTGACCGCATTTTGCCCTCGATTCGCAAAATTATATCGGGGGATGATGGGTTAAAAGAATGGTGTGACGTGCGGCTAGCACTGCGTTTGCCGCTAGAGATGAACCCGCAGGCCATGGGGCGTGAAATTGCGACTTATCAATTGCAATCGAACAGTGGTGATTCGCCAATGGGTGGCTCGCCCGAATGTTCGATGAAATTTTTGGGCTTTGAGCCGGCCTATCGCTCGGCCAAAGATAGCACATTGGCGCGGGCTTTTCTCGATGCCATCCGTAACGAAAAAATGCGTCCAGCCTTTAAAGACAAATCTGGCACCTCGGACATGAATGTGGTGGGGCCTATTTGGAATTGTCCAGTCGTGGCCTATGGTCCCGGCGATTCATCACTTGATCATACGCCTATCGAACATATCGAAATTGCCGAATTTGAACGGGCAGTACGGGTGCTCAGCCACACCCTACAAATTCTGATTGTGGGCAAATAAAGTGATCATTTTAAAATAGTTTTGTCGATTTTGCTACCCTCCCCCAAAAACTAGATTACCTTGGAATGTGCGCTATAAAACAAAAAACGGCAAATTGTTACGGCATAGTTGTAATAAATCGTTTTCGATTTGATATTTCTTGCCCCTCATTTTTTGATGCCAATAATTAACCCTAATCGTGAAATTTGGACACGCCCGAATTGGGGGCTACGTAAGCATTTGCTAGAAAAACTTGATCATGGGTTGTCTAAAAAATTAATGCTTATTTTGGCTGCGGCTGGTTTTGGCAAATCAACACTGATACAACAATGACTAACAAAAAATAAACATATGGCCATTTGGTTAAAATTATCAAATGTCGATCAATACCTTTGCCAATTTGCGATTGCCTGCCCGTGAATGAATTCACGGGCGAGATGGCGAGGGGATTGAAAGTATGGATGACATCTTCTATAATTTCGCTTTTTATTTTACATCTTTTTACGTTAGGTTATAACCCCCTGAATTCTGGTTGAGCCACCATAACGCCGATTTACTTTCTGGCCGTGAGTCAGAGATATTAGTCTTCCTTGCTAAACGTTTCACCCGTTCAAAAATTGCTGACCAATTGTTTATATCAATAAACACAGTTAAAACTCACATTAGAAATATCTATCAAAACTTGGGGTTGCCAATTACCTAAGCCCATGAGCTTCATTTATTGTAAAACTTAGGATAAAAACTATTTTCATCCATACAAAAACTTCTTACAAAGCCCGCAAAGCACACAAAGAAGGTATTTTTATAAACTATTTGTGTGCTTCGTGCGCTTTGTGACAGACAAATTGTGGCTTTAATAGGACATCAAAAACGCAATGCAGCGTTTCGCCCTATCTAACAAACCGCGCTGGGTCAAATGCCCGAATATCATAAATGGTGCCATGATGCAAGGCCAATTGCGCCAAAATTTTGCCACACAGTGGCGCAAATTTGTAACCTGTGCCACGCCAACCTGACCCCAAAATCAGGTGTTGATAACCCGGCAACGCGCCAATGATGAAATGGTCATCCGAAACCATGTCATATGAGCAGCTTTCCATCATCGGGTCATCGATCCGCTCAATTTGGGTAAACCCCGGCAAACACTCGCGGATGAAATCTTCGGGGCGCTGAATGACCGATGTCACTGGATCAAAATCTGCTGGATGATAAAACCCGACCTTTAAACCCGGCATATGCCCGAGATAAATAGGGTGACCATAAGCCCCAATATCTAAATAAGCAAACACGGGCAATGTATCGGTGTTATACAAATGGGCTTGCCCTGCCGGTGGCACAAAATAGGCCCAATCGGGCTTCACCATGGTCAGTGGCAAACGATAATTGCCGATGCCATTAATCGTTGGCAACAATTCATTGATCCAACGCCCCGGCGATAGCACCGCTTTACGGGCATAAATGGTGTTGGTAGCCGTCTCAATCGTTACACCATCGGCCCCTTCGATAATACGCTGCACATCGGTGTTTTCGAGAATTTGTACATTGTTGGCACGGGCATGGGCTAATAATGTGCGGCGAATGGCGGGCAACGCCGTTATGCCAGCATGAATATCGAGCGAAGCATAATCGGCATCAAACTGCGGGTAAGTGGCTTGCAAAGCGGCGCGGTCAAATTCGCGGCAAGCAAAACCAAGATCAGCAATATTTTTGTGAGCCAAGGCCGCATACGTTTTATTCAGGTTGGGCGTGATGGCGGACTTGGCGATATTCAAACAACCCGTTTCGACAATCAATTGCTCATCTGTCGTGCGCTGTAGCGCATCCCATAACGTGCGGGCTTCGTGCGCCAGCCGTGCATAAAATGGGTCAAGATAGTCATTACGAATAGAACGCGTTTCGCCGGTCGACGAAGCGAGCAAATGCCCGATGCAATGGCGTTCGATAATGGTAATTTTGCGAGCAAATGGTGCTGCATAATAGGCCGTCATCAGCCCCATCACCCCAGCCCCAATAATAACAAGGTCTTGGTGAGCTTTGTCATTGGTTAATTGTGTGTTCATTGGGGTAAGATTCTACTCAGAAAATGCAATCATTAAATGTTACTTCTACTTTGGCGGGCAATATGGATGCGATTTATGCCCGTTTAGTCGCATCTCTTAGCCTGCGCACTCAAATTCCGCTCAATTATTTGGCATTGCCCGATTGGGCCGCCCGTGAACAATTGTTTAACACTGGCAATGCCACTTTTGGCATGATGTGTGGTTTGATCTATACCCACAAATCGACTCAATTTGATTTGCTGGCTGCGCCGATCATGGCTGCCACCCGCTATCACCATCAGCCGGTTTACTTTTCAGATGTGATTGTGCGGGCCGATAGCCCCATTCACCATTTTACCGATTTGCGCGGCAAATGCTGGGCGTTTAACGAACGGGTATCGTTTTCGGGTCATGCCATTGTGTGCGCTCATTTGCATCAAATGGGTGAAACCCATGCTTATTTTGGCAACGCTTTCGCAGTGGGGTCACATGCTAACGCCATTCGCGCAGTGTTGGCAGGCGAAGCCGATGCTGCCGCTATCGATAGCACTGTGCTTGAACGTGCAAAGGTGCTAGACCCAAACCTTATCGGGCAATTGCGCAATGTGGCCGTGCTTGGCCCCAGTCCAATCCCACCCATTGTTATTCAAAAAAATGCGCCACTGACCGTAAAAAAGCAATTAAGCGAAGCATTGTTGAACATGCATACAGATCTGGATGGGCGGGAATTGTTAGCTGAGGCTGGTATTGCACGGTTTGTAGCAGTGCATGATGCCGATTATGACGACATTCGCCAAAAAGCCGCCACCACCCGTTGGGTAACGCTCTCGCCTGCCGAGCGTGAACGCGACTTTGCACATCCACAACACACCGCGCATGACCTTGCGGCACTTGAGTATATGCGCCAAACCCTGCTGACAAATATGCCAAACGTGACTGAAATCGGCACTTATTTTTTTGCGTTAAACGACCAGCCAGCCCACCGAATCGTTGTTATCGATCCGCAGGCACTGAGGTCAGGACAGGCCTTGGCAGTAGTTGGCTTCTTTGGTCAGCGTAATTGGCAATGCTCTAATTCGGTGGTGACAGCAATTGACAAGATGGATGTTGAATTGGTGCAAGGTCTATTTCGATTTGCTTATGCTGTTAGTTATAGCTCGATGAAATTGCCCGATGGAAATTGGGGAAATTTAATAGTGTTAAAAGATTTTGAAGGAATTACAAAATGGCGCGAAGTCCAGCCACATCCATATGCAGCAGATGTTCTTTCGCCCTATTTTTATGATAGCGTGCGACTGCATTGGGGAACAGTGTCGCATGGCTTAATCTCGCCGATTACGCTTATCGACCTCAAACTTTATGATTTTCGTGATCAGCGAACAAGTTAAAAACAAATTTTTGTTATAAGACAGTGTTTCTTAAAACAATTTTTCGCCGAAATCACTATCTCAGCGTTGTTATGGGGCGGCAACGCCGCCCCATAACAACGCTGAGATAGTGATTTCGGCATTCGTTTTGTCTAAATATGCTCTCTGATTTGATAAAACCACGTAATTTCAGCTGACAAAAAAGTGAAATTTGATTTAAGAAACACTCTCTAA
>JAGWYZ010000149.1 GCA_018969115.1 Chloroflexota bacterium | reverse complement strand
TCACCACTGGCCACCTTGGGCGGCAAAGATGCGGGTGGGATGAATGTATTTGTGCGCGAAGCCGCCCGTGAGTTTGCACAACGCGGGGTGCAGGTCGATGTCTTTACCCGCAGCACCAGCCCAACCTTACAACGCATCGACACACGCATCCACCCCGATGTTCGGGTCATTCATGTTCCGGCTGGCCCCGAAGGCCCTGTGCCCAAAAATGATTTCATCAAATATGTGCCTGAATTTACAGATTGGATCTGTCAATTTTCACGCACCTCACAAACAGACCGCATCTCAATGCTTTCGCAAGATCATGGCTACGATCTCATGCACGCCCATTATTGGCTTTCGGGGCTGGTTGCCGAGCATCTAAAACCATGCTGGGGCGTGCCATTTGTGCAAACATTTCATACGCTCGCCGAGCTAAAAAACCAAATTGCCGAGCGCGATCAAGATCGTGAAAGTGAAGAACGCCTGCTCAATGAATGTCATATTTGCAATGTAGCCAACCGCATCACCGCAGCCACCGAGGTGGAATGGAACCAACTGGTGCATATGTATGGGGCTGGCTCATCCCGCATTCGTATCGTGCCACCCGGGGTTGATCTGTCACGATTCAGACCCATCGACCAAACTTATGCCAAACAAATCATCGATGCGCCCCAAGACCATCGGCTCATTATGTTTGCGGGGCGAGTCGAGCCACTCAAAGGCATCGATACCTTATTTCGTGCCATTGCCATTATGCGTGATCGTGGGGCAGAATGTGCGTTGTGTGGGTTGTCAGTCGTCATTATTGGCGGTGATTCGAGCCAGATTGGGTTACAAACCAATGCCGAGATGGCCCGCCTGCACAAGCTGCGCAGCGAATTACATTTAGACGATGTCATCACCTTTCTGGGCGCACAAGATCAAGATACCTTGCCCAATTATTTGGCTGCCGCCGATTGTGTCGTCATGCCTTCGCACTACGAATCGTTCGGCATGGTAGCGCTTGAAGCTATGGCCTGTGGCACACCCGTCATCGCTTCAGACGTGGGCGGCTTGAGCAAATTAGTGCGCCATGAAGAAACCGGCTACCTTGTGCCCCCGCGTGACCCCGTTACGCTAGCCAATGCCATCGAACATTTGCTGGCCGACGATGCTTTTCGCCGCCGCATGGGGCATCGCGCTGCCTGTTATGCCGAAGATTACAGTTGGAGCAATATTGTTGATCGTTTAGAGGCAGTGTATACTGAGATTTTGATTTAGGGCCTCGTGCTTCAGTACTACATCTGAAGTTATTCTGCATGATTATGTAAAAACTACAATTGAACCATAACGCGCTCATTAATCAGCGTTTGCAAATCAGCTGTGTCAAGACCACCATTATTCGACACCTTGACCAAAAATGATCGTGCCAAACTCGGGTTAACCTGAAAATAGCGGCGAAAAGCTTGCGCCAATGCCAAAAATGATTTGCCCGACACATGCACATTGGCGATTGCGCCACCATGGGCGCTTTTTCAATCTGATTATTCAATTAAGCCCCGTCAAAATACGAAATGTTAATTGGGGTAGAGATGGGTTACCCGCTTTTGCGCCCAACAAACATGATGAGGGCAAAGTTTGGCCCCAGTAATTTGTGAAACGGGGAACTGATGATAGCGAAGATGAGCTTGTTGAATTGCGTCATAACTCACTTCTATGTATATCCACAAAATGCCACGCGCCGTTACCAAGGCACAGATGTAAGGCATCTTGTGTTTTAGAAATAAGTTACAGCGCTTTTAATGGCGTCATACAGTAGCAGTATGGGTAATTTTTTCGCACCAACGTTTAGCTATGAATGAGCAAGCTGTCTAATTCTTTACGAGCACGCGGGGCTTTTTCGCGCTCACGTAGCGAATCAGACAACAACGTCCCATCGCCTTCGTAGCCGATAGTAAGCATACAGACCGGCACAACATGTTCAGGCAACCATTGTTGAGCAGCAGCCACATTAAACCCACCTATAAAATGCACCATCAGCCCACGTCGCACCGCTTCGAGATTCAAGGCAAAATTTGCCATGCCTACATCAAAAAAAGCGGTGCGGTTTTCCGTCAATTCGCCTTTAGCGTTCATACGCCGCACTTCAGCCGCCGTTAAAACCAACAATGAGGCATGTTTGGCCCAATCTTTATTACCGGCAGCCAGAATGGCGTGCATGGCTTCAAATTCTGGGGTGCCATGTCGCGCAATTTTAAAACGCCAAGGTTGACCATTGCCACCCGATGGGGCCCAACGCGCCGCCTCTAACATTGCCGCCAAATCCACTTCGCTAACACTTCGGTTTGGGTGATAAGCGCGACCACTATGCCGCATACGCATTAAATCAAGAATATCATTCATCATTTCGTCATAACTTTAATCGATTCAAATGAGTAAACGCCAAGAAAATAACGACCATGTTTAGTGCGCGCCCCAGACGCATAGTTTGAGCAAACTAAAATGCGTGTCTGGGGACGCACACGAAGCTGGATATCAAAGAATGGCGGTAGCTTCGATCTCGACCAGCAATTCAGAGCTAATCAACCCTTTCACTTCCAACATCGATGATGCCGGTTTTATCACCTGAAAAAATTCACCATGTGCCCGCCCCACCGCTTGCCAATGAGACATATCGACTAAAAATATACGTGTGCGCACCACTTGCGCCATCGTTGCGCCAGCTTCATGCAAAGCTTTCTCTATTTTGCTCAAAATAAATTTTGTTTGTAAATAAGGGTCACCTAACCCAATTACGTGCCCATCCACATCCACCGAAGTCGTGCCAGCAACCTCAATTGTGTTACCCACCCGCACCGCACGTGAATACCCCACAATAGCTTCCCATTTTGTACCCGACGAAATTAATATACGTGTTGTCATTTTAAATAAATTGGGCAGAGTGGCAGGTTGCAGGTTGCAACTTTGCCACCTGCAACCTGCTACTTTGCAACCTGCAACCCTACCCCTTCAGTAACCGCAAATACTCAACTTCTAAATCCAACGTTTCATCAATCATCCAACGAAACATCTTTGCAATAACATGCATATCCAGCCCCCGCTGCTCGGCGCTGCGCACGGCTGCGGCGATAACCTCATCTTCGCGTTTTTTCACCGTCAAGGCTGCTCGCAATTGCTCTGGCTGCGCCAATAAATTCAGTACAGTTGGATCTTGCATAAATTTAAAATAAGCCACGTAACGCCCCATATTAATACGCTCATGCATTAACACAACAATATCCGCATCCACATAAGCAGCTTCGCCGTAGGTGGTTGTGTCATCACCCAATTCACAAATCTCCGACAATAGCTTTATATAAAAATCGATAATATCATCTTGAATTGATAAATTGACCGTCGGGATAGCTGGCATATCGAATGACCATTTCACCGGTGCTTCGGTCACTGCTTCAGGATACAATGGGTATTGATCTGGGAAGCGAAAACGCCCCAATGTCGCATGATACGTTTCGATCCCGGCCAAAGCATGATCAAGAAAACGCATCCCTTTTTTTCCCTCAATATGAATACCATCGGGGCGATAAATGGCAGTATTCAGTAAAAAACGCGAACGGTCTTGCAATCGGCCAATAATTTGATCATTTAATCGATCTAATTTCCGCCGCACATCAGGAAGTCCTCTCATGAGGCCATTTTATAGTAATAAAAACAAATCGTATTTTTACTCCCTTGCTTCCCATAGCCCTTGCTTGGCAGCTTATCAATAAAACAGGGGGAATAAAACAAATTTTTGACATTACCTCTTTTAGGTTTACCCTGAATGGTTGAGAAGATACCTTGCTCGTAAAATATCTTCGAAAACCACAAATCTTCCCAAAGATCAATCGTAGGTTTTGTGCCTTTTCAAAAATAGCATAATCGTGTTTAAAACGTCTAACATCGTAACATCGTTTTTAACTCTTGACACACCATGCAAATGTGATACAATCCTCTACTTCAATTAGGTGTGTCATCGGAGTTTTCCGCATGGTAAAAACTAGGCGCAGGCGATACTTTTATCGCTTGCGCCTCTTAGTGTTTCACCAGATCTGATTTTTATTTTATTTAACGATGGAACTAAAAGATTTTAAAGCCCTTCGTATCAGCCTCGCTTCGCCCGAGCAAATTCGTTCGTGGTCATATGGCGAGGTCACCAAGCCAGAAACAATCAACTATCGTCGCTTACGCGCCGAGAAAGATGGGTTATTCGACGAAGCCATTTTCGGCCCAACCCGTGATTACCAGTGCTATTGCGGCAAATATAAAAATATCCGCTACAAGGGCATTATTTGTGACAAATGTGGGGTCGAAGTGACCAAAGCCTCAGTACGACGTGAACGCATGGGGCATATCAATTTAGCTGCCCCAGTTGCACATGTATGGTATACGCGTCGTGTTCCCTCATTCTTGGGCACATTGCTCGATATTACACGCCGTAACTTAGACCGTGTGCTTTATTTCGCTCAATACATCGTCATTTATGTAGATGAAGATGCCCGCCAAAAGGCATTGCGCCGTTTGCAAGAAGAATATGAACGCCGCAGCAACGATTTAGAAGCCAAAACCAAGGCCCAAGAAGACAGCGCCAGCGGCCAATTGTTAAAGCAATTGGTGCATGCGCAAAAGACGCTCGAAGAAACCATTAACAAATATGACGAGCAATTGGCCGATGCAACTGAGCCAATCATGAAAGCTGCCCAACGCTTGCAACGCGAAATTGAGGCCAAACAAGGCAAGACAATTCGTGTGCCCATTGTGTTTGAGCCGACCAATATCATCATTGCCGCAGAAGGCGATGAAGTCAACCGCCTGCACATTAACGCGCTAAACACTGCTGTTAAAGAAGCGCTAAACCAAGCCGAGAGCAGCATCATCGAAGAAAAAGAACGTGAAACCAGCAAAATGCGTGGTGAGATCGAAATTTTGCAAAGCAAGGTCGATGACGAAACCCGCGTGATTGCTGATCGTTTGGCCGGTGAAATTGAGCAATTAACTTCACGCTATACCGCTGACCGCGAAGACTTGCAAACGCTCAAAGTCGCCGACTTTCTCACCGAAGCGCGAGTCAAAGAATTGCGCCTCAAGTATTCGCAGGTATTTAAGGCCGACATGGGCGCAGAAGCCTTTTATGAGATTTTGCGTCGCATGGATTTGGATGTGATGGCGAAGGAATTATGGCGCGAAGTGCGCACCAGCCTAAGCAAAGTTAAAAAGAAAAAAGCCATCAAGCGTTTGCGCATTGTCGAGGCGTTGCGCAAGAGCAGCAACCGCCCAGAATGGATGATTTTGACCATTTTACCGGTCATTCCACCCGAATTGCGCCCAATGGTGCAATTAGATGGTGGGCGCTTTGCGACATCGGACCTAAACGATCTATATCGCCGTGTCATTAACCGCAACAACCGCCTCAAGCGTTTGCTTGAGCTGGGTGCGCCTGATGTAATTGTGCGTAACGAAAAACGCATGTTGCAAGAGGCCGTCGATAGCCTGATTGACAATAGCCAACGTGGCAAGGCCCTCAGCCGTCGTGGTCGCCGTGAATTGAAGTCATTAAGCGACATGCTTAAAGGCAAGAAAGGACGTTTCCGCCGTAACTTGTTGGGCAAGCGCGTAGACTATAGCGGTCGTTCGGTGATCGTGGTTGGCCCCACCTTGCGCATGAATCAATGTGGGTTGCCAAAGAGCATGGCGCTTGAATTATTCAAGCCCTTTGTCATTCAAAAGTTAGTCGAATTGAACTACGCCAACAACGTAAAGGGGGCCAAGCGCGTGATCGAACGCGAACGCCCAGAAGTTTACGAAGTGTTGGAAGATGTCATCAAAACGCGCCCTGTGTTGCTCAACCGTGCCCCCACCCTGCACCGCCTCGGCATTCAAGCCTTTGAACCAGTGTTAGTGGAAGGCAAGGCCATTCATTTGCACCCACTGGTATGTGGTGCGTTCAACGCCGACTTCGACGGCGACCAAATGGCTGTTCACGTGCCATTGTCGCGTAAATCGATTGACGAAGCACGTCGTTTGATGATTTCATCGAACAACTTGCTTAAGCCCAGCGACGGCGAACCTGTGGTATCGCCAACCAAAGACATGGTGTTAGGCACATATTACCTAACCATGACTGAGCCAGTCGAACAAAAAGGTTCGGGCCGCAAGTTTAGTAATACCGATGAGCTTGAATTGGCCTATGCTTTAGGTCAAATTCATATTCACGCTAATATTTCGTTGCTTTCAACCACCTATTTCAATGATGCAGGTGTGCGTTATCCAAATGGCGAACCAGTAAAGCGGATTGTCAAGACGACGGTTGGACGTGCCTTATTTAACCGCATTGTGCCAAGCAAAATGCAGTTTTATAACAAGACCATTGACAAAGGTGAATTACAAAAGTTGGTGGGCTTGGCTGTGCAAGTATTGGGTGAAGAAGGTCACGAAGATGTCGTTAAGTTCTTGGATGATATCAAAACCATTGGCTTTAAATATGCCACCCGCTCAGGTGTCAGTATCGCCATTAGCGATATTACAGTACCCGAAGCTAAAAACGGCTTGCTAGAAGCTGCCGATACCGAAGTGCGTGGCATCGACCGCCAATATCGCCGTGGCATGATGACGGAAGATGAGCGCGAAACCAATACGATTGCCGTTTGGACCAGAGCCAAAGATGATGTGGCCGCCGAAGTGCGCAAGACGCTTGACCCAGTCGGCAACTTGTCGATTATGGCAACATCGGGCGCAACCAAAGGTGGTTTCGGCCCCATTGCGCAGCTCGCTGGGATGCGTGGCATGATGGCTGACCCATCGGGTCGTATCATCGCTTTGCCCATTCGCTCCAACTTCCGCGAAGGATTGGATGCCTTGGAATTCTTCATCTCGACACACGGTCAGCGCAAAGGTTTGGCCGACACCGCCATGCGAACGGCTGACGCTGGTTATTTGACCCGACGTTTGTGTGACGTAGCCCAAGATGTCATCATTAATGTGCACGATTGTGGCACGATGAATGGGATTTGGATGCGTGCCAATGAAGATGTCGGTGGTCAGAAATTGCGTGAGCGTATTTTTGGGCGTGTGGCTGCCGCCGCTGTCTTGCACCCAGAGACGGGGGCCATTATTGTCGAACGCGATCAAATCATCGACGAAAATCTAAATGATGCGATCGCCCAAGCGAAGGTGCAAGAAGTCTTTGTGCGTTCACCCATGACCTGCGAACTTGAAACTGGTATGTGCCAATTGTGCTATGGCCGTGACCTTGCTCGCAGCAAATTAATCGCCATTGGGTCTGCGGTTGGGATTATTGCATCGCAATCGATCGGTGAGCCGGGCACGCAGTTGACCTTACGCACCTTCCACTCTGGTGGCGTGGCATCGCAATCGAGCGACATTACCCAAGGTTTGCCGCGTGTTGAAGAATTGCTTGAAGCCCGCAAGAAACCCAAGGCCGAAGCGCTTATGTCCGATATTTCGGGCAAATTACATATCGAGCGTCTCGAAGGGGGCATCCGCCGCCTAGAGATTGTCGATTCACAATTGCAACGTGATGAATATCAAATTCCGGGGGGCTGGGATATTAAAGTCCGCGAAGGGTTTGAAGTGAAAGACAAAGATGTGATTGCAACCAAGGGTGATCAAGAGATAAAATGCGAACATGGTGGTCGCGTCGTTATTGATGGCTTGACAGTCGCAATTGTGTATGAAAAGCGCGAACAAGTTGAATATGAAGTGCCACCGGCGATGCGCTTGCTCGTGAGTGAAGGGCAAATGATTACAGCAGGTGACCCATTGACTGAAGGCACCAAGAACCCACACATGATGTTGAAGGTGTTGGGTCGTGACGCTTGTCAATATTATCTGTTGGGCGAAGTGCAAAAAGTGTATCGTTCGCAAGGTGTGAACATTAACGATAAGCACTTTGAAATCATCATTCGCAAGATGATGAATCGCGTGCAAATTACATCGCCCGGTGATTCAAATTACCTGCCCGGTGATTTGATTAACCGCCTCGAATTGGCACGCGTTAACGAAGAATTGGCAACCAATGGACGCCGCCCCGCCACTGGGCAACCCGTCTTGTTGGGTATTTCCAAGGCTTCATTGGCAACCGATTCATTCTTGTCAGCATCCTCGTTCCAACACACCATCAAGGTGTTGGCAACAGCAGCCATTGAAGGCAAGCGCGATGATTTGGTCGGTCTGAAAGAAAACGTCATCTTGGGCAAGCTAATTCCGGCTGGCACGGGTTCACGCAACTTAATTGCCGATAACTTCGAAGGCGTGATCTTGCCACAATTTGATATTCCACAGAAGCCAAGCTTAACCCGCGAGGCCGAAATGAAGATGATGGGTGTGAACGAAGACGGGTCTATGATGTTGCCACAACAGACATTGCCCGATATGTTGGTTAACAACCCATTGATGGGTGATTTGCCACCCGCTGGTGAATTTGATGGCTTGCCATCGATAGAACCAGCCTAAATGTAATTAAAAAGAGATGCCGCTTTCGCAATCTATCCTTCATAGCCACACTGTGAGAGATAGATTGCGAAAGCGGCATCTCTTTTTAATTTGTATCCTTAGCGCGTTAATACATCCATTAACCGCCCCACCCCTTTTCGCAACTGATCTGGGCGGGTCAAGCACGAAATCATGATGTGCTTGCCGCTATCGCAATTGTAAAAATAACCCGGGTAGACAAAAACCCCAGCATCGAGCAGATTTAGAATTAAATCATCAGCGCTGCCCGGCCAGTCGAGCACTTCGGGAAAAAGATAATAGCCGCCATCTGGACTGTGCACCCGCACCCGCCGACATTGCCGCAATTGTGCCAAAGCCCACTTTAGGTTGGCGTTAATTTGGCTGCGCATCTCGGTCACAAATGTCATGCCTTGAGCAAAAATGCCAGGCAACATAAATTGGGTGAGCGCGTTTGCGCTCAAAAATGTATCGTTTATCAACTCCAATCGTTCGGCAAATTGCTCGGCAGCAAGCGGGTTTAGTGCAATCCAACCCAATTTTAGGTCGGGCAAAGCAAACATCTTGCTAATGCCATTTAACATAAACACAGGCGAATTGGGGCACTGGGTTGCCATGGGTGGCGTGCGGGCCATGCCAAAGGCAAATTCGGCAAATACTTCATCACACACAATCGGCAAATGTTGAATATCGGGTCGGATCAGTGATTGCAACTGATACGTGGCCCCAGTTGGGTTATGTGGCGAAACCACTAACATGGCCCGTGTGCGTGGGTCGATCGCATGATAAAAATGCGAGGGATCAATTTGCCAATCAAACGTTTTATCGAGCGCATAAGCACGCAATTCAACGTGATATAAGGCGGCAAGATGCTCGAAAAGCGGGTAAGTAATGCTGGGGCCGATGACGTTATCGCCCGGCTCAGCCAACAATGCAAATATCAAGCCATAGGCTTCGCTGGTGCTGGCCGTGATAAAAATATGTTCAGGGTCGATGGTGCAATTGCGGCTGGCGTAATAATTGGCAATGGCTTGGCGGGCGGGTAATTGCCCGCGTGGGTTAGGGTCATATTGACGGGCGTGCCAATAGCCAGCCGCCGCATTTTGCAAAATTTGAGGTGGAAAAAGCAGCCCATGCTGAGTGGGGTTACTACTCGTCAAGTCGATATATTGCCCCGCCTTGGCACGGCGGGCGAGTTCGATGTGGTTCGGGCTAAGGTCTAGGTCAGCAAATTGAGGCATTATTAAGAAACACAGTATCATCAATTGATGACACTGTGCCTAAAAGTATATACTCGTAACATCTTGCCAAGCTCACAGTTACTTATCTTCACAGAACAATTCCCTTACGGAAATAGTGAACCATTTTTACAAACTGAGTTAGAATTTTTATCACGTAAATTTGAATCGATTAAGGTTATTCCCCTGATTGTAAAAGGCAAAACAAAACGCATCTTGCCTTCAAACGTTACAGTGATCACATCATTTGCGCAAAATAGAATGGGTTTGGCAAGTAATATCATTAACCTATTTCGTATTTTAATCGCTAGCGTATTTTATAAAGAATTGATCAAACGCTTTAGGCGCATTACCCAGCCAAGGGCTTTAAAGCGTTTTTTACGTGCGTCGTTTCATTGCTTTCAGGTTCAACATTGGCTTGGCGCTTATTTAAAAACCGCTGACCCAACCACAAAAACCTTGTGCTACACCTATTTTTTAACCGGCATAACACTAGGAATTGGGTTAATAAAAGAACAGCAACAAATTAAATTGGTGTCGCGGGTTCATGGGTTTGATGTTTATGAAAATGATTACCCAGGTCGTTATATTCCGTATCAAAAACAAGCCTTAGATCATTTAGACGTGCTTTTACCTATTTCGCAACATGCGTTAACGCATTTACAGCAGCAATTTGGAGAATTAAACGGCATATCGATAGTTAGCCGCTTAGGCATAAAACCCAGTGGCTTTGTCAATAGCATCGGCGAAAATCAGCCATTGTCAATCGTGACATGTTCATCACTCATCCCATTAAAACGGGTACATTTATTGATTAAGGGAATGGCTTTATTTAGCCAGCAAAAACCACACCTAAAAATTAAATGGCAGCATATTGGCGATGGCCCATTACGCCAACCTATCGAACAGCAAGCAAAAGCTGAATTGCCCGCCCCCATATCATGGGAAATCAAGGGACAAATTTCACAGCAAGCTATTTTTGCACATTACCAACAGCAACCGATTGATTTGTTAGTAAACCTGAGCACCACCGAAGGCATTCCAGTC
>JAGWYZ010000148.1 GCA_018969115.1 Chloroflexota bacterium | reverse complement strand
ATGACCATGTTCCCATTTTTGCTGGTGTTGATCATCGCCTCGCTGATTAATGTGCGTCGCCAACAACAAGGTTAACCCGGCAGGTCCAACCCCTGCCCAATTAAAACTGCTATGAATGCATCGCAAATTGCTCGCAAAGCCATTAAACAAGCGCCACTTTATCTAGCGCTCGCTGCCGTTCTCATCTTTTTGCTGTTCCCGTTTTATTGGGGCTTCATCACCTCGCTCAAAACCGAGGCCGAAATTTACGATTTCACCGGCAATTTCCTCATTCCCAAAGCGCCCACATTGAGCAACTACTCTCTGTTGTTTACCACCAAAAATTATTTTGTGTGGTTCTGGAACACCCTATTCGTCTCACTGGTCACGACCATCATCTCAGTCATTATTTCAGTCATGGCCGGTTTTGCCATTGCACGGCTCAAATTTCGCGGGGCGGCGCTGGCTGGAACCTTAGTCTTCATCACCTATATTGCGCCTAAAGGCTTTTTGTTTGTGCCATTGGCGCAAATATTAAAAGAATGGGGCTTACTCGGCAGTTTATCCGCACTCTACATCACCTATCCAACCTTTCTCATCCCATTCTGCACCTGGCTACTCAGCGGCTATTTTGCAAATGTGCCACACGAGCCAGAAGAATGCGCGATGGTGGATGGAGCCAGCCGCATTGGCGCGATTGTTCGCATCACATTACCAATGGCAATTTCGGGCATCATCACGGCTGGCATTTTCTCATTTACGGCCTCGTGGAACGAATTGGTCTATTCGATTGCCCTCACCAGCGGCGAACAAAACCGAATGCTCACCACCGGCGTGATGGGCGCGTTTGCCCAAGGCGATTTTATGGTGATCGGCCCGCTAATGGCTGCCGCCACTGTTTCATCTGTGCCCATTGCCATCCTCTATTTCTTCTTCACCGACCGTTTTGTCAGCGGCTTAACCGCTGGCGCAACCAAAGGCTAAAAGCGAAAGCATATGTTTTCACAATACAAAATTGTGCGTCTCACAGCATCGGTGTTTAAACCCGGTGAATATGAGCTACAGCGCTATGCCGCATTGGGTTTACCCATGACGCAAGTGCACGACGAAGACCCCGATGCCCTGGCCGCTGCTGTCACCGATGCCGACATTGTGGCCCTAATCGGCACAAAAGTGCCACGCAAAGTGGTAGATGCCATGCAAAAATGCCGCGCCATTGCCCGTTTTGGCACTGGCACCGACAAAATTGATGTGGCCCGCGCCACCGAGTTGGGTATTTTAGTGGCAAACACGCCTTTCTTTTGCATCGAAGAAATGGCTGATCATGTTATGGCGATGGCGCTACATTTCAATCGGCGGCTGGCCAGCCAACATCAGGGCATGATGGATGGCGACCTTGCCCGCGCCCGCCACGACACCGCCAACATCAACCGCATGAGCGCTTGCACCTTGGGGCTGGTCGGATTTGGCCGCAGCGCCGTGCACACCGCCCGCCGCGCCAAAGGCTTTGGCATGAGGGTGCTGGCAACCCGCCAAAACAAAAATGCTCCGCGTGATGAAGCCGATGCGTTGGGGGTAGAGATGACTGACCTCGACACCGTCTTGCGCGAATCAGATTACGTCTCGCTGCACATTCCGCTCACCCCAGCCACCCACCACATCATCGATGCGGCGGCGTTGGCAAAAATGAAACCGACTGCCATCATCATCAACACCTCACGCGGGTTGCTCATTGATGAATGGGCCTTGGTAGCGGCGCTCAAAGAAGGGCGCATCGGCGGGGCCGGCATCGACACCTATGGCTTAATCGACATTTTTGTCGAACACATTCCACCGCCCGTGCATCCGCTCGTCGATTGCCCGAATGTTATTTTGTCACCCCACACCGCCAGCGCCTCCATTCAAGCCAAAATCGACATGATGGATGCCGGCATTCAAAACATCGTTGACATGCTCAATGGCTCTTTGCCATTGCCCGAAAATATTGTTAACCCAAGCGTTAAAACGCGCTTTCCGTTTAAGCAAAGGATAAAGGATAAAGGATAAAGGATGAAAAATTTTGAGTATTCTTTATCCTTCATCCTTCATCCCTTGTCCTTCCATTAATTTATATGAAAATGTTCGATCTTTCCAACCGCGTAGCAGTAGTAACTGGCACAGCCCAAGGCATGGGCCGCGCAATGGCAACGGCCTTGGCCGAAGCCGGAGCCGATGTGGTCTTGCTCGACCGCAATAAAGAAGGCAACGAAGCCACCGCTCACAAGCTCTCGCAACTAGGTCGGCGGGCACTGCCAATCTCGGGCGATATCACCGATTTTGCACATATCGACCATATTTTCGAGACGGTTGATCGCGAATTTGGGCGTATTGATATTTTGGGCAATGTGGCTGGCGAGGCCAAAGCTGGCCCCGCCGAAGACATGGCGCTAAGCGATATTCAGATCACCTTTCACAATTTGGTCATTTCGCGCTACTACACCTGCCAACATGCTGGGCGGCGCATGCTCAAACAAGGCAAGGGCAGCATCATGAACATCGGCTCCATTGCGGGAGATCGCTCGCTAGGGCGCACCCAATCGGTCTATGGCATGGCGATGGCGGCGGTCATTCACATGACCAAAGAGCTAAGCACCGAATGGGCCGGGCGCGGGGTGCGGGTAAATGCCATTTTACCCGCCCAAGTCTTGGGCAGCGGCGGCCTTGAAAAGCGCATGGAGAATGACCCTTACCTACGTGATACCTTTTTGCATGGCATCCCACGCGGGCGCTTCGGTCAACCCGACGATATCAAAGGCCTGTCGGTTTGGCTCGCCTCCGATTCTTCAGACTGGATTACCGGCGCGATCATCCCAATGGACGGCGGCAACCTCGCCAAAAATGGTGGCGGTGGCCTGCTCGCACCGATTATCGAGAAGTATGTGAAGTAACGCTAAAACCTCGGAGGTCTTTAAGACCTCCGAGGTTTAAACAAAATGATATTAGACGATTTCCGACTCGACCAACAAGTAGCTGTCGTCACTGGCGGCAGCCGAGGGTTGGGCCTCAGTGCCGCCAAAGCACTGGCACAGGCAGGCGCACATATTGTGAATGTGCAACGCACCGACAACAGTACTCAGGTCGAGGCCGCTGTCGCTGAGACAGGCCGCGAATTGCTCACCATGTCGCTCGATGTGGCCGAGACCGATGCAGCCCAGCGAGTGTTAGACGCAACTTTGGCACGATTTGGGCGCGTGGATATTTTGGTCAACAACGCCGGTATCACCAAACGCACCCCATCTGCCGAATATGCAATCGAGGATTGGGATCAACTGATCAGTACCAACTTGCGTTCAGTGTTTATTTTTTGTCAAGTGTTTGGTCGCGAAATGCTCAAGCAAAAACGTGGCAAGATTATCAATATGGGATCGCTGCTCAGTTTTCAAGGCGGGCTGCGTGTACCAGCCTACGCCGCCAGCAAACATGCCGTGTCTGGGCTAACCAAAGCGCTGTGCAACGAATGGTCGAGCCAAGGCATCAATGTCAATTGCATTGCGCCGGGCTACATGGCCACCGACATGAACGTGGCACTGATGAATGACCCAGTGCGCTCACGTCAAATTGGCGAGCGCATCCCTGCTGGGCGCTGGGGTGAATCTGACGACATCGGCGGGCTAACTGTCTTTCTCGCCTCGCGTGCCTCTGATTTTATTCATGGGCAAACCATTGCCGTTGACGGCGGATGGATGGCGCGTTGAAGAATTACGAATTGGAAGATTCACCACTTAGCACTTAGCACTTTCTACTTTCCACTTTTTACTTGCCACTTGCCACTTGCTACTATGACCATATTTAACCCAGACAAAATACGCGATATCACCGTATTCACTGATATTCAACGTCCCGACCCGGCGCTATGCGAGGCATTAAGCCGCATTGGCAGCGCCACCACTGCAGGTGAGCTATTTAATTTAGGTGTCACACGCCCACACATGTCGGGCCTGAATTGTTGGAAAAAAGGCAAAGCAAAAGCTGGCATAGCCATCGCTGGCCCGGCCCTCACTTTGCAATGTATGCCCAAACGGCAAGACATGACCGATAGCAAAGAATATGGCGAACGCGGCCTATTTCATCATTATGTAATGTATCCCACCCAACCCGGCGATATTATTGTTTGCGATGCACGGGGCGAGATGGAAGGCGGCATTTTTGGTGAAATGATGATGACCTTCTTTCAACGACATGGCGGCGCGGGCGTGGTCATTGATGGCTGCCTACGCGACTGGCCAGATATGGAAGACCTCGATGTCGGAGTGTGGATGCGCGGCGTAACGCCAAATCATGGGATGCAAAACAACCTGATGTTTTGGGGAGTAAATGTGCCCATTGCCTGCGCCAATGTGCTGGTCATGCCCGGCGATATTATTGTGGCCGATAGCGATGGCGCGGTTTGTGTACCAGTCAAAATGGCCCCCGAAGTGATCAAACGCGCCAGCGAAAAACGCGACTGGGAAGAATTTACGCGTATGAAGTTACGCCAAGGCGAGCATCTCAAGCAATATTACCCCCTTAGCGCCGAAGCCCGCGTTGAATATGAAGCGTGGCGAGCGAATAAAAATAACACAACATGAAAACCCATTCGTATCAAGCCTTGCTTGATTTTATAGACCGCCTATTTGCAGCGATGGGCACGCCAGCAGATTTAGCTTCGCTAATGGCAAAATCGCTGGTCGGCTCAAACTTATGTGGACACGACTCGCATGGCGTGCAACTAGCGTTGGGCTATGCGCAGGCCGTAAAAAATGGGCAAGTGGCCCAAGCGGCACGCGCCAGTGTCACCCCCAACGCGCCCATGCTCGCCACATTAACTGTAGATGCCGCGCTGGGTTGGGGGCCGCCTGCCGGTTATTTCACTTGCGACCGTTTAATCGAACGCGCCAACACCTATGGCGTGGCAGCAGCCGTGATACAGCGTTGTCATCATATCGGGCGCGTTGGGCAATATGCCGAATATTTTGCTGCCGCCGGTGTCATCGGCATTTCGATGTGCAATTCGGGCAGCGGCGTTGCTCCATTTGGCAGCAAAACACGCATGTTGGGCACAAACCCCATTACCATTGGTGTGCCGCGGGCCAATGGGCAAGCGCCGGTCATGATTGATGCCTCGACCTCGGTCGTGGCGGGCAACAAACTCAGCGTGTTGCTCGACAAAGGCCTACCCACCCCAGCCAATTGGATCATCAATGCCAATGGGCAGCCTAGCACCGACCCCGCCGATTTTTTACAGCGTGGTGGGGCGCTATTGCCATCGGGCGGTCACAAGGGTTATGGCTTGGGTGTCATCGTTGAGTTGCTCGGTGGCTTGCTGTCTGGTGCATCGGCCTCATTTTTTGCCGATTTCGGGCCGGGCAATGGCGTGCTCATGATCGCATTGCGCCCCGATGCCTTTGTGCCGATGCCCGATTATTTAGCACAAGTTGAACGGGTATGCACGGCGATCAAAGCCGCACCAGCGGCGACCGAGGGCGGCGAAGTCTTGTTGCCCGGCGAGCCAGAAGTACGCACACGGCATGAACGTCTGAGTAATGGCATCCCCTTACCCGAAGAAACCGCCACCAAATTAAACCAATTGGCAGTTGAATTGGGGGTATCGCCCCTTTAATTTACATCATTATGTTCAATATTCAAGATATCACCCGCCCCGACCCCGCGATTATTAAGGCGCTTGAGGGCATTGGCAGCGCCACCGCCAGTGGCGAGCTGTATAAATTGGGCATCAAAAACCCACACATGACCGGCTTGACCTCATGGAAAAAAGGCAAAAGCGTGGTCGGGCCAGCCATCACCCTGCAATGGATGCCACGCCGCGAAGACATGAGCGCCAACAGCGAATATGCCGACACCGAGCTACAATTACATCGCCATTCGATGTATCACGCCCAACCCGGCGACATTATTGTGGTGGATGCACGTGGCGATATGGCATCGGGCGTGTTTGGCGAGATGATGCTGACCTATTTTATGGGCAAAGGCGGCTTGGGCGTAGTGATCGATGGCTGCATTCGTGATTGGACGCACGCCGAACAGCTCGACATGGGCATGTGGCTGCGTGGGGTAACACCCAATCATGGTTGGCAGCACAAAATCATGCCATTTGCGGTAAATGTGCCGATTGCCTGCGCCGGTGTTTTGGTGATGCCAGGCGATATCATCATCGCCGATAACGACGGCGCGATCTCAGTGCCCGCCCACCTCGCGCCCGAAATCGCCAAGTTGTCGAACGAAAAGAACGAATGGGAAGAATTTACACGCATGAGACTGGCCCAAGGCGGCGATTTGCGCAAATATTACCCATTAAATGCCGATGCAAAAGCTGAATTTGAGGCGTGGCTGGCAGCACAAAGAACAGCAAATAAATAGCATATGAACAATCAATTGGGTGTGAGTTACACTGGTCTCAATTTCAATGCTGCCCAACAGCCAGATTAAACCTCTCACTCGTCTTGAAGATACACTCGTCGGGCCGATGCCAAACCGCGCGCGCAGTAATATGCGTATCGAACTCTTGGCCTCGCTAGCCTATGGTCCATTTCACGCGGCCCTGTTATTTGTGCCGGTCGTGCTACAACGTTTAGGGTCGTCAGCCGAATTGATCGCGTTTTATCAATCCGCCAGTTATATTGGCTTCTTGCTCGTGCCACTAACGGCACGGTTTATACCTGCACGCGGTTTGCCGGGCTTTTTGGCATCGGTGTGGGCCATTGGGCGCAGTTTTTTTGTATTGATGGGGCTTGCGGCCAGCGCACCGATCATGTTATTGCTTTCGGTGTTTTACTTTTTCTTCGATTCCTTCCCCTCTCCGGCATACACACGGGTCATTCAACTCATTTACCCAGCCAACATACGCGGGCGGGTGCTCGGTTATGTGCGCATCGGCTTGGCAGGCGGCATGTTGTTGGTCACGCCTATTTGTGGTTGGGTGCTCGATAATCTGGGTTACGTGTGGTTATTCCCCATTTGCGGGCTATGTGGCGTAGCGGCAGCGCGTTTATTCAGCCGCATTCAAATTGACGAAAGCAGCACCCCCACCCAAGAAAAACGCAGCCCAAGCCAGCTTTGGCAGGTGCTCAAACACGATCGGCGCTATCAATATTATTTGCTGGCGGTGGCATTTTTTGGCTTTGGCGGTCTCATTCCAGCTGGTTTTTACCCAGCAGTCTTTGTCAATCGGCTCAATTTGTCTTATACCGAAGTGAGCTTGCTGGGGGCGGTGCAATCAGTTTCGTGGCTAATTGGCTATTTGGTGTGGGGGCATTTTCTCGACCGCTTTAATGGCGTGATTGGTTTGCGGGTGGTATTCGCCATTTTGTCCATCATCCCCATTAGCCACATGCTGGCCAGTAATGGCCTCATGATGCTACCGGCCTTTATTGCAGCAGGCTTAGGCTCGGCGGGAGTTGATTTGGCTTTTCAAAATTGCACCATCGAGCTAGCCCGCGATGACCAAACGTATGAATATGCTGCACTCCAACGCACCGTCATCGGTATACGCGGCCTTATTGCGCCCATGCTTGGGGTGTGGCTGGTACAAATGGGTATGTCGATTGATGCTCTGTTTATATTTGGCTCGTCACTTTATCTGGTAGCGGTAGCATTGATGATGCACCCCTCGTTTCGCCAATCAACAATCATGTGAGTTATGGGTGGCGTTTGCCGCCCCAAAAATAAATTATGAAACTAATTAATATTCAAACCGATCAAGGAAACAAAACCGGCATCATGACCGATGCTGATCATTTTGTCGATGTAAGCGCTGCTGGCAGCGTGTTACACATTATCAACAATGCCGATGCGCGTGCCCAAGCCGCCGCCATCGCCGCCAGTGGCGCGGCGCAATCATTGGCTGGGGTCAAACTTGGCGCACCGATCCAGCCCGGCAAAATCATTGCCATTGGGCTAAACTATAGCGACCACGCCGCTGAAAGCGGGGCCAAGCCACCGAACAAACCGATTGTGTTCGCTAAATTTAGCAACACCCTTGCCGCGCACGGCGATACCCTCACTTGGTATAACGACCAAACCCCCAACATGGACTACGAAGCCGAATTTGGCATTGTGATTGGCAAAACTGCCTATCGCATCAACGATGCCGACGCGCTAAGTTATGTCGGTGGCTATGTATGCGCCAATGACCTCAGTGCCCGCGACTTACAATCGGGCGACGAAGGTAAACAGTGGGTGCTGGGCAAAACCCTCGACGGCACTTGCCCCATTGGCCCCTGCCTCACCACCAGCGATGAAATTCCCGACCCACAAGCGCTCAACATTAAGTGCATTTTGAATGGGCAAATCATGCAAAATTCGAGCACAGCCCAGATGATTTTTGGCACAGCCAAATTGGTGGCTTACCTCAGCCACTACTTTACGCTCAATGCTGGCGACCTCATCATCACCGGCACACCACCCGGTGTCGGCGCAGCCCGCAAGCCGCCCGTATGGCTAAAAGACGGCGACACTGTGACGATTGAGATCGAAAAAATCGGTGCTTTAACCAACACGATTCGGGTGCTTTAAAAGTTTTCACGCAAAGGCGCAACGTTTCTTAGTAGCGCTTTAGCGCCTTTGCGTGAGATATTAATTTATGGGTTTGAGGTATCCAGATGAAACGCTCAGCAAATTACATCCTAAATTTGTTTTACGTCTAGTTTTTGTGCCCACAGATCCATATACAACAAATCGAGTTTTTCTGAAATAACCATCAACATTTTGTGAATATCAATTGGATGTTTCGTCAAACCACCTTTGCTTTTTAGATAATAAACCAATTTGTAAAGAATCACGTCTTCTGGAGATAAAAACCATGCAAAAAATCAAGAGAAGTATACGAACGTCGACGAACACGCCTAGACAAGGCTAATTTTCCATATTCGCTTGACCAGATAACATATAAATTAGCTTTTGTCTCTAACAGCCTATCCGTAATATTAAATGGTAATTCTTTCAGCAAATCAAATTTACTAATGGTTTCAAAAGGTGCGATATAAATATTCCAACTTTCAACTTCTTCAGCAAAATGTTGCAACAAATTCAAGTCATCCACTAACATCATGTCAATCTCAATGGTAAAACGTGCTTCGTTGCTATATGACATCGAAGCAACTGATCCGCCAATTGCATAAACAGCGCCCATTTCCTCTAGCGTTTAAATAATACGCTAATTAAATAAGCATTGATCACCATGAAATTGTTCAGTAAACATTACTCTTCATTGACTATTCAATCGGCTTTACCACGTGCCTTAATTCCAGAAAAACCCTATTCGATAGCTTGAGCATATAACTTGCTTCGAGCAATCGTAAACATCTCTGCTGGTCATGATGTTGAAACACTAATTGGTATCATTTACACAATATTAACCCAATCAGAAATAATCTCTTTTTGCTCAGCCCAAATAAGCAGACGTAATCGCTCAACAAGTGGCTTATTTCTGACGTTCAATCTTTTGTGTAATCTGTCAAGAAAATGTTGCGTAGTCATAATTATTCTACGTTTAGTTTAGTTTATATTACGATCTATCATACCCTATGAATATCGATAAAAAATACCCGAGCGTGGCAGAAATGGAGCAAGCGGCCTATCACCGCCTGCCACAATTTATGCGCGACTATCTGTTTGGCGCATTGGGCAGCAATGTGTCACGCCAGAAAAACCGTGACGACCTAAATGCCGTCGAATTGATGCCACGCTATCTATCTGATGGTCACGCACCCGAAATTCGCACCACCCTATTTGGGCGCACCTACGACGCACCTTTTGGGGTCTCGCCCGTTGGGTTATCGGGGTTGATCTGGGCCAATGCCGAGCGTATTTTGGCGGCAGCCGCCAAAACGCACAATATTCCCTACACCCTCAGCACCGTCGCCACCGCCAAACTCGAAGACATTCGCAGCTTGGCTGGCGAACACGCATGGTATCAACTTTACACCCCGAAAGAGCCAGAAGTCGTAAAACACTTGTTGGGGCGCTGCGAAAAAGTAGGCTACGACACCTTGCTATTAACCGTCGATGTGCCTTATGAAACCCGCCGCGAACAAGACATCCGCAATGGGGTCTCGGTGCCACCCGCCTTTAATGCCACAACCCTATGGCAAATGGTGACGCATCCCAATTGGGCCTTGCGTATGCTGTTTGCTGGCGTGCCAGAATTTCAAAATGTCAAACCCTATTTTGCCTTAGGCAATTCAAAAAACATCAGCAAATCCATCACTGCCTCAACATATTTTATGCGCGAGCGCATGGGCGGGCATATTTTGCCACCCCGTTTTGCCATGATTCGAGACCTATGGAAAGGCAAACTGCTGGTCAAAGGTGTGATGGACCCCGACGAAGCCAAACAATATATGGCGCTGGGAGCCGATGGCTTGGTCGTCTCAAATCACGGTGGTCGTCAACTCGATGCCGCACCCTCAACGGTCAAGGTGCTGCCCAAAATTCGGGCTGCCGTCGGCCCCAATGTGCCGCTCATCGTCGATAGCGGCGTGCGCAACGGGCTAGACATTGCACGCATGTTGGCACTAGGCGCTGATTTTGTGATGATGGGCCGTCCCTTCTTATTTGCCGTGGCCGCGCTCGATAAACAAGGCGGCGAACATGTAATGAAAATTCTCAAGGCCGAGTTGCGCTGCGCCATGGGGCAAATCGGCTGCTCAAGCTTAGAAGATTTGCCAAAGTTTTTGGCATGAGGTCAACTTCAGGCAACAATTCACTAGCACAGGTTCCAAGTTGGTAGAAATTTCGCCGAACTCACTGTGTATCCCACAAAGC
>JAGWYZ010000451.1 GCA_018969115.1 Chloroflexota bacterium | reverse complement strand
GCGGCGCGATCAATTTGATCTGTATTCGCATCGCACTTATTTACCACGTTATACCCGTGATGTGCTATGGACGTTGCCAATAACGCTGCCACAGACATCTGAAGCGGTGTAACCCGCTCAATCAATCTTAATAAAAACATGTATCTCTCTCAACTAACCCTAAACCCGCGCAGCCGCCAAGTGCGCAGCGAACTAGCGCGGCCTTACGAGATGCACCGCACCCTCATGAAAGCATTCCCACAGCATTTGCAACCAATACAGGCGATACCATTAGCCGACGATGCCAATGCAGAACGGGTGCTTTTTAGGCTGGATGTAAACCCTGAGCAAGGTTGGGCGCGCGTGTTGGTGCAATCGCACTTGCAGCCAAATTGGGCAGCCCTTAACCCTGACTATGCGCTGAGTATTGAAGGGCCAAAACCCTTTACCCCCACGTTTGCCGCCAATCAACACTTGGCTTTTAGGTTGCGTGCTAACCCCACCGTAAAACGCAATGGCAAACGCTGGGGGCTGCAACACGAAAACGAGCAACTTGAATGGCTAAACCGCAAAGCCCGTGAAGGTGGCTTTAGTGTATTGCAGGTGAATATCACAAAAGACCAAATGCTAAGCGACACAATACACCGCACAGACAGCCAAAAACACGACCTGAGTTTTCTGTCGGTGCAATTTGATGGGGCGCTTATGGTGCTAGACCCATATCAATTTCATAAAACCCTTGCTGCTGGTATTGGCACAGCCAAAGGCATTGGCTTTGGCTTGCTCTCATTGGCGCGGCTATAAAAAGTAGAAAGTGCAAAGTGCAAAGTGGAAAGCAAGTGACTTTGCACTTTGCACTTTGCACTTTGCACTTTCTACTTTCCACTTTCCACTCAGCACTCAAAGAGATGATTACCAAAATTCAAGATTTACACTTGTTGCCCAAGCTACGTGATAGCGCTAGCTTTTTATATGCCGAGCATTGCACGATTGAGCAAAGCAATCACGCGATTGACTTGCATGACAAAAAAGGAGTGACGCATGTGCCGATCTCGGCTTTGTCGGCGCTGATGCTGGGGCCGGGCACTAGCATTACCCATGCCGCCATTAAAGCCTTGGCCGACAATGGCTGTTTGGTCAATTGGGTGGGCGAAGATGGCGTTCGGTTTTACGCCCAAGGCGTTGGCGAAACCCGCAAGGCCTATCATCTACTGCGTCAAGCCGAGCTTTCATGTAACCCACAAAAACGCATGGAGGTAGTAGTGCGTATGTATCAATATCGTTTCTCTGAAACGTTTGACACGTCTTTTTCGATGGAAAAGGTGCGTGGCATGGAAGGGGCGCGGGTAAAACAAGCCTATGCCGCCATTAGCAAAAAATATGGGGTAAATTGGGTGGCACGCAATTATGACCGCAGTGATTGGGCCAACGCCGACCCCTTAAACCGCGCTCTGTCGTGTGCCAATGCGTGTTTGAATGCGTTGTGTCATGCGGCAATTGTGTCGGGTGGCTATTCTCCGGCCCTCGGTTTTATCCACACCGGCAAACAATTGTCATTTGTTTATGATATTGCCGATCTGTATAAAGTTGAGATCACGGTGCCAGTGGCCTTCCGCACGGTTGCCGAAGGCACACACAAACTCGAAACCCGCACCCGCCAAGCCTGTCGTCAAGCCTTTAAAGAGGCAAAATTACTTGAGCGTATTTTGCCCGATATTGATCGTTTGCTC
>JAGWYZ010000450.1 GCA_018969115.1 Chloroflexota bacterium | reverse complement strand
CTGCCGCGTATTGCAGATTCATTGGCCGGGCGCATGCGGCTGTTGACGCTATGGCCGCTATCACAAGATGAACTGCGTGGGACGCCTTCGCAATTTTTGTCACAGGTGTTTGCTGCTGATTTTCCACAACGCGAGTGGCGCGAGATTAATCGGAGTGAGTTAATTCAAAGTATTGTGCAAGGGGGCTACCCCGAAATGACGCAACTGACGCATATCACCGATCGAGCCGATTGGGTGAATGCTTATATTACGGCTATATTGCAGCGTGATGTGCGGGATATCGCCAATATTGATAGTTTGACGCAGTTCCCGCGTTTACTCATGCTCATTGCCACCCGTTCATCAGCATTACTCAATGCCTCTGATATCGCTCGTAGTTTGGGTGTTCCGGCTGTCACCTTGCGCCGATATTTAACATTGCTTGAAGCGACATTTTTGACAGTTAGTTTGCCGGCTTATTTCAATAATTTGGGTAATCGCGTTATTAAAACCCCTAAACTTTTCTTGAGTGATACTGGTGTATTGTTGAGTTTATTAGGCATGGATACGCAGCGTTTACTGAATGACCCTTCGCGGTTGGGGGCACCGCTCGAAAGCTTTGTGATGATGGAAATTTTGAAAATGAGCGCATGGAGTGATATTCCGATGCTGCGTCAATATCATTTTCAGAATCATGATGCTCGTGAGGTGGACCTTGTGTTGGAACGTGCAGATGGTGATATTGTGGGCATTGAAGTGAAGGCTTCGGCTTCGGTGGGTGCAAATGACTTTAAGGGGCTACGTGCCCTTGCAGATATGGCTGGACAGCGGTTTGTGCGTGGTATCGTGCTTTATACCGGTTCAATTCAAGCCCGATTCGACACAAATTTGTGGGCCTTGCCGATATCGGCATTATGGGAGATGTAACCCCGTGTCCAAGCGTGTCCAACCGCATCCGGCGCATCCGACGTGTCCGCGTGTCCGGCGATATTTGCCAAAAGGGGGAGGGCTGGATGCCGGATACAAAGGTGTCCCGTGGGACACCTAAACTTTAGCTGGTGTCAAATCAGCATCGAGGCGATCAAGGTCGATAAGGTAGGCATGGTGATTTTGGCCGAGGGCGCTGGCTTCGGGCGTGAAGCCATTGCGCGAGAAGAATGCATAATGTACGCGCCAGCCTTCGCCTTTGTTGGGCAGGCTCGCCAATACTTTTGGTGTTTTCTGCTCGATCAACTCGGCCACGATATTGCGTGGCAAGGCTTCGCCGGTCCATTTGCATTCACCTAACAGAATGGCTTTTTCGCGCCATGACACCGCCGCCATATCGACCTGCACTGTGGCATCCCAATGACTGCTGACGGCATAGGGCACAAAGGGCAGACGCCCAGCGCGGGCTTGGGTCAGTGTCCATTCGCGGCACAAATCTTCGAAGGTGGTGAGGCCGATGAAGGTGCGAATTTGGTCATTGATAATTTGCCATAGTGCATCTTTTCGTCCCAATTCGATGAGGTCACGATGCGGCTCGATGAAGCGATAGTAAAAGCGCAAGAACGGATCGCGCAGGTAATAGCGGCTTTGGGTGGTGCGTGGGTGATCGGGTGGCAGCGTGGCTGGGGTGCGCCGGTCAATTAGTTGTAGCTCGGCCAAACGCGCTAGATAGGTGCCAACATTGCTGGTGGGGATGGCATTAACGCTGGCGATTTTTTCGCGGGTGTGATTATCTGCGGCGATGG
>JAGWYZ010000147.1 GCA_018969115.1 Chloroflexota bacterium | reverse complement strand
GGCGAAATAGTTTTATTTAAGGGTGAGAGGTTTCTTTCACGCTCGCTTTTGCTTGCCTTGGCTTCGAAGTGGGCTTTATTTGCCACTCACTGGGGTCGTTTTGTTAAATCTTTTTTAGACTAAACTACTGTTAATTACGAATTACGAATTGATAATTCCTAGTATATTGTAGGGATGAATGCATCACGTTTTGTTGCGCCTTGGTCAATTTTTGTAGCGCTTGGGCTTTATGCCATTTTTTATGCGCGGGGCTACGATGACCCCTATATTACTTATCATTACGCCGCCAATCTTGCGCAAGGCGATGGGTTTGTATTCAATATTGGCGAAAGCTTGCTCAGCACCACCACCCCGCTTTACACTCTCTTGTTGGCTTTGGCTGGCTTCGGGGGATTAAATATTCCGCTGGTCAGCACCGCCCTTGGTTGCTTGAGCTTGGCAGTGGGAGGCTGGGCATTTTGGCAATTAGGACAGCATTGGCATACTCAAACGGCTGGCTGGGTTGGGTTATTACTTTACCCATTGCATCCCTTGCTCACCGTCACACTCAGCAATGAAACCGCATTATGCCTGACGCTTGGGCTATTGGGTTTGTTATTGACGGTGCGCAAACAAATAGCGCAAGCCGCCATTGTGCTGGCCCTTGCCACCCTTGCCCGTCACGATGCCGTCATTATTGCGGCCCTCTGCGCCAGCTGTCATTTTGGGTTTAAGGTTTGGAGGCTTGATTTTTGGAAACAGCGGCAGCTTATTGTGTTTTGCTTGCTTTATGGCAGTTTATTATTGCCTTGGTTTGGCTTTGCATGGTGGTATTTTGGCGCACCCATGCCGATTACGTTAATGGTGAAACAACAACAAGGCAAGATGCTCATCAGTCAACTTTTTTTAGCTGGTTTGCGTGATTACGCTAGCTATCACTGGACCTACCCGACTTATTTTTTGCACAGTGTTACATTAATCATAGGTCTTGTGGCCGCCTTTTGGCGGCGCTCACCTTGGCTATGGTTAGTCGCGTGGTCAGGTTTATATACTTTGGCCTATAGCTTATTGCGGGTGCCGGGTTATTTTTGGTATTTTGGCCCCGTTGTGCCCGGGCTGGTGGCGTTAATAGCTGTTGGGGCAGAATTTATTGCTCAGCGCCTCACAAGCTTAATGCGCGATAAGTCACGAGTCACAAGTCTCGAATCCTCAATCCTTAATCCCCAATCTTTCATCCTTCTCTTCGCCTTGCTCCTTTGGCTGCCTCAAGTGCGGTCAACGATACAGTTAAAAGATTTAAATGATAATCGGCTGGGCTTGTATCAAAAAACCGGTGAATGGCTGCGTGCCAATACACCGCCAACTGCTAGCATTGGCACGCTTGAAGTTGGCATTATTGGCTATTTTGCCCAACGCCGTTTGGTCGATTTTGCAGGGCTGTTACAGCCCGATGTAGCGTGGCAAATGCAACCAAACAGCACTTACGATGATTTGGCGTTGTGGGCATGGGAGCACTATCAACCTGACTATTTGGCGATGTTTGAAGGTAGTTTTCAACCCATTCGTCAAAGCCAACGTTTTAAAACTATGTGTCGTGAGGTTACGACGATTAACGACCCCACACACCCCTCAAAGATGCAAATTTATCGGTGTTGAACGGTTGATTCGTTGATGAATAACTCACAAGTCACGAGTTATTCATCAACAAATCAACCGTTCAACCATTCAACCCACTACGCAGTAATCCCCCGTTTTTTTACGCATCGCAAAGCGCCTGTTTATATGAGAGTAAAATAAGCCGCTGAAAATCTAAAGGACTCACAACTGAAAATGGCGACACTTTTTCCATTCACCGCAATTGTTGGTCAAGACCGCATGAAACGTGCGTTGATCTTGAATGCGATCTATCCACAAATTGGTGGCGTGCTTATTCGCGGCGAACGCGGCACCGCTAAAAGCACAGCAGCCCGCGCTCTTGCGGCGTTGCTGCCCGAAATCGAGGTTATTGAAGGCGATGCCTTTTCTTGTGACCCAGCCCAACCAGGTGCCTGGTCCGAGGATTTAAAAACCCGTGCCGCACGTGGCGATGAATTTAAGACTGTCAAACGCCAAACACGCTTTGTCAATTTGCCCGTTAGTGCCACCGAAGACCGCGTCGTCGGGACTTTGGATATTGAAAAAGCTATTCAAAAAGGTGAGAAGCACTTTGAACCCGGCGTATTGGCCGCCGCCAACCGCGGTGTGCTATACGTGGACGAAGTGAACTTGCTGGACGATCACGTGGTGGACTTGTTGCTCGACGTGGCGGCGATGGGTGTGAACACGGTTGAACGCGAAGGCATTAGCTTTCGGCATCCGGCCCGCTTTGTGTTCATTGGCTCGATGAACCCCGAAGAAGGCGACTTGCGCCCACAATTGCTCGACCGTTTCGCTTTGTGTGTCGATATTGTTGGCATCAAAGACCCACAATCGCGCATGAAAATTTTGGAGCGCAACTTGCAATTTGAATCGGATGCCCAAAATTTTGCCGAAGAATGGACGAAATATGAATTGGCCTTGCGTGAAGAAATTGCCGAGGCACGGCTTATTTTGCCTGATGTTAAATATAGCACCCGCGACTTAGCCATGATCGCCAATTTAATGGCGACGATGGGTGTTGATGGTCACCGCGCCGATATTGTCATTTTGCGGGCCGCCCGTGCCCACGCCGCATTTATGAAGCGCACCAACATCACCGAGCAAGATATTTTGCTGGCGGCTGAATTAGCACTGCCGCACCGCATGAAGCGCCACCCCTTCCACGATAGTGATCAAGCGATGGCGATGATGAGTGAAAAGCTGCAACAGATTGAATCGCAAATGGAGCAGCAGCAAATGAGCGAGCAAAAGCCACAAGATGGCAAGCCGCAAAATGCACAAGCAAAAAAAGTGAACAGGGGCTAGACCAAAACCAAGAATCTCCGCTCAGCCCCACGGAGCCGATGATGCAGAGTGTGCCTCAGGTACCGCAAACGGCACAAGATACCCCCGGTGGTAAAAATACCGAGGTTGGGTCGGTGTTTAATGCACGCAAATTAAACACCCCGCTCGACAAACTGACCCGCAATACGGCTGGACGGCGCAGTACAACTCGCACCGAGCGTAAACGCGGTCATTACATCATGTCACGCATGGTGCCGATGGGTGAAAAGGTCAGCGATTTGGCGTTCGATGCCACATTGCGGGCTGCCGCCCCATTTCAACGCACCCGCCGTGCCCGTAATGAACAAACCGAAGATCCGAAGTCCAAGATTCACGATCGCGCCTTCTTGATCGAACGCCCCGACATTCGCAAAAAAGTGCGCGTTAAGCGCGTGTCGAATTTGGTGGTGTTTGTGGTAGATGCCTCGTGGAGCATGGCAGTGGCTGAGCGTATGGCGGCAACCAAAGGCGCGATTATGTCGCTGCTCACCGATGCCTATCAACGCCGCGACCGCGTCGGCTTGATCGTGTTTCAAAAAAACATGGCAACCTTGGTGCTACCGCCGACCGGTTCGGTTGAATTGGCTAAGACAGCTTTGTCAAACATCCCTGTTGGTGGCAAAACACCGCTCACGGCAGGGTTGGCGCTGGCCCATCGCGTCATCACCCGCGAAAAGTTAGCACACCCAGAGATTTTGCCCTTACTCATCATCCTGACCGATGGCGCGGGCAATGTCAGCATGAGCCATTTGCCGCCCATGCTCGAAGCCCATCGCATGGCTGACATGATCGCTGAGGAAAAAATTCGCTCGGTGGTGATTAACATGGAACACGCGGCATTTGATCAAGGCCTCGCCAAGAAATTGGCTGACCATCTTGAATGTGCGTGTCTGTCGATCTCAGACCTACGGGCTGAATCACTTTACCGCGTGGTTAAAACAGCGTTATAACGCTGCAATTTGTCTCTCACGAAGCTCACGAAGAACACAGAAAGTTTATAAAAATACTTCTTTGTGTTCTTTGCGGGCTTTGCAAGAGGTTTTGAGATTGATGAGAATAGTTTTTATACTAACGCTTATATCCCAAATGTGCCTTGTATAATTTAACTATGCAAGCACGCGAGGCCCTTCACAAAATAAATGCACTGCCCCCAGATGCACAGGCGATTATTTTTGATTTGCTAGAAACGCTTTGGCAAAGCTCCCAAAACGCCGCTCGGTTTGCAGATGAAAGGACTTCGATCAGACCCGTTTATTGGGATGTGGCGCGACCGCGAAGAGATGGAAGATGCGGCAAATTATGTTCATCAGCTTCGGCGCAATGAATAGAAGCGCAACAATATAGATATATGATTATCGATAGCGATATTCTAATTAATGCATCGCGTAATCAAGCTGAAGCGATTGATTTTCTGATCAATTCAAATGATTCAGAAACACTCAATATTAGTGTCATCTCATATCTTGAATTACAAGCAGGCACGCGGAATAAAGTTGAATTACAACGAATTGAGAAGTTTTTATCGCGGTTTGTGATGATAGCTATTGACAATGATATAAGTTATCGCGCAGTTGCACTTATTCAACAATATCAATTGAGTCATGGCCTAGCATTACCCGATGCTTTCATTGCCACTACCGCGTTAGAAGAAAACGAGATATTAGCAACTAACAATTTGCGTGTTTTTACCTTTATTAGCGGTTTACGGATTATCGCGCCCTAAGTCTTTATTTTTTGATTTGATAAAGCCTAATACCAATAAAAAATGCTTTAACCGCAAAGAGGCGAAGGGTGCGAAGAAATTAGAAATCAATCTTTTTTCTTCGCGTCCTTCGCTCATTCGTGGTTGATGTTAAAAAATTAACTTGGGCGGGTTGCCAAGGCATGGCGAATGAGTGCCAAAGTCTGCTCACGCTCGACCCCAACGATGGGCAAACGGGGCGGACGCACACGCTCACTGCCCATATTGACTTCTTGTTGGGTCAGCTTAATCAACTGCACAAATTTGCCAACAGTGTCGAGCCGCAACAACGGCAAAAACCAGCGATAAAGCGGCCAAACTTTGGCATATTCGCCATTAACCGCCATCTCAAACATATCGACCGATTCCTTCGGGAAAGCGTTGACAAGACCAGCTACCCATCCGGTTACACCCATACTAGTGCCTTCAACAATCGCATCGTCTACCCCCATCAGCAGCGCCATTCGGTCGCCCAACAATTCACGAATGGCGGCACATCGGCGCACATCAGTGCTTGATTCTTTGATGGCGTTAAAATTTGACTGTTCATTTGCCAATTCAAGCACATTTTGTGGCGTAAAGTCGGTGCCATAGGCAGGTGGGTTGTTATATAACATGCACGATAGTGGCGTGGCTTGCATAACGGCGGCGACATGCGCCTTCATTTCGCGCCAATCGCCTTTATAGACGTAAGGCGGCAGCACCATCAAACCCTGACAACCGGCTTCATAGGCTGCCTTGGCTTGGGCCACCGCTTCGGCGGTGCTGAGGGCGGCAATGGAAGCCACCACTGGCACTTGCAAATGGGTGGACAAATTATGCCAAATGGCTGTTTTTTCGGCGGCGGTCAGGGTTGCACCTTCACCAAGTGAGCCGGGGGCAACAATGGCGGTGCAGCCAGCGTCTACCATCCATTGGGCATGCTGGGTCATAAACACATGGTCAACATTCAAATCAGCGTCAAACGGGGTGGTAATTGCGGGCATAACGCCCTTCCAAATAATGCTCATGGCGCAATATTGTATGCTATTTGCCATTCCATCAAGCGTTTTAGCGAGAAGAGAGTTAAAATTCAAGCTATAGCAAGAAAAAGTAAAAGTTGAGGAAATGCCGATTTTGCCATCCCTTCTCAAGCGAAACGTGAGAAGGGATGGCAAATCGGCAAGACCGTATTTTTATGTCTTTTTTAGAATCACAAAAATAAAACCTGCCTAATGTCTAACGCAATTTCCCTTCCCCGACCCGATGGCTCAATTCAAAATTATGTGCTTGGCGAACCCAAAAACTATGGCGTGCCCAGCAGCAAATTTAACAGCCGAATTGCATTTGCAGCGGCCCATGTGGTGGCCGACCCAAATGCTGACCATGCCGACAAAACCCGCCCCGCCCAAGTTGATTGGGATAAGACGATGGCTTATCGCCGACATTTATGGTCATATGGCTTTGCCGTCGCTGAGGCGATGGATACTTCGCAACGCGGCATGGGGCTAGATTGGGCCAGCAGCCAAGAATTGATTCGCCGCAGCATTGCCGAAGCCAAGACTGTCAATGGCACGGTGTTTAGCGGCGCAGGCACAGATCACATTAGCCCCAACCCAGACCGTACCTTGAATGAGGTGATCGAGGCTTATGAGCATCAAATTAGCACGATTGAAGGCATGGGCGGGCGCATGATTTTGATGGCGAGCCGTGCCTTGGCAGCTTGTGCCAAATCACCTGACGACTATGCCACCGTTTACAGCCGTGTGCTGTCGCAGGTGCGTGAGCCAGTCATCATTCATTGGTTGGGCGATATGTTTGACCCGCAATTAGCCGGTTATTGGGGATCGCGTGATTTGGATGTAGCAATGTCAGGTTGTTTGGCGGTATTAAAGGCCAATGCCAGCAAAATTGATGGTATCAAAATTTCGTTGTTAAATGCGCAGCGTGAAGTCGACATGCGCCGGCGGTTGCCGGCTGGGGTAAAAATGTATACCGGCGATGATTTTAATTACCCCACTTTAATTAAGGGCGATAAACTGGGTTATAGCCACGCTTTGCTTGGCATTTTTGATGCCATTGCGCCTGCGGCTGCGGCGGCCTTTCATGCGCTTGATACGGGTGATATGGCGCGTTATGATGCGATTTTTGAGCCAACCATTGCTTTGTCACGGCATATTTTCCAAGCGCCCACCTATTATTACAAAACCGGCATCACCTTTTTGGCTTATTTAAATGGATATCAAGATCATTTTAAGATGGTGGGCCAACAAGAAACCGCTCGTTCGCGTGAGCATTTGGTGCAGCTTTTCATTTTGGCTGATCAAGCCGGTTTGCTGCGTGACCCTGAATTAGCTGTGAAACGAATGGAGGGACTGGGGATTAGGGATTAAGGATTGGGGCTTAAAGTAACTCGTGACTCATGAGTCACGAGTCACGAGTCAATCTAATCCCCAGTCCCCAATCCTTTATCCCTAATCCCCATCCCCCCAAAATATGACAACCCTAAAAACTGCTGAAGACCTTGTGGCATTACCTTATGTGCCACCCACCCATCGCATTGCCTATGGCCCTGATTCAGAGCAATTTGGCGATCTATATTTACCAGACTTGCCAACTCATGGCGATGCCTTGCTGCCTGTGGTGATCGCCATTCATGGCGGATGTTGGCGAGCACGGTATACGCTCGACCATCTTAGCCCATTTTGTGCGGCATTGGCCGCCAAAGGTGTGGCGGTGTGGAGTATTGAGTATCGACGGGTGGGCAATGGCGGTGGCTGGCCTAACACATTTTTAGATGTGGGTCACGCTGCCGATAAATTGCGCGAGATTGCGCCAACCTATAAGTTAGACCTTAACCGTGTGGTGGCGGCGGGGCATTCGGCGGGTGGGCATTTGGTATTGTGGTTGGCGGGTCGGGCTTGTTTGCCCATATCTAGCCCAGCTTATATCGCCAATGCGCTCAAATTACGCGGCGTAGCCGCACTGGCGGCTGTGGTCGATCTCGCAGATTCGATTGCGTGTGATATTTGTGGTGGCAATGCTACAAACCTAATGTTTGGTAATCCTGTTGATCAAGCCAGTGCCTATGCCCAAGCATCGCCCATTCACCTGCTGCCAACCGGTGTGCCAAGCATCAATGTGGCTGGGCAATATGATGACACCGTGCCGCCAACCCATACCCGCCCCTATGTTGAGCAGGCGCAGAAACTAGGCGACCACACCGAATGGATGCTGGTAAGCGATGTGGGGCATTATGAATTGGTGATGCCAAACTCAAGCGCATTTGCGTCGGTATGGGCGGCCCTATCGTCATTACTCTAAGTCACGTGGTATCCTCAAACCTTGAACTCATGAAAATCACCCCAGAAAGTTTATGCGAGCTGATTACGCTCAATGACCCACGCATCTCACCCGACGGCAATTATGTAGCTTTTGTGCGCAATAGTGTTGATCGTGCCAACAACCGTTATCACAATCGGGTTTGGTTAAAAGATTTAAAAAGTGACGAGCCAGCACGTCCACTCACCAGCGGCACAAAAGACAGCTCGCCGCGTTGGTCTGAAGATGGCTCGATGTTGGGCTTCATTTCGGGTCGTGATGACAAGCCCCAAGTGTTCGTGTTGCCCATTCGCGCCCTTGGCGGTGAGGCTCACGCCATTACCAGCCATGCCAATGGCGTGCAGTCGTTTGAATGGTCACCGGATAGCAAACGAATTGCCTTTGTGAGCGCGGTGCGCCCCGACGAGCGGGCAACCGAAGATGCGCCAGCCGCCCCAAGCTCTGCTAAAACAGCATGGGATGCCAAGCGCGACAAAGAACAACGCCAGCATGATGACGAATTGCGCTTTGACCCGCGTGTGCTCAATAAAATGCCTTATCGCAGCGGCACTACTTATTTTGAAGAACGCACCCGCCATGTTTATGTGCAAGACGTGCCTGCCAGCTTTGCCGAACCTAGTCCAAGCAAGGCGCTACGGCTGACCGACGGCGATGTAAATTTTGCTCAGCCAACTTGGTCGCGTGATGGTCAAACCCTATTTAGCAATGCCCTGCGTGACCCAGCCCAAGGCGAGTTATTTCTGTTTGCCGATGTTGTTAAATTGAATGCCAACCAACGCTCCAAGCCGGTGCGGGTGCAGTTTCAGGGCTTTACTTCATCCAGTCCCTTGCCTTCGCCCGATGGCAAATGGTTGGCGATGCAACATGCCAGTGAAGATGAGTTTGCCTATCGCAACCCCGAAATCGTGGTTGCGCCAATTGACACAAATGGCGCATTGAGCGCGACCCAAGACCTAACCAAACCTACCGATCGCGGTAACAGCGGCATGGTATGGAGTGCCGATAGCCAATTTATATACTTTAGTCTGCACGATCACGGTCATACCAATTTGCATCGGGCCAAAATTGGCACACAGGTCATTGAGCCGCTCACGAATGGCAACTATGAATTGGTGTCATTTGATGTGGCTGACGATGGCCGAATTGTGGCGGTGTTAAATGCGGCAGATGCCATCGGTAAATTGGTGCTGCGCGAAACCGATGGCAGCCTGCGCACTATTTACCAGCCCAATGCTAAATTTATGGCCGAGCATAGTGTTTGCGGCATCGAAGAATTAAATTATAAGAATGGAGATGTAGCGGTGCAGGGCTGGATCATTAAACCGCCTAATTTTGACCCCAGTCAGAAATACCCGCTTATTGTGCAAATGCACGGCGGCCCACATGTGATGTGGGGGCCAAGCGCGGCTGGCACGTGGCACGAATTTCAGGCAATGGCAAACGCAGGTTATGTGGTGTTTTATTGCAACCCACGCGGCTCAGATGGCTATGGCGATGACTTTTGGCTGGCGTGTCGTGGCAATTGGGGGCCGGGGCCAATGAGCGATGTGATCACCGGGCTAGATTTGGTGGTTTCGCAGGGTTATATTGACCCGAAACGTCTGTGTGTGACCGGCGGCAGCTATGCTGGTTATTTAACTACGTGGATGATTGCCCATGATCAACGCTTTGCGGCGGCGTGCTCACAGCGTGGCGTTTATAACCTATTGTCGATGCGTAACACCACCGACATCCCTTGGTTTTGTGACCGCGAAGCGGGTGGCATTAGCCCTTGGCAAAACCCCGACCGGCTATGGCAAACATCGCCAATTGCACATGTTGCCAATATGCACACCCCTTTGCTGATTGAACACAGCGAACAAGATTATCGCGTGCCCATTGAGCAAGCTGAACAGTTATTTCAAGCCTTAAAACTGTTGCGCCGCACAGTTGAATTGGTACGTTGGCCACGTGAGGGGCATGAAGTTTCACGTGCTGGTGAGCCAAACCATCGTATCGATCGCATTCGGCGTATCATCGCATGGTTTGATCAGTATGCCGCATAAGCTGTGAGCCATGAGCTAAGAATCCAGATTTTCATACCTCAAAGCTCACGAGTCACGAGTTATGATTCATAGCTCATGGCTCACGGCTCATGGCTTTATAATTCAATACGATGAAAAATACCAAGCTGTATAACGTCGCACAAGGGCAGCGTAATGAAGTCAAACAATTCATCAAGTTTGCCATTGTCGGTGGCAGCGGGTTAATCATTGATTATTTGGTGTTAAATGTGCTGCGGCACGTGTTTGAAACCAGTTCACAAGTGGCTGTCACCGGTGGTTTTGTAGTGGCAGCCCTCAGCAATTTTTATTGGAACCGCAATTGGGTTTACCCACAATCGCGCAAGATAAAAAAACGCAAACAGTTACCTACCTTTTTAATGGTTAATTTTGTGGGCTTGCTCATTAACTTGCTAGTCGTCCATTTTGTCGAAATCTCGATGACCAGTTTGATGACCGAACTTGTAAAAGCGATCGGGCTGAATCGTGGCGGTACATTCTTGGGGCTAAATGTCACCAAAGCCATTGCGGCCATTATTGTGATGGCTTGGAACTTTATTGTAAATCGTTTAGTGACTTTTCGTGGTGCAACAGGCACAACCTCGCCCACACTTCCCGAAGAAAAGATTGAAAGTGTTTTGTAACGAGCGTTTGATCTTGGCAAACATTACGATTGATATTACGTCTGCGGTACATCAAAGTGCCGGTATTGGGCGATTGACCCGTGAAACGTTGCGGGCACTGTTAAAACATCAGCCCAATCATCATTTGCGCTTGTTTTGTA
>JAGWYZ010000449.1 GCA_018969115.1 Chloroflexota bacterium | reverse complement strand
CCGTGCCACAAACGGAATTTAAACGAAAAACAAAAAGCGACTCAGGCCCTATTAAAAATATGGCATAAAAAGCAGAACGTTTGTTCATTTCATATCACTGCTACAACATCCCTTTAAGCAGTGATATAAAAGGTGCGCGAGCCGCGAATGTTAGTTAATAAGTGATATCACTTTGCATATAATCGTTAAACTATAAAAAACGCGGGTATCAGTGCGACCAACACCAACACCCGCTAATCAATCCGCTGAGTAGACAGCGAATGACTAACGCGATTTTACCCGTTAGCGTTCATGTTTACCAGCTCATGAGTAGACATGACCGAACAAACAAATAACAGACAATCGCAATTAAGCGCATACCTAACGCTTGCCACAATTGGCACGGGCGCGTTCGCAATCGCCACTATATCGAACACAATCACGGGCGCTATTGACTCATTGCCACCGGCAACAACAGCGGGATTAGTTACCGCCCTACCTGTTACGCTAACGGCAATGTGTGGATTCGGTGCAATCGGCGCAATAGGCGCGGCAGCTTTTATTGTGGCATGGCGAACACCACGACCGGCCCAACGGCAGCAGCGCGATGATGACGAGCGCATGATTGTTGCATCACCCCGACCGGCACAAATTCAGCAGCCACAAATACGGCAATTACCACCGCCACAGGCACAGCCTGAAACGATATACACAGCATGGCGCGGCGATCTGGCACACGCCAACGAGCGAGCAGCCCTAAGCGCATACCGCGAAACGGCAACTTATGCCGACGAATACCGCGAGCCGGAATTAACAACACCGGCGACCCCCGCCCCACTGCCACCGGCAAAGTTGACAGTTCGATTAGGCGATAACGGCGATGAGATAACACTATCTCGTGATGCTTGGATATCATTTGTCGCACTCGAAAAACCCACCCGCGATAGTTGGCGTTTACAACTTGCATCGACGAAGGGCGCAGCCCCCAACAGCGACTATTCAAAATGCAATCGTATTGCAGTTGCATATAGTGCTTTGAACGGGCGCGGCGAATGGGTAAGTGCTGAGGCGCGGCAACAACTCACGGCATGGGTATGCCCCACCCCCACCCCAAGCGAATAGATTTTTGGATCCATTTTTCATAAGCCGTCCATAGACCGGACAGCCGGACGACCGCGGCGGACGGGCGGCGGACGGACGGACGGAGAGACCCCAATGAGCAACAACGAACATAGAACAACAGCGCTTATGACATCATTTATGTCAGGCGTTAGCCTGACGATATGTATAGGTGCAATGTTGAAAACTGAGGATATTCAAACGCTTGAGGATGCAAGGCGCATGTATCACGCGGCGGTATGGTATCGAACACAGGACGCTAGTCTGATGGATGAGGCGCAAGCCGCCTTGCTAGAGGCATTACCAGCAGGTATGAGCGCAGCCGTTGCCGATGGATATTTGCCCGAAATGATTTAGCCTAGCGCTTAGAAGGGAAGGCGAGAAATTTAATTTATTGTTCGTTTATTTGCTATCAAATCTGGTAGACTAAAAGAAATGGATACAAACTCTTTACCTGATGCTTACATGAATCCTTCATCTTTTATCCAGCATATCCAGCAAAAAGTAATTTTTCTGCGAGTTGCGCCAGAACTACACACGGCATTAAAAGCCCAAGCGAAACAATCGGGTGCAACGGTCAATAAGTTTTTGACGGCACACATCGAACAACTGAGCGCA
>JAGWYZ010000448.1 GCA_018969115.1 Chloroflexota bacterium | reverse complement strand
CAGGTAAAACAAATTTTTGTCAAAATGACAATATGACCTTTGGATGCAGGGGCGTTCAAAGGTCATATCGTCATTTTGAGATTACAGCTTTTGGATTTTTCCCAATTATTGAGAGGTTACAATTTAGGTGTATAATAACACCTTATAAGTCTATAAGGGCACACGACTGTCCTAAATTTGTCACCTAGACGTGATTGCAACGGCAGTCGCGTTTTTTTTATTTTTCGCCCTTATCTCACAAATAAAATTAAAAGGATCAAAAAATGTCAACCGAACTCCGAAATTTCTTAGAAATCCCCTACGATGAACTAGAAGATTTAAATTTGGCGGTTAAGGAACAACGCAATAAACGCGTACCGATGGATATAGTCGCTGAGGAACGCTTAAAATATTTGGCTGGCGAAAAGCGTATTAAAGCCGTCACAGTGCTATTCACCGATCTCGAAGGTCGTTTGCACATGTTAGATTATGACAAGAAATTCTTGTTAAAAAATTGGGATAACTTAACATTTGATGGTTCATCGGTGCGTGGGTTTACGATTCAAGCCGAAAGCGACTTGCGCTTGGGTCTCGATTGGCATGCCTTTTATTGGGCACCGGCTGATGTCTTCGGCCCTGGCAAGGTGCTGGTGTTCGGTGAAATTATTGAAAAAGATGGCACGGCCTATAGTGCCGACCTGCGCGGACGCTTGAAGGAATTTGCCAACAAATATTATGCCTCGCATGGTTATGTGTTTAACGCGGCCAACGAAATCGAAGGCTTTTTATTGAAGGGTTTGGACGCCGAACGCGAATATTACAAGACTGGCAAATTTGAATTTGCTAGCAGCGGCGGTTATTATCATTCACTACCAAGCGATGCCTTGCGCCAATTTATTGATAACTCGGCAGAAGTACAACGTGCGATGGGGTTCCAAAATGAAAAAGATCACCCAGAAGTTGCGCCATCCCAGTTTGAAATGAACTATAGCTATGGCGAAGTTGTTTCGGGTGCAGATCAAATTCAGCTTTACAAACTAATTTGTCGTCAGGTGGCGGCTCGTATGGGCTACACCGCCAGCTTCCTACCAAAGCCAGTGGTGGGTGTCAACGGCAGCGGAATGCACACCAATATGTCGGTGGCCCAAAACGGCAAAAACTTGTTCTGGGACCCACAAGGCGAATTGAAGCTAAGCAATTTTGCATGGAACATGGTTGACCGTATCTTGTCACACGGCAATGACATTTGCTTAATGTTAAACGCCAGTGTCAATGCTTATCGCCGCCTCGATCCTCATTTTGAAGCCCCCAATCAAATCAAAGCCAGCGGCTCAGATCGTGGTTCGATGGTGCGTGTGCCCATTGGCGCAGAGAAAAGCTCACGCTTTGAAGTGCGTTCAGTCGGGCCAGACAGCAACCCCTATATGGTAATGTTGGCTGTATTTAAAACTGGTCTCGAAGGCAGCATCGCCGATATTCCCAATTTGCGCCAAGCAGATCGATTCTTGCCAGACAATATTTACACCGCAATCGAAAATTTCCGCAATGCCTCATGGATCACGGAATTATTGGGTGAAGATATTAAAGAGCGCTACGCTTCGCTTAAACAGGCCAGCGCCGATCGTTGCCCACGTTTACTTGGCAGCATCGTTAAGCAACAAGAAGTTCAGTTCCATCATGAAGTAACCAACCAGTTGCTTTGGAATTTGTTCTAAACGCAGCTACAAACAAAAAAGCCGAGTC
>JAGWYZ010000146.1 GCA_018969115.1 Chloroflexota bacterium | reverse complement strand
GAATTAATTGGCGGCCCGTTGAGTTGATCAGGTTTTAGCCACCACGCATTGCGGCCTTGGCCGCGATCAAACAAACTTAGCTCAAGCCGATACGCGCCTGCGGGTAAATTGGCAGGCAAATCAACATTAACCTCACTCACAATTCGATCACCTGCTCGCCAAGCGTCGCCCAACACACCAGCCCCTTCAGCACTCAGCACCACTTGGCCTTGTGGGTTGATTAATTTTATGAATGGCTCGTAACGCCATTTTTGATAGTCCGTATGAGACGGCGGCAACCCACCGATCTCCCACACAAACCGCACGTTAATCACTTGACCCGCACTTGCTTGGGTTGGGCTACACAATTGCAATTGGCTCCAACCGAGATTAATTGCCAGTGGTGTGTTATCGCAATCAGGGTTGCTTGCGTGCAACAGTTGGCTATACTGATACCGATAGGTGCTAAGACCGATATTGCCAATAGGTTGACTAAAGGTTATGTAATTGGGAATGGGTTGCGTACTACGAGTAAGACACGATGTGCCATTGGCTAATATGTGCCATGACTCGGCACTGCCATTATTGGGCAATTGAACACGAGTAAAACTTGCCGCACGAATGCGTTGACTGCTACCGGCCACGCTTGCCACCCAATTAAGATGTTGAGGGTTGGCAATTTCATCACAGCCATTGCGCCAACTTTGTGCCACTGCCAGCAATTGTTGAATAGTCAGCGTTTCGAGGTCTTTGCCATCGAAGGGCTGCGTCCGATTAATGCCAACATGCACCACAAAATTAGCGGCTGGTATCGATAACAAGAATACGACAACCATAACCATTACCGCTTTCTGCCAACGTTGGCCTATCGGCTTTAACCAATTTAACAAATCTTCAGCCGCCGCCCCCGCCAATAAATAGCCGCCGGGTGCGGTAATCATCATGTAATGATGAAAGACAGCTAAATTAGGCAATAGCACACTCAGCGCAGTAACACCAATCACAGGCAACCCAAACCATGCCAATGCAGCCAAATTCCCAAACCGCCGCTGCCACACAGCCAACAACACCCCCAGCCCAAATAACAACTCAATAAAAATTGCACGCGTATTACTTAACGTGTCACGCAGGGCAAAGCCAGTGTCGGGTGAATTGGCCCACATGGCTTCGTAAAAACGCCCCGTAATCACACCTATGGCGTGATAAAACGCCGCAAATGTATTGCTTATGCCGAAAGGATTGGGAACAGATGAAGTGCTATTGCTGGCATTATTTACCCCACTGCGCAAGTCAAAAAAGCGGGGGGGATCGCTATAAACTAAACCAATATAAAGAGCAATACCAATGAAGCAAACACCCAGCCCTGCTAAATAAGCGTGGCGAATTGCCGGTGATGTTAAAAATCGACGGCGAATAATTAGACCAATTACCAGCACTTGCGCCAATAACCCAAATGCCACCAAGTAACTTTGCATGAGCAACGCCACAACACACAAAGCCACAAAAACAAATTGTGGCTTACGACTAATAATCGCCCGTGTCATTAACCATAGGGTTGTAATACTGCTAAATTCAAGCAACCCTTGTAGCCAAGCCCCTTGTGCCAAATAAACCGACCATAAGCTACTGGCTGCAAATAAAAGAGCCAACAGCGCGGTTTTTTTGCCAAATAATCGGCGACCAAGATCAGCCAACATCGCCAACGCCAATACATTCAACGCAATATTCACAAAAGTAATGACATAAGGGTCACGTGCAGAGGGAAAAACCACGATTGCAGCCCATAAATAACTGGCAAAGGCTGGGTTTGGCAAATGAATATTAGTGCGCAAACTTAGTAATGGCAACGCTTGCCAACGTCCAGTTGCTATATTTTCTACAATTTGAATACCAGCCCCATGCGCATAAGCACGGTCAAAATCATGCCGCACCGCATCAATGCCAAATACGCGCAGTGCAAAAGTGAATAACAATAACAGCAAAATGAGCCAACGAAAATGCCGCATAGTATCCCTATTGTCTCTGAAATTTGTCTTAAAAACAAACATCCCCCAACCAAAATTTGGTTGGGGGATGTTTAAATACAGCGGAGTCAATCTTCTGTCTTGCAACTTAAACTTATTGCAAGCACAAAAATATTTCATTATGGCCCACGGTTTGCCCATCTTGGCGCGTAATATACAACTCAAGTTTATATTGACCACGACCAAGATTCTTGATATTAAATGTATGGGTTCCGTTGCCATTTACTGGCACATTAAAACCGCCACCACCTTTGGGCGCACAATTTGAAATTTGTTCACTAGGGTCAGCAGCCAAACGAATACCGTTGATGCCATAAACATTCCAAGAAACTGTAATTTCTTTATCTGTGCCCGCTGGGAAACGTTGAACCGAATCGGCTGATAAATTAGCCCAACCTAAGTCCTTGGCAACACAGAATTTGTATGGGCCATTGCCACCCTTATCGCGGTAGTTAGGGTCGTTGGCGTTGCAATCTGAGCTAGAAGCCGCTGGTGCAGCCGAAGCTTGGGTGCCCAATGAAGTATCGGAGCGGACCGTTATGGTGTCTTCGCGCACCGAACCATCATTGCCTTCGACCTTCAAACGCAAGGTGCGGGTTCCGTTAATCCCATCAACCTTAACCGTCATTTCACCGGCAGCAGGCTTATAACCACCACCATCACCGCTGTCAAAATCGGCACGGCGAATATTTGACACATTCCAACTTGCAACTACGGAGCCATTGACAGGCACAACTTGCATATTGACTTTAAGCATACCGGAGCTGCCAGTTGCAGGGCCACCACCCGTATTAGTACCATAAGCGGCATCACCACGCACTTGAATGGTATCCTCGGTCACATTATTGTTATTGTCAACAACGCGCAAACGCAAATTTCGGGAGCCACTAATCCCAGCCACATTCACCGTCATCGAGCCACCAGCTGGTTGATAATCACGCCCATCACCCGCGTCAAATTTTACCTCTTTGACGTTTTGTACATCCCAGCTTGCAATCACAGTGCCATACAACGCTACAACAGTTGTATTGACACGCAAAATACCACGGCTACCCACTGCTGGTGCAGATGGCGCTGGGGTGACGACCACAACTGCTGGTTGAGCTGGTGCAGCAACAGTCACCGGTGGCACGGTTGGCAATGATTGTAATGATACAGAAGGTGCTGTCGGCAAAGCCGGTGCAGATATAGGCTTTGCTGGAGCCACAGGAGCTGCTGCGATTGAAACGCCGCTAGCATTTTCAGCTTTTACGTATTCGCCAAATACCCAGCCCTTGCTATCGCCAAATTGAATTTGCCACCATTTACCATCTTCGCTCCGACCCAATAATTTGGCCATCTTGTTCTGATCAAGCTTGCCCAACAAATCAAAGCTGGTATCTGGGCCAGAGCGCACATTTACAAATTCATTTGTAACCACAACACGGGCTTCGCTCGATGCTGAGGCAGCAGCTGGCGCAGGCGCGTTGGTTGGTGCAGGCGCGTTGGTTGGTGCAGGCGCAGTTGTCGGCGCGGCTTGCACCGTCACAGCCGTAGGCACGGCAGCAACTGGCTGGACCACTGGGGCTGGTGCATCCCCTTGAGCCAAAATAATAACCGGTTCGGATTCAGCTACTTTTTTATTGTCCTTGTCGTAAACCCGTAATTGCACTACATTGGTACCAGATTGCGAGGGCGACCAAGGTAAAGGTGACATTTTAAATTCTGCCACACCTTGATTTGGATCTTGGGTGGTTTGGGTAGCATAAAGCTGCCCATTTACCATAACCTCAACTCGGATAATATTGTTCCCAGTAGCATTGCCCTCAATCGTGGTTTTATCGCCCACTTTAAGTTGCGTGCCTGCTGTAACAGGCACCTTAATCGTTGCTGTGGTTGGGCGTGGCGTAGCCGTGCTACAAGCGCTTACAGCTAAAACAGCGGCAAGAAAAATTGCACCTAACTTAGCGCGGTGTTTTTCACGTACAATGGCAGGCCGTGAAGGTGATTGACTCATACTTATGTCGTTCTCCTAATTTATTCGTTTTCAATATAGACCAAATTGGTCAAACAGTCCCAAAGGGCTTGTACCTTGTGAGTATACAACGTCTTGTTGATTTATACATCACTCAAGCAATACCTTCGCCAATTTGCGATTGCCTGCCCATGAATGAATTCACGGTCTGAGACAAACAAATGCGTTAAAACGCACTAAGCCTATGGCGAACGCACTTTAGCATGTTTGAAATTTTTAGACTATGAATTCTATAGTGGACCCCAAAAACTAGACACGAAAAAGGGCTAAAGTCAGGTAGAGTGCAAACAAAAATGAAGAAACAATTTACACCTACCTTTAAGGCTGAAGTAGCCCGTGAGCTACTGCGAGAAGAAAAAACAATGGCACAAATTGGAAGCGAACGCCAAGTTGCGCCAACACAGTTGCATCAATGGAAACAAATTGCAATAAAAGGGCTGGCAAGTTTGTATGAAGACGGTCAACGCGAAATCGAACAAGTAAAAATGCAGCACGAAACGGAAAGAGAGCAGTTATACGCTGAAATTGGGCGTTTGACCAGTGAAATGAACTGGTTGAAAAAAAAATATCAACCGAAGTGAGCCGAATTGATCGATTAGCGATGTTAGAGCGTGAAAGTGAGACGATTAGTTTTAAGGCGCAATGTGAGTTATTAGGGGTTAATCGAAGTGGAACATATTACATACCCCGTGAAGCAAGCAATGAGGAGGTCAAGATTAAACATGAAATAGACAAGATATATACGGACGCATCGTTCTATGGCTCACGTAGAATTACAGCTCAAATGCAACGTATGGGTTGGGATATTAATCGTAAAGCGGTGCAACGACATATGCAAGAAATGGGTATCTCAGGCATTTGCCCTAGCCCCAATTTGAGCCGCGCAGCGGCAAAAGCCAAAATCTATCCCTATTTATTGCGTAATTTAGCGATCACGGCAGTAAATCAAGTGTGGGGAATCGATATTACTTATATTCGAATGCAAAAAAGCTGGATGTATTTGGTCGCAATCTTAGATTGGCACTCGCGTTATGTGTTGGCATGGCAAGTGGATGAGACACTTGAAATGCCATTTGTTGTTGAGGCAGTGGAGAGATCACTAAGGGGGGCGAAGCCCCAAATTATGAATAGCGATCAAGGCAGTCACTTTACCAGCCCGCAATATTTGGAACCGCTGTTGAAATTAGGGGTTCAGATCAGTATGGACGGCAAAGGTCGGGCCTTGGATAATATATTTACCGAGCGCTTATGGCGAACCGTGAAATACGAGGACACCTATTTGCGTGATTATGGAAAGCCACGTGAGTTGGTGGCTGGCCTAGATACTTATTTTGAATTTTACAACCATCGTCGCCCACATCAATCACTCGACTACAGAACCCCGGCTGAGGTCTATTTTCAGTCATTCCACATAAACTAGACAATAATCTACCTGAAATTTAATGTTTTCGTGTCTTGACAAAGGGGTCCACTTTATATTGATCTATGCGCTATCTGAAAATAGCGCAGAACAATCAAAGGCAACTCGCGCCTTAGAAATTTTGCAACTTACCGATTGTGTTTTATCTATTCAGGTTTTGCAAGAATTTTACGTTCAGTCAACACGATCAAGCAGGGTATCCCCACTTTCTCATGACGAGGCCAGCGCATTCATTGCCACCTTGCGACGATATAAAATTCAAGATAATACTATCGTTGTTTTTCAAATGGCGTTGCGATTAAAAGAACGTTATCAAATTTCTTTTTGGGATGCATCCATTCTTGCCGCAGCAAATATTACAGGGTGCACTACCGTATTTTCCGAGGATCTAAACACCAATCAAATTTATGATAATGTGCGTGTTATAAACCCTTTCGTAATAGATAAATAACACACTTTTTAATTAATTGATAACTATTTCATAACTCAGCGCATTATCCTTCGCCGATGTGCCATCAGGTCGCAGCGCGGGCACACGGGCGAAGTTGCTGGGGCGATACAACCCCATCAGCAGGGTGTAATGGCCAGCCGGTAAATTGGCGGGCAAATCGAGCGTCCGCTCATCCAACACAAAATCGCCCTCGCGCCACCATTTGGCCGAGAATTGGGCGTTCATGGCACGGCCATCTTTTTGCGCCACCAATTTACCGCTGGCATCGAACAACTGGGCAAAAATGGTGTAATCTTCGGCAAAATCGCGCTGAATGACCCAATGGGTTTGCAAGTGCAGTTGCTGGCCTTGGTGCTCGGCGCGAGTCACACTAACATAGGCAGCGGCATCGCGTTGCCATGATGAATCGAGGGTGAAATAGCCGATGGCCTTGCCCGTTGCCGCTTCTTGGCTTGGGTTGTTGCGCCCAACCCCCGCCACTTCATAGCGTTGCCGCCCAGTTGGGTTGCCTTTGCTGTCTTGGGTTTGCAAGGGCTGGCGAATGGGGTCTTCGAAGCGGTAAAACCCGACATCTAACTTAAGCACAGTCGAGGGTGAGATTTGATCACGCAAGCGCAATTGGTAATGATCGACGATAACATTGCCCACTTGCCAACGCGAGGTGGGCAGCAGCCCCCCGCCCGGGTAGGTATTGAGACTGGCAACCTCAGCCTCATCACGCGCATAAAGCTTGATAAAAGCGCTGTAATCGCGGGAGATGGGGCGCAAGGCTTGCCAATAGAGCGTCACCCCAAACAAGCCATTTGGCACAACGCGGCTGCTATCGGCATCGACACGATAACCCATCCATCTCATGCCTTCGGCATAGGTTTGCTCGGTGCGAATGAGGTCGGCAGGCAATGCCGCCTCGGTGCTTAATTGGGGCGGCGGAGCATAGGCAGGGCGAATATAGAGAAATGGCGCAGCCAATGTCAGCAGGGCAAGGGCACCCGGCAGAAGAAAAGAGATGAGAAAGGCGAAGGGACGAAGCCCGCAAAAGAAATTTTTTATTTTCGCGTGCTTCGCCCCTTCGCGTTTCAAAATATGGCCAATCTGAGCCAAACCCAACGCCAACAACACCGAAATCGCCGCAATTGCCGGGAACAACAAGCGGCCTTGGCTGGCATAAGTCAACATCGTCCAGCGCACCAGCGCGGCAAAATTGGCCGCCACGATGGCCCAGCACAGCAAAACGGAAAATTGATGATTGACGTTCCGCTCCGCCGCAATCGCAAATCGCCAATCGTAAATGGTAAATAACCAGCCAAGGGCGGCGGCAATCAACATGATTTCAAAGGCGCGATACACCCAAGTGTGCATTGGGATATTGACCGCGCCAAACAACCCCCAATAGGCTTGGTGAAAACCATTCCATTCGCCAATCAAATCCCAAACAGTGGGGACGGGGTTGCGAAAGCCATCGATTTCGGCTTGGATGCGGGTGGCGGAGAAATCGCCATACAGCAGTTGGTTGCGGGCATACCACCAACCCGCCAATATCAGAATGAAGCCGACACACAACGTCATTTGCCCCAAAAAACGGCGCTGATACAAAACTTGGGCGATTGTTTGGGCGGTTATGGGCCTAAACGCCCAAACCTGATTGAGCAATAAAACCGCCGGAATGAGCATTACCGGCACTAATGCCGAAGCTTTGGTGAGCGCGGCGCAACCCAACACAAGGCCGAGCAGCAGTGCCCGCCGTGAGGTTAACCCATTTTGCAGAGCGCGTGTTGCCAATAATAGCGCCAGCGCCGCTAACATGCTGACCAAAGTGTCGTTATTGACCGAAGCGCTGATAAACACGAACATTGGGTTAAACGCCACCAGCGAAGCCGCGGTAATGGCAACACGGGGCGAGGCGAGATTGCGGGCGATGCAATAAGTGCAAATAACCGTGATCGCGCCCATCAACACCCCCACCAACCGTGCAAGATGTACAAACAGGGCTGTGCCACGCCAAGGGAAATTGTCGGCTGGCATGGGCAGTAGCATATTATGGTTGTCGGTGGCATCGGCCCGCCCGATGTTGTGTTCGTGTGGGTTTAGCTGGGCCATTGGCCGAAAATCGCTTAGATCAAACAGTTGGGCCAGTGCCGCCATTGACACATAATAAAGCGGGGGTTGGCTACCTTCTTGCTCATAAAACCCTAAGTTCTTAGGGTCTTGCACCGGAAAACCATTACCCCGCGCATAATGCTCGACCAAGGCAACATGGCGCAATTCGTCAGATACCTCAAAAAGGGGGCTGCTGACGCTATAAATACCACCTGCCCAAAAGTATAGTGCCACAATAAGCGCGATTGCGCGATGATGCCGGATCGTCTTGACCATAAATACACGTCGATTCTAACGGCATTGAACTATTTGCCTTTTGTTCCTCAATCCCTTCGCCAATTTGCAATTGCCTGCCCTTGAATTGATTCACCGGCGAGATGGCGCAGAGATTGGTTCCTCAAGGCTGTTCAAAATTAAGCATTGCACTTAACCCGTCATCTCCGTGAACGCGCAGATGCATAACGAGGTGGGTAAAAATGTGGCAATCACATCCAATGATTATTGCTTAGAAACTCTCATCTTTTAGTAAACTTTAATGATATATTTATATATCGATATATTGAATTTATGTATCTTCTCAACCCTTGAGATTTTCCAAAAAGATGTAATGCTGAGATCAGCATCGCTTCATATATAAGGCGATATTGATCTCAGCAAAAATTTATTTCAAATTAACCCAAAATCTAAAAACACTATGTACCGATTTATCACCGACACCCCTAGCGGTTTAAGCCAAGCCCAAGCCCAACAAATTGGCGTTGATGAACTTGTAGCCTCGTTTGTGCGTTTTGGCGATGAACAATTTCGTGAAACATTAGATATTACACTCGAAGAATTTCACGCCAAATTTAAAAATACAGCGGCATTCCCCACCACCTCGGCCCCATCGGTGGGCGATTTTCAAGATGTCTACGAGAAATATAAAGGTGATACCATTATTTCGATTCACCTGTCGCGTGATCTAAGCGGCACAGTGAGCGCCGCCGAAAACGCAGCCCAAATAGTAGGTGGCGATATTCATATCATCGACTCGCGGAATATAGCGGCAGGGCAAGTATTACTCATTCAAGAAGCCATTGCATTAGCCAGAGCTGGCAAAACCCCCGCCGAAATCAAGGCGGCTCTCGCTGAAATGATTCCTCGCGTGCGTTTGATTATTGGGTTAGACACCCTCGACAATCTCAAAAAGGGGGGGCGCGTCGGTGGCGCTCAAGCCTTTATTGGCGGTTTATTGCAATTTAAACCTTTGTTAGCCATTAAAGATGGCAAATTAGCGCCTTTAGAACGGGTGCGTACCGCCGCAAAAGTAATGCCACGATTAAAAGAATTGGCGTTGCAAGATTTGACAGGCAAAAGCAACGTTAAACTCATGGGCATTCATACCGGCGCTGGGGCCGAAGGCTCAGCTACCGAATTAGCCAATGACCTAGCCAAGACGCTCAACTTGGGCTATACGCCTATGATTATTGCAGTGGGCGCGTCGGTGGCAACCCATGCCGGGCCGGGTGCGTTTGGTTTGGCCTATTTAGCATAGCAATGACAGCAGACCTCACCCTGATTGGTTTTGCCATTTTGGGCACTATAGTGGGTGGATTGGTTGGCTTGGTGCCGGGTTTGCACGTGTATAACGTGGCAGGTCTGGCACTTTTGCTTTTTTCATCGGGACAGTTAAGCATATCAGATGAAGCGCTGACATTTTTGTTGATCGGTATGACCGTAGGCTGGATCACTCTCAGCCATCTTCCATCTGTATTTTTGTTTGCGCCAGATGACAGCAGTGTCGTTGCCATATTACCAGCCACCAAATTTTTGCTGCAAGGACGTGGGCACGAAGCCGTGTTGTTGATGGGGTTGGGTGGCTTGGTGGCAACAGCAAGCTTGTTATTGCTTGCCCCATTGCTTGATGCATGGCTACGGCCTATTCGCGCCATCATTCAACCCCACACCCACTGGATGATTGTGGCCGTCATTGCGTTTATGTTACTGAGCGAATGGCCGCGGGTAGGCGACCGCGAAGCCACTCCACTACGACGTTTAGGGGCGGCGTGGGGGTATTTGGGGGCTGGCCTGCTCACCTTTAGCTTAAGTGGGTTGTTTGGCTTGGTGCTCATGACCCGCAGTCCACTCGCCATCGAAAATGCTTTTCAAAATCTATTGCCAGCCTTCGTTGGTTTATTTACCTTGCCCGGGCTGTTGCAAATAGGGTTAATGGGTTACCCGCCGCCGCTACAAACGCAGCACACCTTCGATGTACAGCCGAGCGAGGTGTTGCGTGGCGGGCTTACGGGCACTTTTGGCGGGTTGTTTGCCAGCGTCATGCCGGTGGTGAGTGCGGGCATTGGCGGTTTATTGGCGGGTCACGCCACGGCTACTCGCGGGGATCGCTTGTTTATCATTTCGCAGGGTGCTTCTAAAACCACCTATTTTCTAGGCAGCCTTTTATTGTTATTTGTGCCGGGGGTGGGGCTAACCCGAGGCGGCATGGCGTGGATGTTGACCAGCACATTTGTGCCATTTGGCTGGCGGCTGTTTGCACTTTGTGTATCGGCCATCGGCCTCTGTGCCATCTTGGCTTTTGGCTTATTGTGGGTTAGCAGCCGCAAAATGAGCCAACTGGTCACCCACATTCGCCCACGCGCCGTCGCATTTAGCGCAGGTCTCATTGCCATTGCCACCACTGGTGTTTTTACGGGTGTGGCTGGCTTGGCCGTCATGTTGGTTGGCACAAGTATTGGGCTTATTCCGGTGTTTGTGGGTGGGCGGCGAATGAATTGTCTTGGCGTATTATTGCTGCCCATTTCGTTAAACATGCTGGGTGTGGGGGCAACTTTGGCGCGTTGGTTGGGGTTATAAAGACATCATGCCTAAAACACACAACCCATCTCAATATTGAGATGGGTTGTGTGT
>JAGWYZ010000447.1 GCA_018969115.1 Chloroflexota bacterium | reverse complement strand
GAAGCACCACCCCTGACCGCAGCCAATCTTCGACCACCAGATATCGATAAGCGCCCTGATCCAATACGCCACACACCAATGCAATGGCGTGTGCCCTTGCTGTTGATGTTGCTGATACTTGTTTTGGCTTGGTATGGAATATCCGTGACCTCAAGCCCCCAACAAACACCCGCGGTTAAAGCATCGGCACCCATCACCAGCGAACCATATCCAATATCCCAACAGTTGCCATCACACAACCACACGCCAGCGCTTTCGAACATTGGGCCAGCGTCCAATGCGCCCTTCACAGCCTCAGTGAACGAATGTGATTGGAACAGCCCGTCATTGGACTTGACCCCCGCATCAGGCTCTCGCCCTGGTCATTACATTCATGTGGTGGCGGCTCAATCAGCTGTGGTCTGCTGGAAGGACTCGGCGCAGGCGCAACGAAAAATCACATTGAAGCCCGAAGAGAGCCTCACGCTCGAAGGAAGGCCACCTTTTCACCTATACAGCACCAATCTCAGCGGCATCAAAATTTTTTACCTGGGCAACTTGATTCGTCCTCCCTCAGCGGGCATTCAGTATATTTTGTTGGGTAAAAATTAAGCCCATGCCCTCCTGCTCAGGCTTTTATCGATGCGCCATAAAATCAGTCAAAACCACATGAAAGACGGATGTGCGAAACACATTATTGGGTTTGGCCCTGATCACACTCGGATGCGCGACCTTAGCTGCAAACCCCATGAATGTCATGGTCAAACCATTGGGCGAGACCCATTCCGGCAGCCCATTGCCCATTGAAATACCTGCCAAATTCAATTTGCCGCCTGGACAAAATTTAACGGCCATCGTTATTGTTCATGGGAGCGCAGGCCCCGACTCCAGAGGCACTTTTCACCGTGAATACCTTGTGGAGAACGGGTTCGCTGTGCTTGAGTTGGACATGTGGAGTCCACGTGCGGTCACCTCTCTAGCAAGGCGACCCCGGTCAACCCTGGACACATTGCCAGACGTGTGGGGGGCGTGGCATTTTCTGGCGAACAACCCGAATATCAATAAAGACAAAATTGTGATCATGGGTTTTTCATGGGGGGGCGTCAACGCCATGGCAACAGCCTTTGGCAAAAAATCAAAAAATCCTCCCATTGAACTTTCAAATGCAAAGTTTGCTGCGCACATCGCCTTTTATCCGGTTTGCGATGTTTGGGTCAAAAATGGAATCGCTTCACGATCCGTAGATCTATCCACTCCAACAGGCGCACCCGTCCAAATTCACAACGGTACCCGTGACGACTATGACACAGCACCCAATATTTGCGAAAGTCTAAAAACGGCTCACCCGCTCATGCCAATCGAGTTGTTGATGTACGAAGACGCAACCCATGGTTTTGACAGCGCAAACGCACAGGCCGTTCAGTTTTACGATCCTGTCGCCAAAAATGGCAAAGGGGGGCAGGTGAAAGTGATCGGCGACGAACAGGCGAGAAGCAGGGCCAAAGCCAGTGTCTTGGATTTTTTGCGGCGATCATTGCCAAGGAATTGAAATCGCTTGGACAACCCTATGGCTGATCATCGAACAGAACTTCCCCCAAATCGACACAGCCATTGATCACGGCACCCATGAACATCACCATCAAAACCACTGTCCCGGCCACCATCGAGCGTGTCTGGTCCGCTTACACCACGCCAGAAGACATCAAGCAGTGGAACGCCGCATCCGATGACTGGCACACCACGGC
>JAGWYZ010000145.1 GCA_018969115.1 Chloroflexota bacterium | reverse complement strand
TGAGGTGACCCCCTAAAAATGGAGTCACTTCGGGTCTAGTTTAATTCTAAAATCTACGTTGCTTGTTGCCAAAAGTGACACATAAGTGATACATTGATTGACATTTGTGCTATTGACTGCTAAATTAGTAATAATATATGTCTATTTCATGTACACCGGGGCAACTACTGCGTATCTATCGTGACATGTCAGGTGTGACCCAATTGGGGTTGGCGGGAGTGTATAAAACTCTAGTTTTCACTAAAAGAGATGGTTATCGGGTATGTTTGGGGGTATGAAAAACACAAACAAGCCGATAACCACCGCCATGCATGATACCGCAATGCTAACGCAACGAATCGTGGAGAAAGAAAATATAGGAACAAACCTAGGCTTATACCGGGGGCTAATGGCGCTGCAAGGCGGTCATTTGCTGGCAAGTCGAGGCGGATTAATTCCAGCGTTGACCAGCGCTGGGTTAAACAAACAAGAAAGCAAACAAACATGGCAAGCCATAGCACAAGGCAAATGGGAAGCCAATCAATTATTAGCTGAATTAAACACACAAATCAAAGCAGCTGGCAAATTTAAGCCAACTTGTGTGGCGGGGTATCAGATACAAGCTGCCGACACACTGGGCTACTTTAGAGCGCGTTTGAAGGGCTGTAAAACAGGCCATTACAATTCAATCGCGGGTAAAAGTTTGCCAGCTCAATGTTTTGGAATTTTAGGGGTGGTCGGCAGTATTGGCCAGCAACGGGTGACATTACCATTTTATTTAGCACGTGCCGAGGGTGAAACCCAAAGTGATGAACAATTGATGAAACGATTGTTACACGAAGCGAATAAAACACTGGATAGCGAAATTGCAAGGGTTACGACCGCAGACCGTAAATTTCCACCCTTAGAGATGCTGAAGGCTGGGTATTCGCACATCGTGCTACGGCGGCCCAAGAATTTTACGATGATACGTGCCGAATTGCCTGTGTATAAAGGCAAAGGTCGCCGGCCCAGCAAAGGGGAAGTCATTCGTCCCATGATACATCAATATAAAGGCAAGGTTATACCTGAAAGTGAGGCAGAGGCAGTGCATACGTGGCAGCGCAATGAAGTTGACGGGCGTTGTATAACCCTGAACGCAAAAATTTGGTTTAACGTATTACTGCCTGCACAAAAGACTTGGACACAATCAGATCATCACTTAAATCAAAAACACCCTTGGGTATTAATGGCTATTCAACATCCCGATTTTGAGCATCCGCTTATTTTAATCATGACAAATATCAAACTGACACCTGATGAGGCCTATACTATTTTCAAGTCGCGCTGGGGAATTGAGCAACCGCCGTTAGTTGCCAAACAATTACTGGGGGCGCATCGACAATTTGTGCATCATCCAGAGATGTGTTTTCGCTTGCCCGAATTTAGCATGATTGCAGCGGTTATCTTAACTTATTGCGCCGCATGCCAGCCAGCTTGTCCAACTGGATATTGGGATCGCAAGCCAAAACCGACGGCCGGACGTTTGCGTAGGCATTTATCGGACTTTGATTTTGCTGGCATTCCCTTGCTACCCAGACTCCGAGAAAAGCGCTCGGTAACTAGTCATCTTCCTACTGGCTATCATCCGGCCCTTGCCTTAGCTCGTGCTCAAAAGGCTGTTTTTAGCGAAAACTAGAGTTTTTAGGGAGTCACTTCAATCCATAAACGTTTGCATTGGCATCTTGCTATAAAAATATTTACCCGTATGTGTTCGCTCCTATTGTATTCATTCAGTCACTCATCCAGATCTTTGTAATACCGAAGCATATAACGATACCTTCGCCAATTTGTGATTGCCTTTCTGTGAATTTCATGGTCTGAAACAAACAAATGCGTTAAAGCGTTAAGCGTGCGGCAAACGTGCTTTAGCGCGTTTGAAATTTTTAGACCGTGAATTTCATGGGTGAGATAGCGACGGTATTGATATAAAACAGGGCATAAAATTGAGCCGATAAAAACAACAGCTTAATTTCATAAGTATGATGCACCCAAGATTAATATTGCTCGGAACCAAGGGCGGCCCGACCGTGCGGGCGGCCAATGTTTGCCAAACCTCGACCGCGTTGATGATTAACAAGCAACTGTATGTGGTTGATTGTGGCACTGGCGTGTCGCGGCGGGTGGTCGAGGCAGGGCTACCGTTACAGGCGCTGCGCTATGTCTTCATCACGCACCATCACTCAGACCATACCCTCGAATATGGTGGCCTGTTGCATAATGCGTGGAGTAATGGTCTCAAGACCCGTCTTGATGTGTTTGGCCCCCCTGGTACCGCCCAAATGACCGATGATTTTTGGCGCATGATGCAAATCGATATTAATCTGCGTATTCATGATGAAGGGCGGCCTGACCTGCGCAAGTTGATATTTGCCCACGACAATCCTGTCTTTGATCGTGCTTCATTGGTTGATGACAAAAACGCATGGCTACCCGTGACGCACCCCGCCACCTGTCTGATTATGGAAAACGACGATGTGCGTGTGACCGGCTGCTGGACACCGCATTTGCCATTTTTTGATAACTATGGGCTGAAGTTTGAGGTGAAAGATGCAACAGGAGGCATTAGCAAGACGATTGTATTTTCAAGCGATACCGGCTATTACCCACCATTGGCCCAATTTGCGCATGGGGCCGATGTGCTTATTCACGAGGTCATGCACAATGATGGGATCGAGGCACTCATTAAACGTATTCTCAACGTCAAACCCGATGAACTAAGGCGACATTTTTACCAAGCGCATACCCTGTGTGAAGACGTAGGTCGTATCGCCCAAGTCGCCCAAGTGCAGCAATTGGTCTTACATCATTATGTGCCATCTGATGACCCGCACCTTAAACCCGATGATTGGATAAAGGCGGTGCAAACAACTTTTGCTGGCAAAGTAACGTGTGGGCGGGATTTGTTGGAAATTGAGATTTGAAGTGATCAGCCATCCACCGTCGGCACGGTTAAATAAAAGGTCGCGCCTTTGCCTTCAGCACTGCGCACCCAAATATGGCCGCCATGCACCTCGACAATGTGTTTGGCAATAGCCAGCCCCAAGCCGCTGCCGCTTTTGCCGTGATGGGCTTTATGACCTATCCCACGCACCCGATCTAGCTTGTAAAAACGCTCAAAGATACGGTTTTGTTCATATTTAGGGATGCCGACGCCTGTATCACGCACAAACAGCGTCACCCATTCGGCAGGGTTCCATGCAACAGCAGCCTCATCACCCAAAAGTGCTGGTGGTGGTTGATCGGTCGATGCGCCAAGGGTGACGCTGCCGCTGGGGGTGAATTTGATGGCATTGTGAGCCAAGTTGGTCAATACCCGCTCTAGTTGCACTGGGTCAACCAACGCTTGCAAGGTTGCCGGAACCTCATTTTGCAAAACTAAATTGCCGCGGCTGGCCTGGGTTTGCAACCGGGTGCAAACAGTGGCGGCTATGTCATGTAAATCGGTGGGCTTGAGGCGCATTGGCAAACGCCCCGATTCAATCAGCGATAAATCAAACATCTCTTGGGCAATTTGCACTAAACTATCGGTTTGATCGCCAATTTGATCGAGCATGTTTTGTTGGTCGGGGTTTGCCAATGGGTGTCGTTGTAGTGAATCAACCAACAAACGGATGCTAGCAAGGGGCGTGCGTAATTCGTGTGAAATATTGGCGATAAAGTCGCGGCGGGCATGGCCCAAGCGTTGCAACTCGCTGATATCGCGCAAGGCAATGGCTGTATTTTGATCGGCATCGCCTAATGTGCGACAAGTCACGCGATAGAGCCGCTCGTTAAACGTTAATTGCATCGGCAAAATATCCTTGGTTTGGCTGCGGGCATCACGCAGCAGAGCCTCTAACTCGTGCAGCCGAAGAGCCGCAATGAGGCTTAACCCCGGCACACAACGTGGTGATAACGCCTTGGCCGCGCTATTGCAATCAACGATCATGTTTGCTGGGTTGACAATCACCAGTGCATCTTCGATGAGGGTGTGAATAATTTGTTGGTGACGAACAGAGATAGCGGCTTGTTTTTGACATTGGTCGCGTTCGCTCATTACCGTTTGCAAACGCTCATGAGCCTGAGTTAATTCACGAGCATGTCGCCGATGCAGCAATGCAATAATGATGCTTGCCAAAATCACCACACCTAATGTTACTAACCAAAACATCTTTTTTTAATTACGAATTACGAATTAATTTCAAAATTCGTAATTCGTAATTCGTAATTCCTTAGTCAATACGATAGCCGACCCCGCGCACAGTTTTGATAAGTTCGGGGCGGTCTGGGTCAGCTTCAAGTTTCATGCGCAACCACCGAATGTGCACATCGAGGGTGCGTGGGTCGCCTTCAAAATCCATCCCCCAAACTTCAGATAATAAGGTGTCACGTACTAGCACAATCCCACGATTGCGCATTAACGTCGCTAACAAACCAAATTCTTTGCTACTCAGTTTTACTTCTTTGTCATTAACCCACACACGATGCGATGCAAAATCTATAACAACAGGGCCAAGTCGAAGGACGGTTTCGCTGTGTTTGCTGGCTCGCCGCAAGGCTGAACGAATTCGTGCTAATAGTTCAGACAACCCAAAGGGTTTGACGATGTAATCATCGGCCCCACTATCTAAACCAATCACACGGTCCATCTCGGCGCTGCGGGCGGTTAACAAAATAATAGGCACTTCTTGCTCTTTGCTGACAATTCGGCATAACGATAATCCATCCAACCGCGGCAACATGACATCAAAAATACATAAATCGGGGCTACCTTCGCGGGCTAGCTCTAAACCGCGTTCTCCATCGGCTGCGGTTAATACTTGGTAGCCCTCAGCCTCAAGCTGTTGAGCTAGGGTGGTACGCAAAATGCCTTCGTCTTCAACGAGCAATATTTTTGTCATAGATTGTGCTTTTAGTTTGTGAGTATCCTAGGACAATATAGCATCTATGTTAAATTTGGTTTAAGTGTTTAGCACATTAGCATCACTAATGAAGGCAATTTATAGGTATCTTCTCAATAATTTGGTATAAATCCAAAAGATGTAATGTCGAAATCACTAGGTGACCCTTGCTCCCAAGGGTCACCTAGTGATTTTGACGAAAATTTGTTTTATTCCCCTCGTTTTGTTGAGGTAATACCACGAAAAGCATAAATGCCAGCCGAGGTGACTGGCATTTATTAAAATGAAGCAAATAACTTACCGAGAAGCTAGGTCAGGCTATGCGCCAACTGGTGCCTTTAACACCATCTTCAAGCACGACCCCGGCCTTAGACAAACGATCACGAATGGCATCTGAGCGGGCAAAATCTTTGGCTTTGCGGGCTTCGAGACGCATTTCAAGCAACATTTCAATTAATGCAGCTTCACGTTCGGCATTGCCATTTGCCACTGCTTTTGTCTCATTTCGCACCACACCCAATACATCGCCCCCCAATTCTTTAAATACTTGCGAGGCTTGCTCAAGTACTATCCGCGAAGCATTGCCAGCATCGATAGCCGAATTCATATCTTTCGATAAATCAAATAACACGCTTAATGCAATTGGGGCATTAAAATCGTCATTCATTGCGCTGGTAAATTGCATCCGGGTTTGATCTAAACGGTCCATTAAACGCCCGCTTGTCGCTGCATCGCCTTTGATATCGCCCCGCACCAAAGTATCACGTACGCGGCGTACTGCGGTGTTAAGGCGTTCATAGCCTTTGGCGGCAGCGTCTAAGGCACTGGCGCTGTAGTCGGCTGGGGTGCGATACAAACCCGATGAAATAAAGAAGCGCAACGCTTCAGGGCGATATTCTTTGAGTGCATCTTTAATCGTGACAAAATTGCCTAAAGATTTGCTCATTTTCACGCCATCTACATTTAAGCTACCGGTCAGCATCCAATAATTGGCAAATTGGGCATCATGAGCGCATTCGCTTTGGGCAATTTCACATTCATTATGTGGAAAAATATTGTCAATACCACCACCATGCAGATCGAATGTTTGGCCGAGATATTTCACTGCCATCGCCGAGCATTCGATATGCCAGCCTGGGTAACCACGCCCCCAAGGCGAAGCCCATTGCAAAATGTGCTTTTCTTCGGCCTTGATCCACAAAGCGAAATCCATAGGGTGACGTTTGTCTTCACGTACCGCAATGCGTTTACCTGCCTCGTTCTCTTCAATTCGGCGGCCACTTAGCTTGCCATAATCAGGGTCAGATTCAACACTAAAATAGACTGAGCCATTTGATTCATAGGCATTGCCCTTTGCGATGAGCATTTGAATCATTTCGATTTGCTCTGGCACATGGGCACTGGCGCGAGGTGAAATATCGGGGCGGGCGACGCCAAGCGCATCCATATCTGCAAAATATTCGCGCATATAGGTTTCCACCAATTCCATTGGCTCAACCCGAGTTTGGCGTGCCCGTTTTAGAATACGGTCTTCGCCGCTATCGAGCAAATGCCCAACATCGGTGATATTTTGCACATAACGTACTTTGTAGCCACTGTAACGTAACCATTTGTTGACAATGTCAAACGATACATAGGTTTTGGCGTGGCCTAAATGTGAATAGTCGTAGACTGTTGGACCACACACATACATCATTACTTGCCCATCAACAATGGGCGTAAATACTTGTTTCTCTCGTGCGAGAACGTTATAAATGGTAAGAGACATAATTAATTTAAGTTTATGATTGCAATCAGTTGCAATTATTTGGCAAAGATCATGCGTCCAGCAGCAGTTTGTAATACTTTAGTCACAGTTACAGTGACAGTTTTGTTGAGGTTTCGGCGACCATCTTCAACCACAATCATTGTGCCATCTTCAAGATAGCCGATACCTTGCCCCATCTCTTTGCCTTCTTGCATAATTTGTAAAGTGACGCGCTCTCCCGGTATCATAGCTTGTTTGAGTGCATTGGCTAACTCGTTAATATTGAGTGCCATTACCCCTTGTAACGACGCAACTTTGTTCAAATTGTAATCGTTTGTCATAATGGGGCAATTCCATTGTTTGGCTAATGCGATCAATTTTTCATCCACCTGTCTCACGGTAGGCACATCGTCATCTACCAAGCGCGAGATCACCAGTGGGTCAGATTGCAATTTGCGCATTACTTCAAGCCCACGCCGCCCACGCGAGCGGCGCAGGGTGTCGGTATCATCGGCAATAAATTGTAGCTCGTTAAGCACAAACCGCGGGATAATTAACTCGCTGCGCAAAAAGCCGGTGTTGGCGATATCCATAATCCGACCATCGATGATGACGTTGGTGTCGAGCAAAATACGGTCTCGACTATCGGGTAAAGCGGTCACTGTATTCGCACTGCCCACCAGATCTAGCGCGTTTGATGTGTTACTTGCCCCTATGTCACCGCGTTCATCACGGACAGAGCGAGCGCCGCGCCAACGAAAATTAAACGCAGCAAAAAATTCGCGGTGGCGGACATTCATCACCACAATGCCTAAATAAGCAAAAATAATGGCGGTAAGGAATGGCATCACTTGCCGAAACGGGTCTGGCAAGTAAGATAATGGTGGCGTGAGCAACACCGAAATAAGTAACCCAACCACTAATCCGATCACATCGGCCAACAGTTGTGTTGGGGTAGCATGTGTAAAACGGTCAATTAAAGCATAAGCTGGACGTGCTGCAATTATTGGCGACACATAAAGACCGATTAACCCGAATAAAAGCGTAATAATAATGTGCGTTACTGCGGTATTGAAAGGAGGGGTCAACGTCGTAGGCAGTAAATCTGCCACCGACCAGCCAATTACCCCAAACAACAATCCACCACAGGCACGCAATACCCATAATAAAGAGGCTCGCATATAAATCCTGATAAATAAAATAAGTACTTAAATCAAACAAAAAAACAGTAACAAGTCCCATTTTCCAATATTAGCACAGTATGACGCATTTGGCTGAGGATGTGGTGAGTGAAGACTATCAACTAGTATAAAATGTGGATGTGCCGAATCGTATTATCGAATTAAACCCTGTTTCTCGTATCACTGCTGATGCTGTGGGTGTGCCGGGGCAACGCACCTTTTATTTGCAGGCGCGCAAAGGCAATACTGTGCTCAATATTTTGTGTGAAAAAGAGCAGATTAATGTGCTGAGCAAAGCACTTGATGAGTTTTTGCGCGAACTAAAAACAAGATATCCTAAAGGATCTAGTTTTTCGCAACTTCCTATCGGGTTACCGCTAGAAACACCTATTGACCCAGATTTTAGGGCTGGCAAAATGGGGCTTGGCTATGATGAAGATAAAAATCTAGTGATTTTGGTAGTATATGAGATTGGAGTGGAAGATGAAGATGAGGGTAATCTGCGGGTGGCTCGTTTGTTTTGTTCACGGGCCCAAATGGATGCGCTAAGTCGTCAATCGGTCGAAATTGTTTCGCGCGGTCGCCCGATCTGTCCATTGTGTGGCAAGCCAATGGATTCAAACGGGAATATTGATGGTTTTTGCCCACGTCGTAATGGGCATGGTGATGAAATTGTATTCGCCTAACGCGTATGTTTATGTTTTTTTTAGCGTTTTAAATTACTCATGATGCAAGACGATACCCTACAATTGCTCAGCACGGGCAAAATAGCGTCACTGGGCTTGCTCCCGTGGAGTTCAAATTACACCTTTTTGGTAAAAGTCACAGCTGTTAATCAGTTGGATAAAGCTGGAGAACCCATCGAGACGATGGCAGTATATAAGCCGCAAAAAGGCGAGTCTCCATTGTGGGATTTTGCCGAGGGCAGCTTGTGTATGCGTGAATTGGCCTCGTATTTGGTCAGTTCATCGTTGGGCTGGAATTTAGTGCCGCCAACGGTATTGCGCAATGGGCCGCATGGTTTAGGGTCGATGCAATTGTTTATTGATAATGACCCTAATAATCATTTTTTTACATTTCGCGAAAACCCTAAAATCGCAGATGAATTGCAACGGTTAGTGGTCTTTGATTTAATTACCAATAATGCTGATCGTAAGAGTGGTCATTGTTTGCTTGACAATAATGGCCATTTGTGGGCGATTGATCATGGCATTACCTTTAATGTTGATCATAAACTTCGCACGGTGATTTGGGATTTTGCCAACCAACCGTTGCCACTAACAATTATTGAAGATTTAAGACGTTTGCGTCAAGAAATCGATAATGTTGATGCTGATTTAATGTTGATGTTGACGGAACTGTTAACCTCAGCCGAAATAAAGGCGTTTAAACGCCGTCTTGATGGCATTATTCACCTAGGACACTTTCCCTCGCCTTCGCGTGGGCAACGTAGTATGCCTTGGCCGCCTGTTTAAATCACAGCTTAGTGCGCGTCCCCGGACGTGCATTTTGACAAACCCACATGCGCATTTGGGGATGCACACTAAGCATTAGCACTTTATTAATTGGCAATGTTAACTGAAATAACAGCCACTTGAGGGTATCCCCCACCATTTTGACCGACAACGGTTAGCCGCAACAAATAACGCCCATTGGGAATACGCCGCGTATCCCATTGAATAAGTGCGCCCCCATAAACGGGGGCATAGAGGCTAGCAATATGGCAAACCCCATTATTACAGCGACCATCTAGCAATTCAAACTTATAGTAGCTAAAGTTATCGTGAATGGCGGTGCCAAATAAGGTCACTGTGCCGCGCAACGTATTGCCAGAACTGGGTGACGTAATACATACTTCGCGTCTGGGGCAGGCCGATGTGGCTGGAAAAGCTGGGGCTGATACTTGTTGTTGGGTTGGGGCTGATACTTGTTGTTGGGTTGGGGCTGGGCGTACGGTTGGGCGGCGCGTGGGGGTTGCGTTAACTGCACTCGTTGCTTCAACTTCGTCAGTTGGTGTGGGTTCAAGAGTTGGGGTTTCGGCTAATATTGGTGATGTGGCAACAACTGCCGATGATAGGGCGGGTGCAGATGGTACGGATGTGGGCGGTGTGGACGTAGGTGGTGCGAATGTGGGCGGTATGGACGTAGGTGGCACGGATGTAGGCGGTGCGGACGTAGGTGGCACGGATGTAGGCGGTGCGGACGTAGGTGGCACGGATGCAGGCGGTGCGGACGTAGGTGGTATGGATGTAGGCGGTGCGGATGTAGGTGGTACGGATGTGGACGGCACGGACGTAGGCGTAACGGGTTTGGTTGGCAATATGATCGGCGTAATTTTACGTTCAATAAAAACAATAATACTGCCATTATCGCCATTCACCTGATTAAGAATAAGCGGATCACGCCCTTTCAGCACGGTTTCAAAACGTTTGCCAATTTCATATTCATCACGCCACACAACACCAGCTTGGTCTTGCCACAAAGTAATGAGGTGGAATGAGCGAATAGACGTGATGCCTACCGCTTTGGCAACGCTCTCGCTAATACCATTTGGCGACATATTGGTGCGGGCTTTGCGGGTATAACCATTGACTGTAATCGAGTTATCGCCCGCAATCGATGTTTCGACTTTAAGAATGCCAGAATCGCCACCGATATTGACGCTTAATACACCTTGAGAGTCTTTGTTATTAAGCGCAACCGAGCCATCTGATTTAATTCCAATGCTACAGCCGCTCAATACTGAAGTAGCCAGAATGAGCGCGAGTAAAATTAAATTCTTACAACTTGAATAAGGACTTCGTCTTTTTGTTGTAGTAGATAGACATGACCAGCACATGGGTATGTGTATTATAGGGTTTATTTTTAAGATCAATACCGACAATATGCTAATTCATAAATGATGAAAGGCCGATTTCACGCTCTATGTCCCAAAGCGTAGCTTTGGGACATAGAGCGTGAAATCGGCTAAATATGACATCAACTTGAAAGCTGATCTATTATGAGATCGGTATATTGCATTTTGGGAAAAGATTTAGCTGGACAACTTTATGAAGTTTGATGGTGTGG
>JAGWYZ010000446.1 GCA_018969115.1 Chloroflexota bacterium | reverse complement strand
CTGTTTTGTATACTGCGGGGGGATGTTGTTCTTCTTTTTTTTCATACCCTCTGTTTTACTACAGATTTGAACAACATCCCTACTTTTAGACTAAACTACCGTTTTCTGTTTTAAATGATTTGTTTGCTCATCGCCCGGCCATTACTTGGTTGGGCGGCAGGTAGTTACAAGAATTAATTGATTTCATGCAAAGACGGAAAGGCACAAAGAGGGATGTTTTGCACCTTTGTGTCGAATTACCCTGCCTTGTTGAGTAAAATCACTGGCATGGCCCATCTCACCCATATCACCCTCCCCATCTTCGGCAAGGCCGAACAACAACCCACCATTCCAAATTCTATTTACCAGCAACGTATGGCGAAGCTGACGGCATTACTACAAAAACATCAGCTTGATATGGCACTGGTGTACGCTGACCGCGAACATTTTGCCAATCTGCAGTACCTAACAGGCTTTGACCCACGATTTGAAGAAGCCTTGTTTTTGATTGACCAAGCAGGGCAAAAATTGCTGTTGGTGGGCAATGAATGTATGGGCTATTTACCCGACCCCGCCTTGGGGATTAAGGTCGAGATGTTTCAAGAACTTAGTTTGCTGGGGCAGCCACGAAGTAAATCGCGCCCACTGCGCCATATTTTTAGTGAATTTGGCATTACCACAGGCAAACGCATCAGTTGTATCGGCTGGAAATATTTCGCACACAACATGGGGCAAGATTTGATCGAAGGCGGCACTCAAGCCATTGAAATACCGGCCTATCTGGTCGATTTACTACGCAATCTTAGCGGCAACCCAGCCAATGTCGTCAACGCCACCGCGTTGCTTATGAACCCGATCGATGGCTTGCGCATTTTCAATGAAGCCGAGCAAATCGCCTTGTGCGAATACGCCTCGACCCGCACGTCCGAAGCCATACTCGCACTATTAAAGGCATTGCAAATTGGGGCGAGCGAAAGCGCCCTTGAGCGCCATTTGGCGGGTGATGGCTTGCCGCTGTCGTGCCACCGCATGATCAGTTTTGGCAAAAAAGCGCAACGAGGCCTCTCCAGCCCATCACAAAACCAAGCCAAATTAGGCGACCCATTTAGCACCGCCTTTGGGTTAACTGGCGCACTCACCTGCCGTGCTGGGGTCATTGCCGCTAGCGCCGATGAGTTGCCCGAACACACCCGCCATTTTTACCCTGCCTTGGCCCATAATTATTTTGATGTTGTCACGACATGGTATGAGCACATTCGGGTCGGGGCCAGCGGTGGGCAAGTCTTTGCCGCCGTTGAGCAAAAACGCGATACCACCTTATATGATTTTGCGGTCAACCCCGGGCATTATTTGCATTTAGACGAATGGGTGCATTCGCCATTTTTCGCCGATAGCGACATCATCTTGCAATCGGGCGTATTACTGCAAATAGATATTATTCCAATCTCACGCGGGCCATTTTGCTATATCAACGCCGAAGATGGCGTGTTATTAGCCGATGCCGCCTTGCGTGAGCAACTTTGCACACAATACCCCGCCATGTGGGCACGTATGCAAGCACGCCGGCGCTTTATGCGCGAAGCACTCGGTATTCAACTGCACGAATCCGTGCTGCCTCTCAGCAATCTGCCGGCTTGGCTACCACCCTATGCGTTCAATCTGTCACACGTGATGAGGAAGTAGTTAAATATTTGATGAGTTGAATGGTTAGCTGATTGTATCATCTCAAAAAATTGGGGGAAATAAAACTA
>JAGWYZ010000445.1 GCA_018969115.1 Chloroflexota bacterium | reverse complement strand
CGAATGACAGCGACGCCGCCAGCCAACTTGGCCAAGCGCTCGTTTAGCTTCTCTTTGTCATAGTCGCTGGTGCTGTTTGCAATTTCTGCGCGAATCACTTCACAGCGTGAAGCGATTGAGGCATCATCACCTGCACCATCGATGATGGTGGTGTCATCTTTGGTTGAAACAACTTTGCCAGCGCGGCCAAGATCTTCAACTGAGGCACCTTCGAGCTTGCGGCCCATTTCTTCGGTGATGACAGTGCCGCCAGTCAAAATGGCAATGTCTTCGAGCATGGCCTTGCGGCGATCGCCGAAGCCGGGGGCCTTGATGGCCAACACATTCAACATGCCGCGCAACTTGTTCAATACCAAGGTTGCCAAGGCTTCGCCGTCAACATCTTCGGCAATGATGACCAATTCACGCTTGCCGCGTTGCACCAATTTTTCCAACAAAGGAATAATGTCTTGGGCGGCGCTGATTTTCTTGTCGTAAATCAAGATGTATGGATCTTTGATTTCAGATTGCATTGCAGCCGAGTCGGTGACGAAATAGGGGCTGATGTAGCCGCGATCAAATTCCATCCCTTCTACATACTCGGTCTCGAAGTGCAACGACTTGCTCTCTTCAACGGTGATGACACCGTCCTTGCCGACCTTCTCCATGACCTCGGCAATCAAATTCCCGATTTCTGAATCTTGGGCCGAAATGGTGGCGACTTGGGCGATTTGATCCTTTTGATCAACCGACACTGACATCTTCTTTAGGCTTTCGACAATTGCGTCTACGCCCTTTTCAATCCCTTGCTTAATGAGCATGGGGTTGGCGCCAGCGGCCACGTTCTTCAAACCTTCGTGCACAATGATTTGGGCCAAAACGGTGGCGGTGGTGGTGCCGTCGCCAGCGATATCGTTGGTCTTGGTGGCGGCTTCCTTCAACAATTGGGCGCCCATGTTTTCAAATGGGTCAGCCAATTCTACTTCTTTTGCCACAGTCACACCATCATGAGTGATGGTGGGTGCGCCATACTTCTTGTCTAACGCCACGTTGCGGCCCTTGGGGCCGAGGGTGGTTGATACTGATTGTGCCAAAATGTCCACACCACGCTTAAGCTTGGCACGGGCCTCTTCGGTGAAAATAATTTGTTTAGCCATGTCTTTATTTAGTGAAAAGTGCAAAGTAGAAAGTAAAAAGTGAGTGATATAGGCAAAAAGTCAATAGATTGACTTTTCACTTTTCGCTTCTTACGTTGAACTCATTGATTAGCCAATAATTGCCAAAATATCTGATTCTTTCAAAATCAGCAACTTCTTGCCGTCGATTTTGATCTCGGTTCCGGCATACTTTGCGTATAGCACGACATCATCGACTTTTACATCCATAGCGATCAACTTACCGCTATCATCCTTGCGGCCAGCACCTGCAGCCAAAATCTTGCCTTTTTGTGGCTTCTCTTTGGCGGTTTCTGGCAAAACGAGCTTGCCGCCTGCAAATGTTTGATCTTCTTCCTCGACCGATTGCACCACGACACGATCTCCGAGTGGGCGTAAGTTAAGTGTTGACATTGTTGATTCTCCAAATACTAATGTTTGTTTTAATTTGGCACTCTCTAAATTGAGTGCTAATAACGGTGGCAATATTAGCACTCTATTTTGAGAGTGTCAAGGGTAGATTAGCAAACTCTAATAAAGAGTGCTAATAAATGTAAAAAGATGTAATGTCGAAATCACTATATCAGTAGTTTAGGCTAAAAAAAATTTAACAAAACG
>JAGWYZ010000444.1 GCA_018969115.1 Chloroflexota bacterium | reverse complement strand
GACAGCCACGCACCAACCATAACGATGAGGAGCATCGCCGTGATGGCGATCAGCCAGCGTGACGAAAGGTATCGAGAGCGCAATGCATCCATTTTTTAAAGGCCAACTTTTGATAAGTTTTCGCCGATTTCACTACCCACCTCTGCCTACAGCAGAGGTGGGTAGTGAAATCGGCATACGTCTCTCTTATGACATTGTCAAGCGACTCACCCCAGTATAAAATACCAACATCATGGCAAATGTGGATCTGAACGACATAGGCAAACGTGCCAAAACCGCCGCAACAATATTGGCACAAGCTTGTACCCAAACCAAAGACAAAGCATTACTCGGCGTAGCCGAGGGATTAATTCAACAGCAAAATGTAATTTTGGCAGCTAACGCCATCGACATCGACCAAGCCAAGGTCAAAGGCCTAGCCCCACATCTTATCGAACGTCTCACCTTGTTTGCGACACGCTTGCAAGGCATTGCCCATGATGTGCGTCATGTGGCAGCAACCCCCGACCCAGTCGGCGAAGCATTTGACTATAGCGTCACCGCCAATGGGCTGCGGCTACACAAACGCCGCATCCCGCTCGGGGTAATTGGGGTCATTTATGAATCGCGCCCCAATGTCACCATCGATACAGCCGTGTTAGCCATTAAAAGCGGCAATGCTGTCATTTTGCGTGGTGGTAGCGAAACCCTAAACAGCAATCGTGCCTTGGTCAATGTGATTCATAGCGCTTTGCAAAACGCCGGCTTGCCACTTGATGCGGTGCAATTTATTGATGACGCTGATCGTGCCTATGTCAGCGAGTTGCTGCGGCTTGATGAATATGTCGATCTCATCATCCCACGCGGCGGCAATGGGCTGCATCAATTTTGCCGCAAAAATGCTTCGATCACCGTCATCACTGGCGGGATTGGGGTTAACCATTTATTTGTCGATGACAGCGCCGATGTCGCTAACGCTATCGAGATTATTTTTAACGCCAAAACCCAACGCCCCAGCGTCTGCAATACACTCAGCACCTTGCTTGTACAACGTGACATCGCTGCCACATTTTTGCCCCTGGTTGCCCAAAGGCTGGATATCAAGCAAGTTGCATATCGTTGTGATGCTGAGTCTCAAACAATTTTGACACAACAAGGGCGCATCGTTTTATCAGCCACGCCCGAAGATTTTGACACCGAATGGCTAGAATTAACACTAAATGTGAAAGTGGTTACAGGGTTAGATGAGGCCATCGGTTTCATTCAACAACACAGCTTGCAACATTCTGATGGCATTTTATCGAACAAAGCAGATAATGTCACACGGTTTTTGAATGAGGTCAATTCATCGGTCGTGTTTGCCAATGCCAGCACCCGCTTTAATGACGGGGCGCAATTTGGCTTAGGGGCCGAAGTTGCCATTAGCACCCAGCGCATCCATGCACGTGGGCCAATGGGTTTACGTGAACTCACCAGTTATAAGTGGATTTGCGAGGGCAACGGGCAGGTGAGACCATAACAAACACAGTGCTTCTCACACCCTTCAAATTAGTATACAATATCCTCTGGAGACACAACCCACTCGTCATAATTTTAAGATCGAGGAGAAAAAGACAAATGAAACCATCCAAATTACAAGGAAAATTATCTCGCCGAAAGTTCCTAATCATAGGTGCTAGCGGCGCAGCAGCAACAGCGCTTGCCAGTTGTGCTGCCCCCACCGCTGCACCGGCTAAACCAGCCGAGCCAGCAAAACCTGCTGCTCCTGCGGC
>JAGWYZ010000443.1 GCA_018969115.1 Chloroflexota bacterium | reverse complement strand
TTTGCGACGATTGTATTTAGTTATTAATTGAGGGGCGCGGCTCATCAACGCGCATACAGGAGGTAAAAAATAAAGACAACCACAGATTTTATTGTTTCTGGGATGAATATCCCACTGCTCGAAATACCGATGCAATCGGTTAAAACAAATTGCGCCATTACCGGCGAACCGCTTGAAATGGGTTATCCCATCGAATCTATCGTTCCTGATAGTGCCGGTGAATTCTTGGATTTGCTATCCGGTAATAACCAAAGTTTTCTCAGTGACAGCACCGCGCGATGTTTCAAGGGGACATGGAATATGGGTGCATGGATATTTTTTGAGGACGGCACAGGTCAACACCCACTCGTCGCACGTGATGCGGCTTTGAAACAAAATCGCCCTTGTTGGTCTAATTTAGTGCGAGATGTTGCACGAAATAGATTGAATCAGCAGGTTGTGTGTATCCTAACCACCGATTTCAAGAAACGCCTTTGGCCTCGCGCCAAAATCGGCGTAATCGGCGAATCAACACTGGTCTATATCCACGATGCCGATTTAAACATATCGGATGTTGTTTGCATCAACTGGCTTAAAATGATCGAAACACTGAATTTCATTGAGTCATTGTTAAATGCCGGTTACAGCAAGCCAAGTGTTTTTAATTCACTTCTAAATCATGAGGTTGCATCAAAAAACTTAAAGGCCGCAATCCAACATGAAAAGCGTTTAATGGCGATTCGGCAAACCAATGAGTTTAAGTTTGCCTACCTTATCGCTCAAAAGAAAATATGACCACATACAATTTAATTTTAACCGCGCTGACCTCAATCAGCCATCATGACCCAGCCGTGCAAGACGGCTCCAACCAGCTACAATTTAATCGCCAGAAACAAACCGTCTGCCGCCCTGCTGTATCAGGCAATCAGACAACCGGAAAGCTGCTGGAATTGCTGTCTGTCCCAAATGAAATTGTCGAATTGCTGAATGGCATGACAAAAGCAGAATTTGTCGCAGTGGCGTTTGCCAAGACGATCATTAAAATCTATAACTCAATGGACGGCACAGGGCTATTTAGTGGCATTGGGCGTTATCAAATGCTTGAATCACGCTTACGCTATGCCGCCATTCGCAGTAATTCCATGCGGAAACTTTGGGCCACCATATGCGCCGACCTACAATTTCCAGTGCATCCATCAACGTATGATGAGATTGTATTGGCGTTTTATGCCCTGCCGACATCAACCCAACAAGCGGTTATCGCCGCGATTGTGTCGCAATATCGTGCCATTGTCGCTATTGCACGAGCGTGGGCCAAGATGCCAGAAAACGATATTCCACTGTTTGCGTCAGATCAAATTGTATTTGCACCCGATACAGCTATCAATGAGATTGCGATTGTCGAAGTGCCAACGGTGAGCGCTAATTCAATGCGCCATCAACTCGTTAGGGCCGCTGGTTGGCAACACATGCAACGGATTTTGGGGATTACGCCACCGATTCCGCCCGCCGTCGAAGCAGTGTTTGAAAATGGCGGTAATATCAAAGCGGGCGCAAAACAACCCAGCAATAGTGCCATGTTGGGGCAACGAGTTCGTGATATGTATCCGCTATTGGGGCTTGTCGGCGGTGTCACTGAATCTTTTGATCTCGGCGAATCAAACTTGTCGGTGCAATCATGGCTTGTTTGCCAAGAAAATGAACGTGCGCTATCAGGCACACCAGCGGAGGGGTTAAGCATGGCATCCGTGTCCGCATTTGATCTGCTAGACAAT
>JAGWYZ010000144.1 GCA_018969115.1 Chloroflexota bacterium | reverse complement strand
TAGGCTTTGCAAGCCGCTCAGCCCGCCCAGTGCCGCCAGCCCTGCGTCGCTCACTTTCGTCACACTCAGGTCTAGGGATTGCAAGCCGCTCAGTCCACCTAGCACCGTTAGCCCAACCTCGCTCACTAACGTATTACTCAAATCTAGGGATTTCAAATCGCTTAGCTTCCCCAGCGATGCTAACCCAGCATCGCTTACTGGCGTATCACTCAGGGATAGGAATTGCAAACTGTGTAACCCAGCCAGAGTCTCTAGCCTAGCGTCGCTCACTTGCGAAGAACTCACAGATAAGGATTTTAAGCCGCTTAGCCTATTCAGTGCCGCCAGCCCAGCATCACTCACTTGTGTATAGCTCAAGTCTAGAGATTTCAAGCCACTCAGCCCGCCCAATGCTGCCAGCCCAACGTCGCTCACTTGTATATTACTAAAGCCTAGGCTTTGTAAGTCACTTAGCTCGCTCAACACCGCCAGCCCAGCGTCGCTCACTTGCGTATAACTCAGGTTTAGGCTTTGCAAGCTGCTCATCTCGCACAGTGCCACCAACCCAGCGTCACTCACTTTCGTATAACTCAAGTCTAGAGATTTCAAGCCGCTCAGCCCGCCCAATGCCGCTAGCCCAGCGTCGCTCACTTGCGTAGAACTCAGGTTTAGGCTTTGCAAGCCGCTCAGCCCGCCCAGTGCCGCCAGCCCAGCATCACTCACTTTCGTAAAACTCAGGTTTAGGCTTTGCAAGCTGCTCAGCCCACCCACTGTCGCCAGCCCAGCGTCGCTCACTTTCGTAAAACTCAGGTATAGGCTTTGCAGCTTACTTAACCCGTCAAGATCATCTAACTCGCGGTCACTGGTCCAATCACCAAAAATTAGATACTTAACGTGCGTCAATACCTGCGTCTTATATCGCTCACGGTCAAACACCTGCCAAGCATCGGCAAAGGCGCTAGCACATTCCCAGTCTTCGGGGGCGGTTTGTTTGGCATAGCTCGCAATCACGCCCAAGGCCTCCTCGCTGCCAATACCGGCTAACGCTCGAATACAACCGGCTTTTTGCCACGGGCGTTGCTTTTTATTGGGCTTGAGGTAGGGGATGGCGCGATTGCCAAGCAAGGCCCAACGTTGCGACTCAACTCTATCAATTGGACAATACAGGCCTTTCAAGGCCGCACTCAGCTGCACATTGAGTTTGTGCTCAAGCTGCTGCCCTGTCCCAGCCCCGTGCCCCGCCAGCAAACACAGGCGATATTGTTCGGCCAAATTTGCGTTCTTGTCGGCTTGGTCAAGCAACTTGCCCACCACCTGTTCGCGCCCCTTGCGGTTGGCAATGGCACAGGTCATGGCGATCACCTCATGCCAGTCATTATTCAGGGCTTTGTCGTCCAATAGCCCATATTCCTCATCCTGCACAATGGCATAGGCCGTCAAGTATTCTTGAAAACTGCGATGCACAAAGTCAATCCGTTGATGCACGGGCTCGCGAATGAGGCCAGTGCGCTCAATCAACACCTGCAACACCTTTTCGGCCCCCGGCGGTCGCCCTTCGCCACAGGCATTCGGCAACAACTTGCGCAATTGGGTGATCACCCACGATTTACCCGCCTCGGCATAATTGTTGCGCATCATGCGCAAGGCCAAACCGCTCAACAAGGCCTTGCGCGTCTCCAAAGTCAGCTTAAGCGCATCCGATATGTCGCGTTCTTGGTCACGTTTGCCAATCATCACATCACATGCCTCGGCATAAATCTCGTGTTTGGCGCTCGGCAAAGGCCGGTCACCACGTTTGTGGTTAAGCACACACAACATGGCGCACAACAAGGGCGTGGTCGCCAACCGTTGCAATGGCACATCGCTCGTCAGCGCTTGCAACAAACGCTGCTCAAAGCGCGTCAGGTCTGCATGTGCCGCCGCATCTTTTAGGTTGTTTTTCACGGCGGCGTGCCAATTGCGCACCAATTGTTGGGTTTGATCGGTGTTCAGCGTTTGCAACTCAATCCGCTCAAAGGCGTTGTCTTGCAGCCAGCGTTGCCAACCATCGGTGTTAATGGCGTTTGGGCGCGAGGTGATGATTACACGCAAGTTGGGGAACAGCGCCAGCAAGTCATTTAACCACCCTTGCACCTTGTCGAATTTGTCTTTGGGGAATTCATCCACCCCGTCCACCATCAGCCATACCCGCCGCTGTTCAAAAATCTCGCGCATCCAGCCCTGCGGCACATCGCCTTTTAGGTTGCTGGCAATCGTGGCAATCCAATCATCTTTGGCGGGCAAACCGCTGGTGACAAATTTGCGCAGCCGAAACAAAAACGGCAGATCGGTGTGTTGGGTGGCAACGTCGCCATCCTTATGCCATGCCTCACGCAAGGCAAACTTGCCTTCGCTGCTCTGCACCGCCAACCACTGCAAAATCGTCGTTTTGCCCGACCCCGCATCGCCCACAATACATAGGCGGCGGTGGCGGCAAATAAATTCGTCGGCGCTCTTAATTTCTTGGCGCGGTTGATCAGGCTGATCAGGGCTGCGGCGTTCATCCCGCAACACGCGGCTGGCCTGTAGCGGCACATGCGCGGTAAACAAACTCAAACTGCGCGTTTGTTGGGTTGCATCCAAACCAAAAATCATCAGCTTGCTCTCTAGCTGGTTGACCCAATTGCGATAATCGCGTTCAAAGCGTTGTCGCGCCTGGTCGGGGCTGTTGCGCTCGGCATCTTCTTGAATCTTGCGCAGCCTTTCCAGCACCTCTTGCACAATTTTGTGCGTGTTGCTCGTGTTCGTCAATAGCGCATAATCCACTTGGCTGGTATAGCCGGGCAATGAATCGGCGATGTGGATGACTTTCTCGCCAATATCGCGCAAAAAGCGCTCATAAAAATCATGCTGTTGCTGCGAAAATCCATCCGTATGGGCAGCCGAACGCAGCAAATAGCGGTGCAATTGCTTGATATCTAACTGCTCGCGCACCAGCACCTCGGCATTGAGGGGCGTATGCCTGATGGTCTCGATCACGGCAGCCAACACTTGCTGGCATTCATCCTCGCCCATCGCTGCCGCCTCGGCTTTGATCATCGGCTCAAAAGCGTCAATCACCTGCTCGGCCATCTCCTCAAATTGTTGGCGCAAGCGCTTTTGTTGGCGTGCATCGCCCAATTTTCCGCCAATCAGGTCAAACGCGCCCGAAATGCTCGAACTGAGTAAATTTGTGCCGAGGCTCTCACCCCATTCACCCCATTCGTGGCTAAAATATTTTGCGGCTAAAAAATTAGCCAAAATCGGCGCTAACGTGACCAAGGTTTCTGCAATTGCCATGATGCGAAGATTATAAAATCGAAATGTTCAAATAAAGTTGCCAATTGAACACCCCAAAAAGGTTTCACACAAAGACGCAAAGGCGCAACGCCAAGGCTGTTCAAAAGTCAGCCCTGCGCCTAACCCGTCATCTCCGCGAACGCGGAGATCTATAACGATGCAGGTGAAAATGTGGCAATCGCCTCAAATTGATGCCCGCCGCGTTATAGATTCCCTCTTTCGAGGGAATGACGGGTTAAGCTGAGGGCTTAATTTAATGCTATTGCGCTTTCGCGGGAATATCAAGGCGATTTTTGAACAGCCTTGGGCGCAAAGATTAAAATCTTTGCACCTTTGCGTGAAACCTTCCGCCTACTCAAACGGCACTTTGTCATACTTCAATTCGCTCACCTCGCCCGGCAGCATAATCGGGTCAACCAGCATTTGCCCATCGATGACATGCACCACATTAAACCCACAACCGCTCATGATGCGCAAGCCAGATTGGCTGGTGGGGTCGAGCGTAAAGGCCGTGCCAGCCGCCGATGCACATAGCACCCCGGCAAACACGCCAGCATAGGCGTAATGGATATGCCCATGCAAGAGGCCCAAGATGCGGTCGGCATAGGGCACAATCACCGCAGCCAAGGCGGCAGCGTTGCTGAGTTGATGCGGTTGAAAGGTGCGAATGGTGACCGGCAGCGGGGCGTGATGCAGCGCCAAGATCGTGTCGCGCTCGGTCGATTGGGCCAATTGTTCGCCCAACCACGCCAACTGTTCGGGGCTGACTTCGCCGCGTGTTTTGCCGGTCACTTGGGTGTCAAGCATGATGACGCGCACACTGGCATTTGGCGCAACCGCGATGCGATGGCTGTAAAAATAGGGAGCATTATTGACAATCTGCCCATGAATCACCGCCCGCAAATGCCCGCGATCATCATGATTCCCCACGCCCAACAGCACCGGCACACTAAATTGCGCCTCAATGTCGCGCATCAACGTCTTGAGCAATTCGTAGCTGCCGATTTCTTCACGATGCGCCAAATCACCCGTAATCAGCACAAATTTTGGCGTAATTTCGAGTGTGCTCGCCATTTGCAGCGCAGCGCGGGCCTTGGCATAGTGGGTTTGACCCAACACTTGGCCGTCGGCTTCGGGTAACAGATGTAGGTCGGAGAGGTGAAGGAAGGAAAATGTCATTTTTGGATTAAGTTGTCTTGCTAAATTCTGTTGGCTCATCGCTCGACAAGTTCAAAGTGTCATCCCAAAACGAAGTGAGGGATCCCTGAAGCGTAGATTTCACAAAAGTGTTGTCTGGATAGTCGAGATTTTGACTTGCCAGTGTTATGTTTGCTTTAATCTAGGCAATGGGGATTCCTCGCTTCGCGTCGGAATGACACATAAAATATATGTATATCTTCTAGTTTATTTCACCCTATGCAACAACCGCCCACCCCAACGCAGCCACACCACCGCGCCAGCGGCATCGCGCACAAACTCGCCACGTGGGCCGAAGGCAATGGCGTTGGCATCAACCAAGCGATCGGGTGCATAAAAGCCGACTTCGAGCGGCGGCGACACATCGAGCGGCGGCGGCGGCGGCGGGCTGTCGGGACGCGGGAAACGACCCAGCGCCCGCACCGTCAGCCACAATTTTCCATCCTTTTCGCTCACATCCACCTCATTCAAGCGTGCCACATAATGCCCACAATACTCGACAAGGGCGGGTTGCGCGGGCGTCAGCAGCGAATCGGGCATACCCTCGCCCAAGAAAATCTGCATCGCCAAATGCCCCAACTCGGCGGTCAGCGCCCGCCCCACCCCAGCATTGGTGAGAATGGCAACCGCAAAACCGTGTGACGGCACAAGCCTCAACAGCGCAATCTGGCCATTGGTGGCCCCGCCATGCTCAACAAACGCCCCGCTGGCGACTTGCCCGACCCACCATGTCAGCCCCATCTGATACAAACCGGTGGCCTCAAGCGTCGGCGTTTGCATGTGGCGCAGGCTGGCGGGCGACAAAAACCCCGCGCCACCCACACCCATGTGCGTTTGCGCATAAATGAGCAAATCGCCCACCGTCGAAATAATGCCACCCGGTGGGTGGCTGGCGCGGCCCAATTGCCAAGGCCGTGCCACCAGCACCCCATCGGGCGTGACATGATGCCCCGCCGCAAAGCGCTGCGTCATGACATCGTTCGGGAAAATAAAGGTGTGGCGCAGGTTGAGCGGTGTAAAAATTTCATCTTGCAACAACTGCTCAAAGGTCTTGCCGGTGATTTGCTCAAACACCCGCGCCGCCAACGCAAAGCCGACATTGTTATAACTCCACTTTTCGCCCAAGGGGGTCAATTGTTCAAGCTGCGCCATCTGGCCCACGATTCGCGCAATGGCATCATCGCCCTCGCCGCAGTCGTTAAACCAATCACCCAGCCAGCCGCCGGTATGGTTGAGACAATGACGCACCGTCGCGCCTTGGGTGGCCGCTGCGTCGGCCAAAGCAAAGCTGGGCAGCGTGTGCACAATCGGCGCATCGAGGTCGAGCAAGCCTTTTTCGACCAAGCGCATGGCTAAACTGCCGACAAAGGTTTTGGTGATCGAGCCAACTTGAAACAGGGTATCGGACGTTACCGGCAATGGATGCTCGGCGTTGGTGACGCCAAAGCCCGCCGTAAAATATTCGCCCTGCATCAGCACACCCAAGCTAGCGCCCGGAATGCGTAATTTGGCGCGGGCGTGTTCAAACGCCTCGCACAATTGGGAAAATTTTTCAGAATGGGTAAGAGTTGCCATATAAGTTGATTAGTTGATTAGTTGATTAGTTGATTGGTTGATTGGTTGGCCAATCAGCCAATCACCGAAAGCGCCTGACAAAATTGCTCAATTTCATCTTCGTCGTTGTAATAATGCAACGATGCCCGCACCATCAACGACAAGCCACGTGCTTCCATATCGAGGCGCGTGCCGAAGGAGCTGGTGGTGGTGACATTGATGCGCGGGTGATGCGCCGCCAGCGCGGCCTTAATCGCGGCGGGGTCGTGGCTAGCATGGGTGAAGGTGACAATGCCGCAACGGGTTTTGCCCAAATCGCGCACGGCGACGCCGGGCACATGCGCCAACCGCAGCCGCAACAATTCGCCCAAATAATGTACCCGCGCCCAAATCGCCGCCAGCCCCCAATTGAGCGCATAATCTACCGCCACGCCCAGCCCAATTTTGGCGGCGTAATTGGTCTCCCAATTTTCAAAACGCCGCGCATCAGCCCGCACTTCGTAACGGTCACGCGCCACCCACGTAGCCGCATGAAGATCGAGCATGGGCGGGTCTAATTGCGCCAGCGCCGCCCGCCGCACATATAAAAAACCGCTGCCACGCGGCCCGCGCAAATATTTGCGTCCGGTTGCGCTCAGCATATCGCAGCCAATGGCCTGCACATCAAGCGGCATTTGCCCCGCCGACTGGCAAGCATCGAGCAGATACAAGCAGTTCCATTCACGTGCCACCGCGCCGATCTCGGTGGCGGGGTTAACCAAGCCGCCATTGGTGGGGATGTGGGTGATGCTGATGAGCTTGACACGCGCATCCATCATTTGCCGCAACGCCGCCACCGACACTTGCCCCCACTCGTCGTTGGGAATGACTTCAATCACCGCGCCAGTGCGTTGCGCCACCTGCAAATAGGCGATGTAATTGCTGCCATATTCGGCCTGCGCCGTCAAAATGCGGTCGCCGGGGTTGAATGGGATGGCATAAAACGCCATATCCCACGCCCGCGTGGCGTTTTCGATGATGGCAATTTCGTCGCGCTGACAATTGAGCAATTGCGCGATGGCATCGTAACTATGTTCAATCGCATCGTGGCGCACATCAGCAGCCTCGTAGCCGCCCATCTCGGCTTCGAGGTCGAGATGGGCCTTTTGGGCATCAACCACACACTGCGGCGGCAACGACGCCCCCGCCGCGTTGAAATGCAGCACATGCCCACAGCCGGGTGTTTCGGCGCGGGCGCGGGTAATGTCAAAATTGTGCATACGATTGACAATTTCACCACAAAGCACACAAAGATCGCAAAGAAAAGAGAGGAAATGGGCTTCATCTTTGAGGTCTTTGTGTAATTCGTAGTGAAAAAATAAAGTTATGGGTAAGCCCTATACAATGCGCAGGGCAAATTACTTGTGCCCCAAAACGGGGTGCGGCTGATAAGGCGCTTCGAGCGCAGCCATTTCGTCGGCGCTCAGTTTGATATCGAGCGCGGCAATCGCCTCGTCGAGTTGATACATCTTGCTGGCCCCGATGATGGGTGCAGTAATGCCGGGCTTGTGCAGCATCCATGCCAAGGCAATTTGGGCATTGCTCACCCCGCGTTGTTTGGCAATCTCGCCCACCCGCTCGACAATGGTGAAATCTTCGGGGCGGAAATACAAATCATGGGCAAAGGCATCGGTGCGAGCGCGTGAGGTATCGCCAGAGCGATTGGCGGTGCGGTTGCCGGCCAAAAAGCCACGCGCCAACGGACTCCAAGGGATGAGGCCAATACCATCGGCGATACACAACGGAATCATTTCACGCTCTTCTTCGCGATAAACCAAGTTGTAATGGTTTTGCATCGCCACAAAGCGCGTCCAGCCATGCAGGTCGGCGGCGTGTTGCATTTTGGCAAATTGCCACGCATACATGCTCGATGCGCCAATATAGCGGGCCTTGCCAGCCTTGACCACATCATGCAGCGCCTCCATCGTCTCCTCAATCGGTGTTTCGGGGTCAAAACGATGAATTTGATACAGGTCAATATAGTCTGTGCCGAGGCGGCGCAGCGAGGCGTCGATGCCCTGCATGATGTGCTTGCGCGACAGACCGCGATCATTCGGCCCCGGTCCCATTGCGCCATTGACCTTGCTAGCGATGACCACATCATCACGTTTGGTAAATTCGCGCAACAGCCGACCGGTCACCTCTTCACTCACGCCAATTGAATAGACATCGGCGGTGTCGAAAAAGTTAATGCCAGCTTCGACGGCGCGTTTGACAAATGGGCGGCTGGCATCTTCATCCAGCACCCATTCACGCCATTTCGGCGTGCCATAAGTCATCATACCAAGGCAAATGGGGGTGACTTTCAGTCCAGTTTTTCCAAGTCGTAGGGTGTTCATAAGGGCATTGTATGTCATTTTTCAAGTTTATATTTTGTTTGTTTTCATACCCCAACTTAATACCCACTAACATTACAAGATGAATTTCACCGCATCATCAGACCCCTCACCAAATGCGCCTGCGATTGGTGACGGCGCAACCGCCATTGTGACGGCTGTCAGCCAAAGCCAAACGCACACCTTTAGCAAAACCACTCAAACTTCTATTCAACTAATGACAGATTTAGGCGTATTGGGCGATGCACATCTGGGCAGTACCGTCAAGCATCGCTCGCGCGTCGCCCAAGACCCCACGCAGCCCAATCTGCGCCAAGTGCATCTTATTCACGCCGAGTTGCATGATGAACTGCGGGCGGCTGGCTTTGCGGTAACAGCGGGCGAAATGGGTGAAAATATTACCACTCGTGGCCTTAATTTGCTGGGGCTACCGACCAATACGCGTCTGCACATTGGCCCACATGCCATCCTCAAAATCACTGGCTTGCGCAACCCTTGCACCCAACTCGATGCATTTCAACCCGGCCTGATGGCCGCCACGCTGGGGCGTGACGAAAATGGCGATCTCATTCGCAAAGCCGGTATCATGGCAATTGTGATTGCGGGCGGTGTCATTTGCCCCAATGACACCATTCGCGTAGAATTACCCCCACAACCTTATCAAAGGCTTGAACGTGTGTAACGAGTTGAGAGTTGAGTGTGGGAACATTACTCTCTCAACTCTCAACTCTTAACCCTTAACCCTTAACTCTCAACCCCCAAAAACATGAACTACGTTATCATCGGCTGCGGCGCGGGTATTGCAACTTTTCACCTGCGTGCGCTTAGTCAATTACCCAACGCCAAAATTGTTGGCATGTGCGATGTCAGCGCCGAGCGTGGCCAAGCCCGCGCCGATGAAGTCGGCGCGCCTTTTTTTGCTGATCATCGCACCATGCTTGCCGCCACTAAGCCCAATGTTGCCGTGATTTGCACACCCCACCCATTTCATGCGCGGTTGGCCATCGATGCATTTGCGGCAGGGGCACATGTGTTGACCGAAAAACCAATTGCCATCGAAGTAGCCGAGGCCGATGCGATGGTGGCGGCAGCCCACCAAGCTGGCAAATTATTGGCGGTCAATTTTCAACAGCGCTTTAGGCCAGTGGTGCAACGCGCCAAACAAATGCTAGACAGTGGCAGCATCGGCGATCTGGTGCGGGTGATGTGTCTTGAGCCTTGGTTTCGCCCCATGTCCTATTTTAAAGATGTGCCTTGGCGCGGCACCTGGAAAGGCGAAGGCGGCGGCGTGTTGATGAATCAGGCCCCGCATGATCTTGATTTATTGTGCTATTTGGTCGGGTTGCCCAAGAAAGTCTGGGGCTGGACCCGCACCCAGCATCATGATATTGAGGCCGAAGATATGGCGCAGGCCATGTTTGAGTTCCCGAATGGCGCGCCGGGCTATTTATACACCAGTACCGCCGAGGCTGGCAGCAAACAACGTATTACGTTGGTTGGGCAACGCGGTATTCTTGATATCAGTGGCAATACTTTAACCTTAACCCGCTTTACCCCATCGCTACGCGAGTTTATCGATAACAGCCCCAATCACTATGCCCCACCCGCCAGTGAAACCGAAACCCACGAAATTGCGGGCGATGGCGGCGGTCATTTGGCTGTCTATCAAGACCTCGAGGCCGCCATCGCCGAAGGGCGGCAGCCCTTGGCCCATGGTGAAAGTGCCCGTATGGGGCTTGAGTTGGCAAATGCCATCATTTATTCTAGCCATCATGACCGTGCCATTACCTTGCCGGTTGATCGGGCTGAGTATGCCGCATTGTTGGCGCGATTGCGGATGTAGAATTAAAAACGCAAAAAGTATTGACGAAGCAAAAAGTAAAATTTGGCGAAGGTATTAATATAAGGAGCGTTAAAACGATGACATCTGAGCAAATCTTACGAATGACTAGACAACTATCGAAAAAAGAGCGAGTAAATATCGCTATGCTAATTTTGGCCGAGGAATTAGACTACAAGCTAGAGATTCAAGCAGCCAAAAATATTGCGACTTCATCTGTATTAGGTGGGGCCGGTGCTTTAATTGAAAATAAAAAAACAGATATAACATCTGAATTAGGAAGCGGATTAGAAGTTGCCACGTTACATAGTCTTAATGATGTCGCTGGTTTAGATAATTTTTTGCAAGAATTACTTGATGAGCCACAAGAAGCATGATGAGATATTCGTTTAATACTGCACTCCCATTTTTACCAATTGAACTAATCAACAAAAACAAAGCAATTAAGGCCGAAGCACTTCTAGATTCTGGGTCTACGGTCAATGTTTTGCCATATTCTTTGGGTTTAACGCTAGGTTTTGATTGGAATTTGGCAAAGTCTGCCAATCATTTAACCGGCAGTTTGTCTGGGATTACGATTCGAGGGGTGATATGTCATTGCAGCATTAACGGATTTTTGCCTGTTCGATTGGCTTTTGCTTGGGCCGATACAAATAATGTGCGTCTGATTTTAGGCCAACAGAATTTCTTCGCGCTCTTCGATATTTGTTTTTCTAACAGTAGTTTAGGCTAAAAAAAATTTAACAAAACGACCCCAGTGAGTGGCAAATAAAGCCCACTTCGAAGCCAAGGCAAGCAAAAGCAAGCGTGAAAGAAACCTCTCACCCTTAAATAAAACTATTTCGCCT
>JAGWYZ010000442.1 GCA_018969115.1 Chloroflexota bacterium | reverse complement strand
ATTTTGGCGACCACGGATGGTAAGGCAAAGCGCTTGGTGATCGACGATTACCCCATTCAAGGGCGGGCTGGTAAAGGCGTGGTGACGACGAAGTTGTTGAAAGATGCAACGGTGGCCGATGCGGTCATTGCGGCTGCCGATGACACAATTGTGTATGTGACGGTGAAAGGGAATGCGAAATCGCTTAAGGCCCGCAATTTACAACGGCGTGGGCGATCGGCTTTTGGCGATGATGCCATGTCAATGTCCGGCGGAACGGATCGGCTGGTGAAATTGGTGGTGGTTTAAAAAATCATATGATGATTTTGACATGAGAACATGCATAAAGATCCATTCACATCACATTTTCGCTAGGGTATCATTAAAGTGTGTCAGCTATTTCACACTTAAAGCAATATTATTTAATCAGTGCTTTGGCGTTTAGCCTCATGGCGTGCCAAGCGCAGACCACGCCGTCTCTGCAACCAACTGTCACCAATGAAGCCGTTGTGCCCAAACTGCCCATTGGCACGGCGATTAGTGCGGCGGTGACATCGGTAGCCCAAAATGCCGCCCCTATCCCGACAACGACAGCCCCTGCGCCAACAGCAGCCAAGTCCCCCACACCAGCGCCAATGCCTGTGCCGACCTTAAAGCCAGCTGCAAATGCCGGCACAATCGTGGTAGGGAATAACACGACTGGCATTGAAGTTGAATTGGCGGCTGGCGCAGGAACCAAAGCTGTGAAGGAGGCGGGCGCGGCTTGGATACGCTACAACGGGTTAGTATGGGCCGATGTTGAGCCGAATCGTGGCGATCGAAAATGGGAGAGCCAAGCCAATTTGGAAACGCGTTTGAAAGAAGCGGCTGAGGCTGGCTTGCAAACCATTCTTATTGTGCGTGGGGCACCCAAGTGGGCACGTCAATTAGAGTCGGCCTCGTGTGGCCCGATTAAGCCCGATGCGATGGCTTATTATGTGGTTTTTCTGCGAGATATGGTAGCCCGTTACAGTGTTGCGCCCTATAACGTGAAATATTGGGAGATTTGGAATGAGCCTGATGTTGCATCTGAGGCTGTTGCCAATATTCCAGATTCACCCTTTGGTTGCTGGGGTAACCCCAAAGATGAGTATTTTGGCGGCGGGGCCTATGGCGAAACACTCAAAGTGGTCTATCCTCTGATTAAAAGTGCCGACCCCAAGGCCCAAGTGATTATCGGGGGCTTATTGCTCGATTGTGATCCGCGTGTTGCCAAACCAGACAAAGATTGTAAGCCCTCTAAATTTTTAGAGGGTATTTTGAAAAATGGCGGTGGTTCATTTTTTGATGGTATTAGTTTTCATGCCTACGACTTTTTTTATGGCAAATCCGGGCAATACGGCAATGGCAATTGGGACAGTGTTTGGAATGTAACAGGGCCGGTTTTGGCCGCCAAAACCCGTTTTATAAAAGAAGTGTTGGCGCAACATAATGTAAAAGGCAAATATCTCATTAACACCGAAACTGGTGTTTTGTGTTATCAATGTCAAACAGTTCCGGTTGAATTTGAAATTACCAAAGCCTATTATGTGCCAGTTACTTATGCTACTGCTGCTGCCGAGGGCTTGTCTGGCAACATTTGGTATAGTTTGAGCGGTTGGCAAGAATCTGGTCTGCTTAATAAAAATCAGACCACATTGGCTTATAAGGCGTATCAGGTCTGGTCACAACAAATCAAAGACATGCAATTTGTGGCTGAGAATACGGCGGTACTGGGCGTTAAAATTTATGAGTTTAAACG
>JAGWYZ010000143.1 GCA_018969115.1 Chloroflexota bacterium | reverse complement strand
TTTATCGTCGCTTCTTCCCCGCTCCGATATATTGCCGTAAATTCTTCTGCCTGTTTCATCCCTGTGTGTTATATTTTTTCACTTATTCACTCAGCTGTTTCTATGCCCTGAGTAGTAACTTTTTTTCAATATTATCCACACTGCCAAACTTATGGCCTAGAGAGGCAGAATTGGGCAGGCTTTGCCATAAACAGAGCATTACTTTAGGCTCACTTGATTTGTTGATTGCAACAGTTGCATTACATCATCGGGCACAACTTGTTACATTTAATGAAGATTTTGAACCACCTGTGCAGTTCACGCCAATAAATGTACTTCGCTTAAATCGCCCAAAGCTGACAACGCCATAGGACAAAATCAAGTTAGCTCTCCTATTCATGCTACACTTTCCCCATGCTCAACTTTAACGCTGTTCGCGAAAAGACCATAACGATGGCTGAATTGGTCAAAGACCTCACTGTTGCTGACTTAAAGGCCCTGACAAACGAGATGATCGATACCCAACTTGAGATCATCAAAGATGCCACCGATGCTGATGTGGTGTTTGTGCCGATTGACCCCAACGCCAACGACACCTTTGCAATCAAGGCCGACGAAACCAGCATTGCGTGGACTTTGGGGCATGTGGTGGTGCATGGCACTGCTTCATCAGAAGAAAGCGCTGCCTTGGCGCTCAATTATGCCCGTGGCCTCGATATTGCGGGCCGCTCGCGCTACGAAACCCCATGGGAAACCGTGACCACCATTGCCCAAGTGCGCCAACGTTTGCACGAAAGCCGCCGGATGCGTTTGGCGATGTTAGAGGCATGGCCGGACGTGCCCCATTATGAAGTGACTTTTTCATTAACATGGGCACCCCATTATGGGCAAATGACCGCCATTGGGCGTTTCGTCATGGGCCTCAGCCACGAAGAATCACATCTCAACCAATTGCGTGATTGTGTGCGCCAAGCCAAAGCAGCAGCTTAATGGTTATTGGTTATTGGTTATTGGTTAACTGCTTACTAACCATTAACCATTAACCATTAACCATTGACCATTATTTAGCCATTATTTCATCTTTTATGCAGCAACCATCTTTACTAGGTCAATCGATCACTCGTATCGATGCCCGTGCCAAAGTGACCGGTCAAGCCCATTACCCGGGTGACTTAACCATGCCCGGCATGGCCCATGCCAAAGTGCTATTTGCGCGTCGCCCACACGCACGAGTGCGCCACATCGACATCAGCGCCGCATTAGCGCTGCCGGGCGTGCTTGGCATCTTTACGGGGGCCGATGTGCCCAACAATGAATATGGTTTGGTTTTGTTCGACGCGCCGGTCATGGTGTCTGAGCTAGAAAATGGAAATTTAGCGGCGGGAAACGCGCAAAATCTAAAATTATTTGATGGTATTGTGCGGCATATTGGCGAAAAAATGGCGATTATTGTGGCCGAAACTGAAAAAATCGCCGAGCATGCCCGCAGCTTGATCAAGATCAACTACGAAGATTTGCCAGCCATCACCGACATTCATGAAGCTATCAAACCTGATGCACCACAATTGCACCCCCATTATCCGGGCAATGTCATTCAACGTTATCGTGTGCGGCGTGGTGATGTCGAGGCCGCTTTTGCGCAAGCCGATGTCATCATTGAAGACACCTATTGGATGGGGGCGCAAGAACACGCCTATTTGCAGCCCGAAGCTGGCTTGGCCTATATCGATGAGACCGGTCGGCTGACTATTCAGGTGGCGGGGCAATGGACGCACGAAGACCAAGCGCAAATTGCCCATGCCCTCAAATTGCCGCTCGATCAGGTGCGCGTGATCTACCCCGCCATTGGCGGTGCATTTGGTGGACGCGAAGACATGAGTGTGCAAATTGTGCTGTGTTTGGCGGCCCAACGCCTCAACCGACCAGTTAAGATTATTTGGACACGCGAAGAGAGCATGATTGGGCATCACAAGCGCCACCCATTTTGGGTGCATGCCAAACTGGGTGCCACCAAAGATGGCAAACTGGTAGCGGCTAAAATCAACGGTATGTCTGATGCGGGGCCATATAACTACACCAGCAACAAGGTCTTGGGCAATTTCACTGGCACATGCGTCGGCCCGTATGATATCCCCAATGTCGCCATCGACAGCGCTGCCGTTGTCACGAATAACATTCCCAGTGGCGCGTTTCGTGGCTTTGGCGCACCCCAAGGGTTGTTTGTGGCCGAAACCCAAATCAACAAAATGGCCGTCGCTTTGGGCATCGATCCGGTTGAATTGCGCCGCCGCAATTGTTGGCACGATGGCACCATCACACCCTTTAATACGCCCGTGCCGCCCGGTTGCTCACTCAATGAAGTTATTTCTGCTTGCGCAGAAAATAAAAAATTAGAGGGTGCTGCTCCCAATGCTTCATTTTCCATTTTAAATTCTAAATTTGCCAAAGGCACAGGTTTTGCTTGTGGACACAAAAACATCGGGTTTTCATTTGGCTACCCCGAAAATAGCGCTTGTACGGTCGAATTGCACGGCAACAGCGAAATCGAGCAAGCCATCGTTAGCTTGGCGGGGGCCGATTGTGGACAAGGGGCACATACGGCCTTTTTGCAAATTGCGTCCGAGGCGCTAAGTTTGCCGCGCGAGAAGATCGAATTGCAGCTGAGCGACACCAGCACCAGCGGCAGCAGCGGCTCAGCTTCGGCCTCGCGCCTCACTTATATGACAGCGGGGGCCATTGTGGGGGCCGCCAAAGCGGCGCTGGCAAAATGGCAAGATGAGGAACGCCCAGTCAAGATGCATCATGTTTATCGCCCACGCCCCACCACCCAAATTCACCCCCAAACTGGCGAAGGCGACCCCAACATTACCTATGCCTATATTGCCCAGAGCGCTGAAGTTGAAGTAGACATCGCAACAGGCCAAGTCCACGTGCATAACCTTGTTTGTGCCGATGATGTAGGCCGTGCCGTAAACCCGCAGCAAATTGTTGGGCAAATTGAGGGGGCTGTATCACAAGGCTTGGGCTATGCCATGCTCGAAAATTTTGTCACCGAGGGTGGTTATGTCAAAACTGCGCACTTCAGCACTTACCTCATTCCGTCGGTGCTCGATATGCCTGATCGCGTCCAATCCATCATCATCGAACATCCAGACCCCACTGGCACACTCGGCATTCGTGGCATGGCCGAGTTACCGCTCATGATTGTCGCTCCTGCTATCGTGGCAGCCATTCATAATGCTACTGGTGTATGGGTAAACGAATTGCCAGTCACGCCAGACCGTCTGCGCCAGGCACTAAAAAAGCAGCACTAAAAACAATCTCTCTATTTTTTATTAAAATAGGGAGATTGTAAGATCCATCCAGCCTATCTTATATTCCACCTTACAGCCAATCCTTAATCACTGGCGCATAGCCCCCTTTTTGCCAGTTCATTTTTTTGCTGCGTCTGCTTTCTCATTCATGGGGCGCGGCACTTTAAAGTGATCCCCAATCTGGCAAATAACAGTCCTAGCCCAGACCCACTATACGTGACATTAAACTTCGCTTTCACCCATGCCACCCCTGCTTTTCGACTACTGAAGCCATGTTTCGCACTTTCATCGCTTAGCATCTCTTGCTGCTCTTCGCTCAACCGACACCCACTATGTCGAAATCCACCGTGCTTGTCTTCTCTGATGCCGCTCAACCCTTTCATTTGATAGCGTTCTACATTTTTATAGCCTGCGGCTCGCGCCATTCCGGCGATTCGGCTTGCTTCTGGTATGCGATATCCTTGCCTTATCAGCCATAATTGTTGTAAGCGCGCTCGAATTTTTGTATCGCTTGCAGCCTCAAATTCTGTTTTTAACTTTTCTTCACTGTCTTGCCATGCTATGCGGATTGTCATGCCTAATATTATATCTGATTCACCGCTGAAATCCATTTTGACTCAGCAGTTGGTATTACTCACACTCAATCACGCAGGCGGGCCTCGATTAATTGCACTGATCATCTGTGTTTTGGGTATCGCCTTTAGTTTGGTAGCACTGGTAAACAATCGCCGTTTGCGCCAAATTGTGGCATTGCTATTCGCCATATTGTCATTGGATGGCTTGTTTGGTTTTATGACATATCAAGGTGCGCGTGGCTTTCGGCAACAAGGGGGGGCAGCGGCTCCAGCCACCGAAGACCGCACCATTCGCCGTGCGTTAAGTCGCTTTGGCAATTTGCCGCCAACCCTCTCGCCATTGAAATTGACTGGCTTGGCAATCCTAGGGACCTTGGTGACTTTGGCATCTACGGCTAAGGCTACACACAAACACTAAACTTCAGCGATAAAAAAGTTTTAGCCAAAATGCCCATCGCTCTACCCCGTACGGGGCAGAGCGATGGGCATTTTGGCTAATAATCGTCGTTTTTTTACAAATAAACCTCAAGCGCCGTGCCGCGCACATCGGCCTCAAATTCAGTTTCGATAATGGGTGGACATGCGTAATGCCAATGCACTCCAAGCCATGCGCCTACGCCCATCACGCCAAGCATCTCGCTAACTAAAAATGACATGGGTGAGTGGGTGCAATAGAGATTGACCGTTGTTGCATCAGCCCACGATAAACCAAGCGTGGGCAAACGCTTGTCATACATCTGCATCACCCAACGCGCCTTCTCGCGCAGACCTTCGGGCGAAATATCGCCCAATTTTACAATCGTGTCACGGGTCCCACCCGCCAATTCACCACTGCCTGAGCACACAAACGACTTGTACCCAGCCCGTGCCCCCGGTACGATATACGAAAACCCATACACACTGGGTAATTTTGGCTTAGCAATAGACAGTTCAGGCGCGACATTGGTACGGGTCGTCGTGGCGCGATTGTCATCGCGCAGCCCATAACTATTGAGCAGCGCAATATATTCGGCATTAAATGCCTTAATACCATCAAACGTTAGGGCATTGGCAATACGCAACTCTAAGCCGCATAGCGCAGTCATCGGGCGGCCTAAGCCAGCTAAATGAGCCTGAATCGCCTCAAAGGCCGGCACTAATGCCACTGCTTGGATAAATGTGGCATGCACTACCTGATAGCCATCATGAGGTAGCACATCACTACAATGTACTGCATTCCAAGGGGCTTGACCTGAAGCATAATTGAAATTACCTTCTGGCCTATTGATTAACATCGTTGTTACTCCTTTCAGCTTTTCACGTGTGAAACAATCATGCCCAAACCTTTAGCATGACTCAGCACAACATTTTAAAACTGGCAAGCACTACAAATAAACCTCAAATGCCGTGCCGCGCACATCAGCTTCAAACTCAATTTCAACAATCGGCGGGCGCGTGTAATGCCAATGCACCCCAAGCCAAGCGCCTGCGCCCATCACGTCAAGCATCTCACTGACAAAAAATGACATGGGTGAATGGACACAATAAAGATTGACATTGGTCACATCGGCCCACGATAAGCCAAGCGTCGGCAAACGCTTGTCATACATCTGCATCACCCAGCGGGCTTTTTCACGCAGACCTTCGGGCGAAATATCGCCCAATTTCACAATCGTCTCACGGGTGCTGCCTGCTAATTCACCGCTACCCGAACACACAAACGACTTGTGTTCAGTCCGCACCCCCGGCACGATATATGAAAATCCATACACACTAGGCGATTTTGGCTTAGCGGCGGGCATTTCAGGCGCGACATTGGTGCGGGTCATTGTGCCACGATTGCCATCCCGCAGCCCATAGCTATTGAGCAGCGCAATATATTCGGCGTTAAATGACCCAAAGCCGTCAAACGTTAGGGCATTGGCAATACGCAACTCCATGCCACATAATGCTGTTATCGGGCGACCTAAGCCTGCCAAATGAGTCTGAATCGCGGCAAAGGCCGGTACCAGCGCTATTGGTTGTGTAAAAGTAGCATGTGCTACCTGATAACCATCATGTGGTAACACATCGCTACAATATACATCGTGCCCGGGCACATAATTAAAATTTCCTTCTGGTCGGTTGATCAACATATAAACTCCATAATAAGTGAGGGATAGGTTAGGGCAGTTTACGACTGTTTTGTTGGGGCAAAATGCCCTACTAAATAATTACTGTATGTTATATTCTCTCACCTATTTTCCTTGTATCTTTTAGCCCTAAGTAAAAACTTCCATCGAAATAAATAGCTAAAATTTTTATTATGAAAACAGATCTCCCCAACTTAATGCGCCAACGCCAATTAGATGCCGTTGTAATAAACGGCCCCGATGGCATGAGCGCAGCCAACCCTAATTACAACTATCTTATTGCGCCCGCTCATGATATTAGTGGGCATGTCATTGTGAAGGCCGATGGTAGCACATATCTATTACACCGCACTATGGAGCGTGACGAGGCCGCCCAAAGTGGGCTAAAACTCATTAACTATGATAGCTATAACCGCAAACAAATTATTGCAGATAGAAACGGCGACCGTTTGGCGGCTGAGGTTGAGCTATGGCGGCGTATTTTTGCCGATTTAAAAATTGATGGGCGGGTCGGGTTTTATGGCAACGAAGACCAAGGCAAAGCCTATGCCTTTTTAAATGCGCTAGCGCGTGAAGAAGTTTGCGAGGTTGTCACCGAATTTGAGAATGATGCCTTGCTCGAAGCCCGCGCCACCAAAGATGCATGGGAGGCCGAGCAAATTGTAAAAGCCTGCCGCGCTACCGAGCAAGTGATGGCAGATACCCGTGCTTGGTTGCAAGGCCACCGCGTGACGAATGAAACCCTGCTTACCAGTGATGGGCAGCCATTGACGATTGGCGATGCCAAACGTTTTTTACGGATGCGTTGCTTTGCGTTTGGGTTAGATGAAAGCAACACCATTTTTGCGATTGGGCGTGATGCCGGTGTGCCGCATAGCCGTGGCAATGAAAATGACCCGATTATGTTAGGCAAAACGATTATTTTTGATATTTTTCCGCGTTTAAATGGATATTATGCTGACATTACACGCACGTGGTGTTTGGGGTATGCGCCCGATTACGTACAGAAAGCCTATGACCATGTAATGCAGGTTCATGCCAGCACCGAGCAAAAATTTAGCACCAAGCGTTATTGTTGGGAAATGCAAGAAAATGCCTGTGCTTTGTTTGAAGCATTTGGGCATAAAACCCAACGCCAAGATTTAGCTGCCACCAGTGGCTATTTGCATGGGCTTGGGCATGGTTTTGGCTTGGCGGTGCATGAATCACCTGTCATGAGCCTGCGTGGTATGCGCCCGGATGAGAAATTTCAAATTGGCACAATTATTTGCAATGAGCCGGGCCTCTATTACCCCGATGACCCGCGTGGCGGCTGGGGGGTGCGCATCGAAGATGATTATTGGTGTAATTTTGATGGCACCTTCCAACGGCTGACCGAGTTTGATCGCGCATTGGTTGTTCCCATGTAATTTGACAATATTTAGGTTAAGAAAGACCTGTAGCGATTTCAATACACACTCCCTGCCGACGGAAGGGAGTGTGTATTGAAATCGACATTGCATTTTTGGGGATTGTCCTCAATATTCCAGCCAAATTCTACGCCAGATTTAAGATTAACCGCGCTTAATTTCGTGTATCCTTAGTACTTTAGCAGTACGCAAAGTTGCTGCAATATTGCCATGAAAGACGGTAGTTTACGTAACTTAATACAGATCAGGCCACGCCATTAAACTTGGCAGGGGGATTCCCTTTGTCAAGCCTAGTCAGGTTCGGCCCTTGATCAAACCAAGCATAAAGAGGGACGAACATGACGAAGTTCAATCTCAACACCACCCTAGAGCAGGTTCGCTCTGCGCTTAACCGTGAAGATGTCACGGCAGCCATCCGCATCCTCGAAGATCTACAACAGCCCCAGCAAGTTCGGTTGATTGATCAACTCAATACCCAAGATTCGGCTGATTTGCTCGAAGGCTTATCCCCCGAAGCTTCAGCCGACATCATGGAGGAAATGGACCCCCAAGACTCGGCAGACATTATGGAGGTGTTAGACCCTGAAGATTCGGCCAATATTCTCGAAGAAATGAATATTGAGGATCAGGCCGAAATTATGGAACGGCTTGACCCCGAAGACTCGGCAGAAATTTTATCGGAGTTAGATGTCGAAGACCAAGTTAAATTAATTAAACAACTCGCCCCCGAAGACTCAGCCGATATTTTGGCCGAGCTAAACGAGGAAGATCAAACCGAAATTACCGAGCGGGTTGACGATGCTGCCTTATCACGTATTTTGGATGAAATGGAACCCGATGACGCTGCCGACGTTATTGGCGACCTGCCAGAATCGCGCAAAGAGCGTATTTTATCGGGCATGATCGATGCCAATGATGTGCGTCCGTTACTTATTCACTCAGACGAAAGTGCTGGCGGTTTAATGACCACGAGCTTTCTCACATTGCGGCCTGCCATGCGGGTGCAAGATGCCATTACGGCCATTCGTGAATGGCATCCTAATAGCGAAATGCCCTATTACCTATTTGTGGTGGATTCAGAGCGCAAATTAGTCGGCATTGTGTCGTTGCGGCAACTCATCAGCGCCATGCCCACAAAATCAATTGGCGAGGTGATGAGCACAGATGTGGTGAGCGTGCGGGTTGGCACTGATCAAGAAGAATGTGGGCGCTTGCTCAAGAAATATGGTTTTTTGGCATTGCCGGTGGTAAGCGAAGAAAAAAAGCTGTTGGGTGTGATTACGGTCGATGACTTGGTGGATGTGGTTGAAGAAGAGGCGGTAGAAGATGCTTTTCGTTTGAGCGGTGTAACCGACGAAGAAAGCGTCAATTCATCTATATTTACCTCGTTTAAACGCCGTATGCCTTGGCTTTATATTAACCTCGGCACAGCCTTTGCTGCAGCAGCGGTGGTAAGTATTTTTGAAGACACTATCGCCAAAATTGCCATTTTGGCAGCCATGCAAGGCATTGTGGCTGGGCAAGGGGGGAATGCTGCCACGCAACGCATTGCAATTGTGGTACGCGGTTTAGCTACAGGCGATGTCGATGGATCGAATGCATTGCGGATTTTAGGCAAAGAGACGTTACTGGGGTTATTACAAGGCCTTGGCACTGCGATTGTGGTCGGGGCCGGGGTGGCATTTTGGCAGCGCAATTTGGTGCTAGGGATGGTGATGGCACTTGCTATGATGGGGAATTTGATCGTAGCAGGGATTGTTGGCACGGGCATCCCGATGCTTTTGCAAAAATTAAAAATTGACCCCGCGCTTGCTTCAGCTGTGATTGTGACCACATTTACCGATTGTTGTGGCTTTGGTTTTTCGCTTGGGTTAGCCACCGTGTTATTGAAGTATTTGACGTAAACCTATTGACCCAATTTAAGGAATCGTAAAACTAGATTTTCGCCGAAATGACCCGCGATTGCCATAGGGGATCACGGGTCATTTCGGCATTATGTCTTTTTACATAGCCTTTATTAGCATCCAGATGACACGCATCCGTTATCTTCATCCCAGCCGCCTCAAGTCGAGCTAGCCATTACCCAACGCTCAAGTTCATCTGTCCATTCAGGTTCTATCGCCTCTTGCAAGGTCAATGTCGCAATCGATGCGTCATCATCGCTATACAAGATCATCGACTCATTTACAAGTTCAGTCATAAATTAATATTGTAACCGCCAACCAGTTTGTGTAGTTTATGAATAATATATTTGATATAATTTTAATCAATTACAATCAAACCTATTTGACAAAACAAACACCTGACACAAAAAATGGTAATTGATAAAAGTATTTTCTCAATAAAATGGGGCGAATAAAACAAATTTTCGTCGAAATCACTATATGGCCTTTGTGAACAAGGGCAAAGCCCTTGTTCACAAAGGCCATATAGTGATTTCGGCATTTCACTTTTGGGGTTTACCTCGAATTATTGAGAAGATACTATTGGTATTGTTAAAATAACAAGATGCAATCTGTTTTTCAAATTGATAGTATCTTCGCAATAAAACAGGGTGAATAAAACAAATTTTCGTCAAAATCACTAAATGGCTTTTGGATTTACTCCAAATTATTGAGAAGATGTAAATTGACTTCAAAAACACAAGAAGAAAAACAGGAAAATTGCAAAAGGAAACTCAATCTCATGGCTATTCTCGCAGACAAAAATACTCGACTGATTGTGCAAGGCATCACAGGCCGCGAAGGTGATTTTCATGCACGTCAAATGCATGCCTATTCACCTATCATTGTGGGCGGTGTAACCCCCGGCAAAGGTGGCATGATTTTAGATTACGGTGTACCCGTATTCGACACATGTGGCGCCGCCGTCCGCAGTGTCGGTGCAAATGCATCCGTCATCTATGTGCCCGCCAAATTCGCCCCTGATGCCATTTTGGAAGCCGCCGATGCTGGCATTAAGTTGATTGTGTGTATCACTGAAGGGGTACCCGTCAACGATATGATTCGTGTGCGGGCTTACTTAGATGCCAAAGGCGATGTCACTTTAATCGGCCCCAACTGCCCGGGCATGATCACCCCCGGCCAAGCCAAAATCGGCATCATCCCCGGCGCTATTTGTAAACCCGGACGGGTTGGTTTGGTTTCACGCTCTGGAACTCTCACCTATGAGGCTGTCGATGCACTCACCCGCGCTGGCCTCGGCCAAAGCAGCATCATCGGTATTGGCGGCGACCCAGTGCGCGGTTTAAACTTTTTAGAGGTCGTTAAACTATTTAACAATGACCCCGATACTGATGCGATTGTGATGTTGGGTGAAATCGGCGGCAGTGATGAAGAAGTCGCCGCCCGTTGGATCAAAGACAATGTGAAGAAGCCGATGGCTGGTTTTATTGCAGGCCAAGCCGCACCTGAAGGCAAGCGCATGGGCCATGCTGGCGCCATTATTGAAGGTGGCATGGGAACCGCCGCCAGCAAAATTGCGGCCATGACCGCCGCTGGTATTCGCATGGCAACCTTACCTACCGATATCCCCGAGTTGATTTTAGCTGGTTTAAATGCTTAAAGCTATTCAGCAAAAAAATGGATCAAAACATTAAAACCTACCCCCTAAACTCCTCCCAGAGGGAGGGGTTTAGGGGTGGGCCTATATATAAACGCCGTCATTTATTTTTACTGAGCGCCTTTACTGCAAGTCATGGCGAAGATCATTATTATTTCAAATCAAAAACAATTTTATTAC
>JAGWYZ010000142.1 GCA_018969115.1 Chloroflexota bacterium | reverse complement strand
TTGATGCTTGCTAGCGTTGCTATGATTGCTTCGACTGTTTTGTATACTGCGGGGGGATGTTGTTCTTCTTTTTTTTTCATACCCTCTGTTTTACTACAGATTTGAACAACATCCCTACTTTTAGACTAAACTACCGATTAACCATTAACCATTAACCATTAACCATTAACCATTATGATTGCTCGACTACGTGGAACTGTTTTGACCATTCGCCCGTCCGCCATTGTGATCGATGTCAATGGCGTTGGTTATCGCGTGGCCTGTTCGCAGGCTATGCTCGATAAATGCGAGATTGGGCGACACGCCGATGTTCACACCCATATGCTGGTGCGTGAAGATGATATTTCGCTGTATGGCTTTGCCAGCGAAGATGAGGTGACGCTGTTTACCACATTGTTGGGGGTGCAGGGGATTGGTGCGCGCACTGGCGTGGCTATTTTGTCTAAATTATCTGCCGAGCAGTTAAAAACTGCCATTTCGAATAATCAAATTGATACGTTATCACGGGTGCCGGGCATTGGCAAAAAGACTGCTGAGAAGATAGTGTTTGCGCTACGTGATAAATTGGGCGGCTTGTCTGCCGCGCCGGGCGGGGCGGTTGTTGGCTTAACGCCCCTCAGCGCCGTCGATACCGAGGTCATTGCGGCGCTAACTTCACTGGGTTATAGCATTGCTGAGGCCCAAGCCGCCTTAAATGCTTTGCCCAAGAATGAGCCATTAGACTTAGAAGAGAAGTTGCGACGGGCTTTGGCATCCATGGGATGACGTTATGACAAGGTGAGGAGGTAACAAGGTGACTGAATAATGATTCAAAGTGTCAAAAGATAAATAGTAATTGACGCAAATCACCTTGTCACCCTGTCACCTTGTCACCTTCTGTCCGCCAAACACATTAATCGCCAAGCCTGTCAAAATAAGCCCACCGGCCAACAAGGTCATCGGGGTGATGGCCTCGCCCAAAATGATGGCGGTGCTGCTAAGGCCAAAAAACGGCACCAACAAACTAAATGGCGCAATTCGCCCAGCGCCATATTTGCCAATGAGGCGCGTCCACAAGGTATAGCCCAATACGGTGCTGAGATAAGCCGTGTAGAGCGTTGCCAATAGGGTGATGAGCGTCGCGCCTGACAAGGCGGTGATAATTTGTGGCGTGCCCTCGGTCATGATCGATAAGGCCAGCATGGGCAGGGGCGGCGCAAGGCTTGACCATACCACGAAGGGCAGCATATCGACCTTGCCGATCAAGCGCACAATTAAATTTGAAACACCCCACGATAACGCTGAGGCCAAGACCAAAAGCAAAGGGATGATGCCGACGGGTTGATCGAAGCGTAAGGCGATGACCGCCAGCCCACACACCGAAATCGTCATGCCGATCACCTGATTGACCCGCACCCGTTCTTTGAGAATGAGCGCCGCCATACCGAGGGTGAAAAACGCTTGGGTTTGGGCGATCACCGATGACAACCCAGCAGGCATCCCAAGTTTGAGGGCGCTATAGAGAAAAGTGGCTTGCAGCGCCCCCATACACAGGCCATAAATAATGAGATATCGCCACGCCACATTGGGGCGTCGCAAAAAAAACACCGCCGGGAAGGCCGACAACATAAACCGTACAAACACCATCAACATTGGCGGCATATTGGCCAGCCCCAGCCGCAGCGCCACAAAATTAACACCCCATACCGCGATGACCACGAAGGCTAACCCCAAATCGTTATTAGACATGGGGGCTGATTATCTCTGAAAAGCATGAAGCGTGAAGGATGAAGGATGAAGGATGAAGGATGAAGGATAATTCTAGCATCTTGGTTGTGGCTGGTCAGTCTAAGAAATTTGGTGTTGAGATGTCTTTTCGTGAATGCCTTAATATAGGGGGATGATGTGACTCCCTAAAAGTAGAGTCGGAGGTAACTGAAATTTGCTGTCCACTTTAAAATGCCCGTCTTGCAGCGCCGTTAACCCTTGGTATGAGCCAAGATTTGTTTCTATATTTTCATTCTCCATGATTCGTTGCATTAGCATTGCTGTATCATTTATGGCGGTGATTATCGGCTTGTTTATTTATTTCATACCTCAAATATACCCGACCCCCATCTCTTTTAGCAAAAACTGTAATTACAGCATTAGCCGTCAATTTGGACATGGCTCTTTGCTTTGCATCTATGCAGGTGACAATGCGTGGCATGAGTGTAGCAAGTCTTGTTCTTTTTCTCTATATCCTAGCTCACCCTCTGGATATTTGGAATTTAAAATCAATGATAGCGATCAAGGTAATAACTCGGGTGCATTTAAGTTGGATATTAAAGTGACAGGAAGGTGAAGCAATTAAGGAGAATTTAAATGGGCAGAAAAGTTTTATTTACAGATATTAAAACCGATAAGTCAGTTAATGGCATTCGTATGGCGGCAAAGACAGCCTTTAGAAGTGTGGGCGGCAATCATATTGACACTGCTGATGGTTTTATCATTGTCAGTGGCATACAAGGCGTAAACTTTGGTTCAACGGCAAATATACGAGCCACGATTTCAATTAAAGCCTTGAAAGCTGGTCATTATCGTATTGAATGTATTATAGATTGGAGTCCTAGCGCAGTCGTATGGATTTGTTTAATTGTGGGCATTTTTGTGTTTGGCATTTTATGGTTGGTGGCATTGCTATATCTATTTGTAAACCCCGATGCTTCTTACAAACTTGCTTTAGATCGTATTCAAGGTGAGGTTGGAATGATGTCATCTGTGCCACAACCCGCCCTATCATCAACTTCTGCGGCTACATCCATCGCCCAAGCTGGTAGTGGGGTGCAACGTGTTGTGATGGAATATTCGCCGAGCGGCACGCTTGCTAGCGAGTTGGAAACGCTGCGTAAAAAAAATGAAGCACTGCCCATTCAAAAGGCAGTTGAGATTGCCAAACAAATTGCGCAAGCGCTCGAATATGTGCATCAGAAAGGCGTGGTGCATTGTGATATTAAACCCAGCAATATTCTCATTGCCGATGATGGGCGCTATGTGTTATCCGATTTTGGCATTGTGACCGACAGCACTGATACCAAAATTACGCGTACCCTACAAACCCTCGGTACACCTGAATATATGTCGCCCGAACAAGCTAACGGCTTGAGTGTTGATCGCCGCAGCGATGTTTATTCGTTGGGGGTGGTGCTGTATGAAATGTTGACTGGTGCACCGCCTTTTTCTGACAGTAATGCCTTGTCGCTGTTGAATAAACATCTAACCGCCCCACCACCGTCGCTATCAAAAATTCGGGTAGGGATTCCATCATGGTTGCAAAGTATTGTGCAAAAAACGCTTGAAAAACAACCAGAGCGCCGTTTTCAAACTGCTGCCGAGTTGGTAGTAGCCCTTCAACAACAAAGCACTGACCGTATTTCAACCATAACTGGGCGGCGTATTCCATTGATGCCGCTGGGGATTGGGTTGGGGGTGGTGGGGATGTTGGCTGGAGTGGGGCTATTGTTGAGCGCTGTGCTAAATAGAGGGGGCGATGCTGAGGTAGGTATACTTAGTAATGGGGGTAGCGCGACAACTGTGGTAACTTCGTTGCAAAATGTCAGGGTTACATCAGCATTACTGAATGGAATTACCCCTACGACTGCAACTGGGCGTAGCCCCACTGTTGCTACTGGTACAAGAGCAACTCCTACATTGATTTCAACGCTCAATTCACCCACATTAGTGACTGTAACGCCTGTGTTGCCAGCAATAGCCTCTGATGGCGGTGTTACGCCCTCCCCTTTGCCACCTACGTTCACGCCTACATTCACCCCAAGGCCACCGACGATGACACCGACGTTTACGCCAATTTCAACGCTCAATTCACCCATATTAGTGGCTGTAACCCCTGTGCCGCCAACAATAGCTTCTGGTGGCGGTGTTACGCCCCCCCCTTTGCTGCCTACATTCACCCCAAAGCTGCTACCGGTGACACCGACGTTTACGCCAAAGCCGCCGCCGGTGACACCGACGTTTACGCCTGCACTCACACGCACGCCAACCAAAATGCCCAGCGGCCCAACTTCAACCCCATGTGTGCCAATTAGCAAATGTATTTTGTTGCGTACGCCTTTACCTTAATGTGAAATAATCTTCACATAAAATTTAATTTGTGATCGTAAAGGATATTCGATGGATTCAACGATTTAGCCATTTTGAAAAAGCGTTTTTGCAATTGGAAGCGGCAATCCAGTTGTTGCAACAATGTGCTTTGTCGAGCCTCGAAGAACAGGGCTTGATTCAGGCATTTGAATATACGCACGAATTGGCGTAGTGCACCTTGAAGGCTTTTACTGGGTACGAGTGTGCGCCATGCCGGGGTTGCTCGCCAAGATCGCTAACAAGGCCCGCACTTTGATCGACTTAAATCCAGTGCAGGTTATATGATCGAGCGTGACCGCAAATTTGCCCAACAGCCGAATATGCAGCCGCGTGACAGGCGGCGTAGGGCACGTTGTGGCGGGTGCGATGTCGCCCATTTTAAGCGATTTCGGGGAGATATGGATATACTGGGCGTAACAAAGGAATTTAAGCAAAGATAAAACATGTTTAAAGATCAAGTTGTCATTGTTACTGGGGCGGGGCGTGGGATTGGGGCCGCTGCTGCCAAATTGTTTGCCCAGCATGGGGCCAAAGTGGTCGTCAATGACCTTGACGCGGCTGCGTTGAAAAGTACTGTGGTCGAGATTGAGTCGGCTGGTGGGGTGGCACTTGATGTGCCAGGCAGTGTGACTGATCCTGACTTCCCCGATGAATTGATGAAATTGAGTATGGAGGCCTTTGGCAAGATCAATGTCTTGGTCAACAATGCCGGTTATACTTGGGATGGCATGATTCACAAAATGACCGACGAGCAATGGCAAGCGATGCTCGATGTGCATGCCACTGCGCCATTTCGCATGATACGTGCCCTTGCATCTTATTGGCGTGATGCAGCTAAAGCCGAGATTCAAAACACTGGCGTACCCCAGCAACCCCGCTGTATCGTTAATATTTCGTCCACCTCTGGGTTGCATGGCAATATTGGGCAAGCCAATTACGCCACTGGTAAATTAGGTATTGTGGGGTTGACCAAAACCATCGCCAAAGAATGGGGCAACTTGGGGATTCGTTGTAACGCCGTAGCTTTCGGCTTAATCGACACACGCCTGACTCAATCTAAGCATCAAAATGAGCGGATCCAAATTGGTGAACGCTCGATCGCCTTGGGCATCCCCGATGAAATTCGGCAAGCTGCCGCCGCGCATATTCCATTAGGCCGTGCCGCTACCCCCGAAGAGGCTGCTTCGGGCATCTTGCTTATGGCTTCGCCGTTGGCAGCTTACATCACCGGACACACACTTGAGGTGACGGGTGGGGTGGGGATTTAATCCCCAATCCTCCATACATTGCCTTATAGAACTCTCATGATCAAATGCTAGAATTACATATATAGCAATGGTGTGTTTAATGTTGGTTAAATGTTTGCCCCTATTCTGATATTTACTGGCAAGCACGGAACACCAAAGAAAAGAGGAAATAACAGTGACAGAAAAGTGGTTTGAAGTTAAAGATTTACACGTAACCGTAGGTGACAAAGAGATCTTAAAAGGGTTGAATTTAAGCATTAATGCTGGTGAAGTTCACGCCATCATGGGGCCTAACGGGAGCGGCAAAAGCACCTTGGCCTATACATTAATGGGGCATCCTAATTACACCGTCACCAGTGGTGAAGTGTTGTTTAAAGGCCAGAATGTATTGGATATGGAAGCTGACGAGCGCAGCCGCGCTGGTATTTTCTTGGCGTTTCAATATCCGGTTGCCATTCCGGGTGTAACCGTCGCCCAATTTGTGCGCACTGCCGTCAATGCGCGTCTTAAGACTGCCGCCATTGCCCAAAATAATGGCGTTGTTCCTTCTACTTTTCGTGGTATGCCCATTCCTGTGTTTACCAAAACACTCAAAGAGGCAATGGCAGTATTGAAGGTGGATAATGCTTTTGCTGGGCGTTATTTGAATGAAGGCTTTAGCGGTGGCGAGAAGAAACGGGCTGAGATTTTGCAAATGGCGATGCTCAAGCCAAGTATGGCGATTTTGGACGAAACCGACTCTGGTTTAGACATCGATGCTTTGCGTATTGTGAGTGAAGGCGTTAATACCCTGCATACGCAAGATCCAAATATGGGTGTGTTGATGATTACCCATTATCAGCGTCTGCTAAACTATATTAAGCCACAATTTGTACATGTTTTAATTGGTGGGCGTATCGTTGATAGCGGTGGCCCAGAATTGGCACTTGAGCTTGAATCACGCGGGTATGATTGGTTGCGTGAGCCGGAAGGCGCGGGTTAAGCTGTAAAATCGCAAAGACAGCCTAAGAGCGTTTTGGCAATTTAAAAAGATGCAATGCCGAAATTACTATTCCTCCTTCCCATTTAGTGCAAGGAGAGATAGTGATTTCGGCAAAAATCTCTTTTATTATTTAGAAGATCCTAAAGTGCGTCAAATCATGCAAGATTTTGAGCGCGAAGAGAAGTAAAAATGTCAGAAGAAAGAAGCCAAGTATCCGTTAACGACGAATATATTGAAAAATATGGGTTCCATGAGGCTGAGAACTATTCATTCAAGAGCCGCAAGGGAATTGATGAAGAGATTGTGCGCGATATTTCGCGCATGAAAGGCGAGCCAGAATGGATGACTGATTTCCGTTTGCGGTCGCTAGAATCGTTTTTCTCGCGTCCAATGCCAAATTGGGGCAGCGACAAGCTGCACGATATTGACTTTAACGACATTTTCTACTACATCAAGCCAACTGATGGTCAGGCTGGTACATGGGAAGAATTGCCGAAGGAGATCAAGGATACCTATGACAAGTTGGGTATTCCCGAAGCCGAAAAGAAATATTTGGCTGGGGTCGGGGCACAATACGAGTCAGAAGTGATTTATCACAGCCTTGCCAAAGATTTAGAAGACAAAGGCGTGGTATTTTTAGATACTGACAGTGCTTTAAAGCAATATCCCGAAATGTTTCGCCAATATTTTGGCACGGTGATTCCATATGCCGACAACAAGTTTGCGGCATTGAATAGCGCGGTATGGTCGGGTGGGTCGTTTATTTATGTGCCACCGGGTGTTAAGATCGATATGCCTTTGCAGGCTTATTTCCGCATCAACGCCAAAAATGTTGGGCAATTTGAACGTACTTTGATCATCGTCGATGAGGGCGCACAAGTGCATTATGTCGAAGGCTGCACCGCGCCGGTGTATTCCAGCGATTCGCTGCACAGCGCTGTCGTCGAAATTATTGTTAAAAAAGGTGGGCGTTGTCGCTATACCACCATTCAAAACTGGTCCACCAACGTTTATAACCTTGTCACCAAACGCGCCGTTGCCTATGAAGGCGCGACGATGGAGTGGGTAGATGGCAACCTTGGCAGCAAGTTGACCATGAAATATCCAGCCGTGTATTTGATGGAGCCGGGCGCACATGGCGAAATTTTGTCGATTGCCTTTGCGGGCAAAGGTCAGCATCAAGATGCAGGTGGCAAAGTGGTGCACGCCGCACCCAAGACTACCAGCCGCATCGTTAGTAAATCGATTAGCAAAGATGGTGGTCGCACCAGTTATCGCGGTTTACTGAAGGTGTATAAAGATGCCGAGCAAAGCAAGAGCAGCGTGGTATGCGATGCGCTGTTGCTGGATGAATATAGCCGCAGTGACACCTATCCCTATATTGAAGTTGACAACAATAATGTTGACATTGGGCATGAGGCCAGCGTGAGCAAGATCGGCGAAGAGCAATTGTTTTATGCTATGAGTCGCGGCATTGACGAAGAATCGGCCAGCGCCATGGTGGTGTCAGGCTTCATTGAACCCTTGGTGAAAGAATTGCCGATGGAATATGCGATGGAGATGAATCGTTTGATTGCGATTCAGATGGAAGGAACCGTCGGATAGTGGGTGAAGTGCCTTCTCAACAAAATGGAGTGAATAAAGCAAATTTTTGTTTAAATCATCATATGGCGATTTAAACATTACATCTTTTGGGTTTACCCCTAATTATTGATAAGATACAACTGTTGCAATAAAAAAGCCCACTTTTGGCTAAAAGTGGGCTTTTTTGATGCTTAAGTTGATATTTACCCGTAATGCTTGCAACAAACGACTTAGACGGTGTAGCTGTGAACCCCATTAGCATTTATATACTTAGGACTTACGCAAATCAAGAGATTTCACCACGAAGAACACGAAGAACACAAAGAAAAGATATGAAATTGGCTTAATCTTTGAGGTCTTTGTGTTCTTCGTGGTAAAGAAATTAAGTTCTGCGTAAGTCCTATACTTTTGCACGTAAAAAAGCCAACTGTAGGTGTTCGTGCTGCTTTTTGTGCACTGGAAGCTGAAGTGGGGTGTCGGGCCTTATGAGGTGGCGGCGTTTCACATATTGAGCTTAAATAATATTGAAGTGACCCCCTAAAAATGGAGTCACTTCAGTTTCATTTGCCATGCTTTTCGGGCCATAAACACCGCACCCATGAGGGCAGATTGGGCGGGTGAGGTGAAGATGGCACTGGGTTGAATGGTTGCAAGGGTGGTTATAAATGCGTTTTGTAGCCCGTGCACGTGGGCAAAGGCCCCACTCATGGGCGAAACCCGTTGATGCTGGGTTGGCAAGTGTAAACCTTGTATGACGGCCTGAGCTTGAGTGGCTAATGCAGCCCCATGTTGTTGAATGAGACTACAGGCTACGGTATCTTCATTCGCTGCACACTGCGAAACGATGGCGGCGAGGGCGGCAAAACCACGAGCACCAAAATCGCTGGCATAAATTTTGCGTTTAACGTCGGCATAATGGCGAATGTCGAAATAGTGGAGAAAAGCTTGGGTGAGTTGGGTTTTTGGCCCGCTGCCGTCATTGTCATGGAGGGCGGCGCGAAGGCCGTCGCGCCCAATTGCCACAGCACTGCCTTCATCGCCCACCAGCCAGCCCCAGCCACCGACCCGTTGGCGTTGTCCAGCTTCATTCACCCCAAGCGCAATTGAGCCAGTGCCCGAAATAACGATTACGCCAGGTTGGCCTTGGTGTGCCCCCATTAAGGCGCTATAGGCATCGTTGTCGATAGCAATTGTTTGGGCGGCTTGTACTTGCGTTACAAGGCCACGCACAATTTCGGCTTCGGGTGAATTAAATTCAACCCCAGTGAGGCCTAGCCCAAGGGCGGCAACTGGTTGGGGTGCTAACTTGGCTTTTGCCCATGCTTGGTGTAGGGCGCTGTGTAGTGATTCGAGATAGCGTTCGCGGCTGCCTTGGGCCGCCAGATGAATGAGGCCGGGGCCGTTGCCTTCGCCCAAAATATGGCCGCTGTCGTTGACAATGATGCATTTAAGCGAGGTTTGCCCGCCGTCGATACCGATAAATAAATTCATAGATTGATGTTAATTATGCCAGTTGGGTGTAAAAAAAATGTATTTAGAAATCATCTTTCATTTAGCTTGTGGCTTTGGGATAGAGATTTTGAAATGTGCTTTAGCATCTGATGATAATTTAAAATCTTAACTTATGTTGACATCTAAACTTTTGACACTAACATTATCGTTTTGTATGGCTGTTACTTGTGTATTGAGTGCCAGCCCATTGCCTGGCTTAGGGCAATCGCCAGCACCGATTGAGGTGGCGCAGACAATGAACTTCACTCAAACAACTTCGGCTATCACACGCCCCGAGGTGGCAACCTTGCCTATTATTACTGTGACAGTTCCTTATGCAAGCTTGCACAATGAGTTTTTGTTTCTCACGTCCAATAATACTGCTTATGATACGCGACATGGCTATATTCTTGATTCGAATGCTAAACCTGTGTATGTGGTGAGAGCACCCGAAGGCGAAATTATTATGGATTTTAAAGTGCAGCGCGTTAACGGCAAAGATTATTTGAGTTATTTTGTTGGTCAACAATATTTGCAGGGCAGTGGGCTTGGCAAATTTGTGGTGTTAGATAACACCTATAAAGTGATTGATGAATGGCAAATGGGCAATGGCTTATTGGCTGATTTTCATGATTTTCAGTTGTTGCCCAATGGCAATGCCTTGATGATGGCGTATCAAGATTTGCCACGCGACATGACGGCCTATGGGGGAAAGGCTGACGCGGTTGTGATCGATTTCATCATTCAAGAGCTAAACCGACAAAAGCAAGTGGTGTTTGAATGGCGGGCGCTTGATCATATTCCATTAACCGATAGTTATTTGCCATTGACGGGGCAACGGGTTGATTTTGTGCATGGTAATGCAGTCGAGCTTGATATCGATGGCAATTTGCTGATTTCATTGCGCAGCACCAATCAAATTTTAAAAATAAACCGCAGCACTGGTGCAGTGATGTGGATTTTTGGTGGCAAACGTAATCAGTTTAATCTGGGTGGCGATGAAGGTTTTACCGATCAGCATGATATTCGGCGTTTGCCCAATGGCAATGTTTCATTGTGGGATAACGGCGACCGCCGCACCCCGCAACATGCACGAGCGGTTGAATATCGGTTGGATGAAGTGGCGAAAACTGCCACGAAGGTTTGGGAATACCGCGAAACTCCTGATTTTCGCTCGTGGCATTCTGGCAATTTTCAGCGTTTTGTGGCGGGTGGTGGCATGATAAGCTGGGGCGGCAATGATCGGGTGACCGAAGTGAATGCCGCCAAGCAAAAACAATTTGATGCAACTTTTCCGCCGGGCAGTGGCTCATATCGGGCGTATCGATTTGCATGGAAAGGCCAGCCTGCGGCTGCGCCTGATTTGGTGGCGACTTCGCTTGAAGCATTGACAATGCAGTTGGCGATGAGTTGGAATGGGGCAACTGAGGTTGCACAATATCAGGTGATTGGCGCACGCACCCCTGCCCAACTACAAACCCAATCGGCAATTGTGGCGACGGTGGCTAAAAAAGATTTTGAGACGATTTTGACTTTGACCGACTTACCCGCCGATATGTGCTTTTTTAAGGTGATGCCGGTGGATAAGGCTGGGGTTGTTTTCGCGACATCGAACATGGCGTTTAGAGCCAGTCCAACTTGTGATCTATCGGGTTTGCGCAAGGTATATTTGCCTTTGGTAAAAGCGTCTTAATTTGAGGTATGTGCAGCTTAGGACAAATTC
>JAGWYZ010000441.1 GCA_018969115.1 Chloroflexota bacterium | reverse complement strand
TCCAATTTGCTCACAATCTTGTCGGCATATTCCAACACCGAAGTAAATGAGTTAGTCGCAAGTTTTGCTGGTCGAATGTACGGTGACTTGAAGAAAGAAACCGCTGAAGCAGTCTTAAGTTTTGTCGAACCGTTTCAGGCACGGGTAACTGAATTGATGTCAGACCAAGGTGAACTTACGCGACAAATGGAGCGTGGCGCGCAGGCAGCCCGCGAGGTTGCCAGCCAGACCCTAAAAAGTGTCTACGCAAAAATTGGCTTCACGAACTCGTGACTAGTCCGGAACAAATAGACCAAAAGCTACTTCGCGATAAACCAACACTTATTTCTTATGCCCAAGCAGCTTGCTTCGGCTGGTTGATTTTTGGCTCGGGCCCAGCAATAAATTTCTTACGCGAAGACCTAAACCTGTCTCGCGCCACGGCTTCAGCCCACAGTCTTGGCATGACTCTGGGTGGGATAATCGCCGGCCTGACTGGACAACGACTAATCCGACAGTTTGGCCGGGGCAAGTTATTGCGCTGGGCCTCGATGGTTTTCGCAATTGGTCTATTTCTCTTTTGCTTTGGCCCCAATATTTATTTCACGTTGCTTGGCGTGACCCTGAGTTTTATTGGTGGCGTGACAATTGTGCAAAGCACCGCAGCCTTTCTGAGTACTCATCACGGCCAAAATGCGCCGGCAGCAATCTCGGAACTACATGGTGTTGCAGCTGGAATTGGCTTACTGTCACCCGTCCTAGTCGGCTTATTTGTCACATTCGGATTTAGTTGGCGTCTTGCCTTGGCCGCTGGGGTACTAGCGGTCGGGGTAGTGGAAGTTTTTCGCGGCCGCGACCTAGATAGTTATGGGACCCCAAAAACTACTGAGGCTAACAATATGCATCATGATGTTGCCGGCAAATTGCCAAAGGCATTTTGGCTCTCCTGCACTGCAATGATCTGCACTTCGGCTGTTGAGTATGCCATGCTGCTTTGGTCAAGTGATTACTTGCGCACAAGCGGTGGATTTGCCAAAGGCGCCTCAGCTATTGCTTTGGGATGTATTGTCGGCGCAATGGCAGTTGGCCGATTATTGGGTTCGGTGTTAACAAAAAAGTGGAACGCCGAAAAAATGTATTCTGCATCTTTACTAATTGCGCTAATTGGATTTGTTGTTTTTTGGTCATCGACAAATTCGGTTCTTTTGGTTAGTGCTTTGACGATCACCGGACTTGGAATTGCATTGCACTTTCCGTTTGGCATTGAGCGCGCTATCAAAGTAAGCGCTGGCCGACCTGATAAGGCAACTTCACGAATTGCAATTGCCACCGCGCTATCGAGTGGCATCGCACCCTTTTCAATCGGAATCTTGGCCGACCACATCGGTGTCCGCAGTGCCTTTTTGGTGGTTCCCGTGGCGCTAGTGGTCGCAATTATTGTTGTGTTGCGCAATCCTGTGGTGCGGTAACTAAGCGCAGCCACTTAAATTTCGTCCAAAATGACCAGAAAATAGGCCAAAATTTGCGAAAAAACCCTCAAAACATCGGGTTTTTTATGAATATTTAATTTTATAGTGCTATTTCCGTCATTTAGTCGTAATCTACTGATACTAGAAATTAACTGATGGCTTATGCGCGGCACTTTATTCGCCGTTGCGACAGAAAGGTTTTGGCGTGGCAAAAGGTCGGCGTTCGAAGAGTGCTTCAGTTCTTGATCCAGCAGAACAAGAAGCCGTAGTCGGTCGCACACTTCGTCAGCTAGCTTGGATGCGCATAAAGCGCGA
>JAGWYZ010000440.1 GCA_018969115.1 Chloroflexota bacterium | reverse complement strand
CATTGGTAGGGGCACGGCATGCCGTGCCCCTACCAATGCGTATATAACAATTTTAAATTACTGGTCGTCTCAACCCAAATTGTGTTGTTTGCTCAAACCCATAGGCCATTTGCAACAACGAAAAATCCTCGCGCAGCCGCCCTACAATTTGCAAGCCGATGGGCAAGCCACTGGCAGTAAAGCCGGCTGGCACAGAAATAGCCGGATTACCCAGCACTGAAATGTAATAACACGACTTCATCCACGCGATGTAATTGGGCATGGTTTCGCCGTCGATCTCGGTGACATAAGGCTGATTAACATCAAATGGCGGCACTTGTGTGACCGGTAGCACCATGAATTCGTAGGTCTGCATGAATTTTTGTATCCGTTGCCATAATGCTGCCCGTTTAATCTCGGAGATTGCCACATCTTCAGCGCTTAGTTTTAGCCCTTGTTCATAATTCCAAATAATTGTGTCTTTTAGTTGCGCGTGGTGATGTTTATATTCGTGTTGCCGCCCTAGCACAAAGTTATAGGCACGAAGTGTCATAAATATTTCATCAGCATCGCTAAAATCGGGCGCAACATCTTCGACAATACAACCCAGTGCCTCAAATGTGGTACGTTGGGCATCGACGACTGTCGTCACCTGCTTGTCAAATTTTACGCCGGGCAGTTGGCTCATCCATGCCACCCGCACCCCCTTTAAATTACGCTCAAGCGGTTGGGCAAATTGGGTTGGCGAATCGGTTAACGATAACGCGACCTTTGGGTCAGCGCCTGCCATTGTGCTCAACATCAAGGCCACATCGCCCACTGTGCGGGCCATTGGCCCATCTACCGACAATGTACCCCAAAGTTGTTTGCTTAATGTTGGCACGCGCCCGGGCGAAGGCCGCAGCCCCACCACATTGCAAAACGCGGCTGGGTTGCGCAAAGAGCCGCCCATGTCGCTGCCATCGGCAATGGGGATCAAGCCACAGGCTAACGCCGTTGCCGCGCCACCGCTGCTGCCCCCACAAGTCTTACTAAAATCATAGGGGTTGACTGTTGCGCCGAACACGGTATTGAAGGTTTGTGAACCGGCCCCAAATTCGGGCGTATTGGTTTTGCCTAGGGTGATGGCCCCAGCTTGTTGCAGCCTTGCCACATGCAGCGCGTTTTCATTCGGCACATAGTTTTTGTAAATGGGGGAACCAAATGTGGTGCGGATCCCTTTCGTTTCGGCTAAATCTTTGTGTGCAACGGGCAGCCCATGTAATGGGCCGAGTATCTCTCCACGCGCTTGGGCCGCATCAGCCAAATGGGAATTGGCAAGTGCTTGCTCGGCCACCAAGGTGATAATGGCGTTGACCTTGGGGTTGACGCGCTCAATTTGCGCCAAATGGGCTTGCATGACTTCAACGGCGCTCAGGTCTTTGTTGCGGATGCGGGCAACCAGTTCGCGGGCCGAGAGAAAACAGAGGTCAGTGTTATTCATGGGTGACTAATCGATTAAACAATAAAGCCGATCTTATACTGGATCGGCTTTATTGTTAAGTGGTAAAACAGGTTTTCGCTGAAATAGAGCAGACTCTGAGTTGGTGAAACGTTTTGCCGATTTCACGATCTATCCCTCACAGTTTAGCTGTGAGGGATAGATCGTGAAATCGGCCTTTCATCTCTTAGAGAGTGTTTCTTAAATCAAATTTCACTTTTTTGTCAGCTGAAATTACGTGGTTTTATCAAATCAGAGAGCATATTTAGACAAAACGAATGCCGAAATCACTATCTCAGCGTTGTT
>JAGWYZ010000141.1 GCA_018969115.1 Chloroflexota bacterium | reverse complement strand
TGAACTACTCTGATTACCAACATATTATTTTTGAGCGCCCACAGCCCAATGTTTTGCTGATGACGCTTAACCGCCCAGAAGTGCTCAATGCCGCCAATGTGCGCTTACATACTGAACTGGTTGAAATTTGGCAAACGATTGACCGTGACCCCACCGTGCATGTAGTGGTGATAACGGGGGCTGGCCGTGCATTTTCAGCAGGTGGCGATCTGAAATTGGTTGAAGATGCCTATAAAAACCCCGAAGAGATTATGCGGGTGCTCGATGAAGCACGTGATCTGGTTTATAACATGCTGCGGTTCGGCAAGCCCGTCGTCAGTGCCATTAATGGGGCAGCAGTTGGGGCCGGGCTGGTGGTGGCGCTGTTAGCCGATATCAGTATTGCCGCCGAAAATGCCAAACTAGGTGATGGACATGTACGGCTAGGCGTGGCGGCCGGTGATCATTCGGCCATTGTGTGGCCGTTGTTGGTTAGCATGGCCAAGGCCAAATATTACCTGATGACAGGCGACTTGATTGACGGACGCGAAGCCGAGCGTATTGGGTTGGTGAGTATGTGCGTGCCAGATGATCAAGTGTTAAGCAAGGCCTTGTGGGTGGCAGAGCGGCTTGCCAAAGGTGCGCGTCATGCCATTCGCTATACCAAACGCTCACTCAATCAATGGATGTTGCAAGCCGGCCCGATTTTTGATCATTCGTGTGCGCTTGAAATGATCGGCTTTTTTCATGAGGATTTAGCGGCAGGGGTTGATGGACTGCGTCAGCGGCGACCGGCTAATTATCCATCAAGCCGCGTCGCTTGAATGCTGTATTAGAGTAGATTCCGAGTTGATGAAAGGTTTTGCCGAGTTCGCTATCTATCCCCAAGTGCGCCGCACTTGGGGATAGATAGCGAACTCGGCCATTCATCTTTTAGGAATTTGCTCTAAGAAACCCAATTTCTTAATTGTGATTGCATATAATCTTTACTATGCAATTTATTACCCTGCTCATTGCCACATTTGCCACCGCCCTCATTGTGAGTGCGATTGTGGCTCAAATGTTTCGCAAACCGATCGAAGATATTTTAAACCGCATCGTAGCTGACATAGTAAGCAGCGCTTGGGCAAAATATATGCGCTTTGCCATTTTTGTCACGGGTGTGTCATCGGGCGTACAGTTTTATCGCATCGAGCAATTTCTCGATCAACCCGCCCTTAAGCAATCGCCAACGGGTGAGTCAGTTCCATATGTGCAGCCAGCTACCATATTAGACGCGGCTCATTGGTTGTTAGAAATTTATCGCACTATCATTCAAACCTTGCAAGGCATTACTTGGATGTTGTTGGTATTTTTTGTGTGCTCGCTGATTGCCTTTGTCATCGTGCGGGCATTTGAGTTGCGGCGTGGGGCAGCTAAGTAATATAAGAAACAAAAACAATCGGTTCGATATAATCGTGGTTGTATGCACCATCTCAACCACACGACAGGTTCGCTCACACTAATTGGTTCTGGCGAAATGACCCCCGGCATGGCGCGGGCGCATCGGCGCGTCATGTCGCAAGTCACGAGCGACATCGTACCGGCTTTTCTCGATACCCCCGCCGGTTTTGAGTTAAATCACGAAGCAATTTCGGCCAAGGCGGTCGACTATTTTGCCGAGCAATTTCAATTAAAGCTCGGTATTGCCTCATTTACTAATACCAAACAAGCCACCCCACTTAGTATGGAGACGGCGATGCAAACGTTGCGCCGCGCTAATTATATTTTTGCAGGGCCGGGCAGCCCCACTTATACCGTGCGCCAGTTGCGCAACACTCCAGTATTTGAGACGATTGCGGCTAAACTGGGGGCGGGGGCGCATGTGGTATTTGCTAGCGCTGCCGCCTTGGCATTGGGGCGGCACACTCTGCCAGTGTATGAAATTTACAAGGTTGGCGCAGACCCACATTGGACAGATGGGCTTGACTTATTAGGGCGCTTTAGCTTTGATTTGGCGATCGTGCCGCACTGGAATAACAATAGCGGCGGTTCGCATGACACCTCGCGCTGTTTTATCGGTAAGCCACGTTTCGAGGCGTTGCAAGCCCAATTATCCGCCAGCACCGTGGTATTGGGGATTGATGAATATACGGCTTGCTTAATCTCATTTGCCGAAAAGCGGGTAGAGGTGTTGGGGGCAGGGCAAGTGACATTGCTGCGGAGTGATCGCGCTTATGCCTTTGGCAACGGCGAATCATTTGGTTTTGAGTTATTGCGGCAGCCAAACATGCCTGATACACATGGGCATTTTGCACATGAAGAGACCTATGATGCTTTTCGTCATGCGCTCGATGACGATACAAACCCAGCTTCAGCGCTGGGTTATTTGCATGGTTTAATGTCGTTGCAAGCGCAGGCGGGCACCCCTAGCCATTCTCTGGCTCAACTCGATCTAATGATTCGTGAAATGGTAGCTTGGTTGGCGGTATGGCTAGAATATCAGCCGACAGCGGCAGCAACACCTGCCCCGACAGCCCAAGCGTCAATTGCACCCTGTGTCAACTTATTAGTCGATTTACGCACCCAATTGCGCGCCTCAAAACAATGGGCGCTGGCTGATGCTGTGCGTCATGGGTTGGCAAATTTAGGCGTGGTGATCGAAGATACGCCCAATGGCGCACGTTGGAAGTTGGGCTAAAATTTAGCCCAACATTTAGCCCAACATTTCATCTACTCAGAATCTGCGTTATCGTGATAGCAAACTTCGATTTTCAACAAATATTTTGCTTATGCAGCCCGCTGCCACCGCCGCCAGCGTGAAGGTGAACCCGCCAACGGCAACCTCAACCCTGACCACCACAGCAATTGTAAATAACACAGCCACACCGACACCCACAGTGACTCAGATCCCACCTCTACTGCGACCCTAGTCTTTGTGAGTAGTTTTCAAACTACGCAGCAATCATTGGGAGCCAGTCGCATGCCTCAAGTTGAATGTGACGTACGCGACCGCTGTGCTGTAGACCGCTGTGCTGTAAGTGGAGGTGTTGTTTGCTTAGCGCCTCGTTTTGATAGATGCGTCGAAAAGTATCGCGACCATTACAAATAGCGCGCCGGGTAAACAAAGCCTACCTTCGCAGGCTGGGCTACATCACCGATCAAAATTTGACAAGGCAAGAGGGAACGCATAGCAAAATATTGCCGTGCGTACCCTCTTTTTTAGTCCAAACATTTAAAATTGCTCAACAAAAATAAATATTGAAATCAACCATATCTTCTCAATAATTCGAGGTAAACCCCAAAAGTGTAATATCTAAATCCCTATATGACCTTTGTGAACAGGGGCTTTTCCCCTGTTCACAAAGGTCATATAGGGATTTAGACGAAGATTTGTTTTATTCGCCCCATTTTATTAAGCAGCTACAATCAACCAACAAAAACTTCTCCGGTTTGACAAACTGATGCCGATATTTATTTTTGCTGAGTAGCCTTAGTTGGCGCGGCGATAAAACCTTTCAACGATGACGCAAATCTGAGCAATGACAGGCTAAAAACACAAGAATCATGACCTAAATTTCGTATGCGTTATCATCGCCCACCTGTGAAAAATAATGCACTTTGTATCGTCGGTTTAGGGTTAATGGGCGCATCGCTAGCAATGGCCTTGCGCGAGCGGCACGGCAATAAATATGGGCCAATTTTGGGCGTGGCACGCAGCCAAGAAACCGTGCGCAAGGCCCTAGCACGCCATATTGTGGATGAAGCCAGCAGCGATTTAGGGGCGATGCTAAAACACCCAGCCATGCAAACGGGCGGCATCGTCATCATGTGCACCCCAGTACGCACGGTGGTTGATCACCTCAGCCAATACCGCGATGTTTTTGCACCCGGCACCATCATCACCGATATGGGCAGCACCAAAGGCGAAATTTGTAACGCAATGGATGGGTTACCCGATCATATTTTTGCCATCGGCTCGCACCCCATGTGTGGCAAAGAAACTGCCGGTATCGACGTAGCCGAGGGCAATTTATACATTAACCGCCCTTGGATTTTGTCGCGCACCTGCCGCACCGACGAGGCAACCTATGCCGCAGTGCAACAATTGGCCCAAGATGCCGGGGCCATCACACTCGAAATTGCGCCACAACGTCACGATGCGGTGTTAGCTATCTCAAGCCACTTGCCTTATGCCTTAGCCCTATCGCTCATGACAACGGCAGACCAAGCCAGCTTAAACGAAAGCATGATCTACCCCGTCATGGCTGGTGGCTTCCGTGATACATCGCGCGTCGCTGCCAGCGATGTGACGATGTGGGTCGATATTTTGCTGTCAAATGGCCACGCTGTCAGCAATACCATCCGAGATTTTCAATTTAATCTCGATCAACTCACCGCCCTGATCGAGCGCCAAGACGCCGATGGCCTCCGTGCCTTCATCAGCGCCGCCGCCGAGGCCCGCCGCAACAAAGTAAAAGTCAAATAGGAAGCCGTGAGCTATGAGCCATAAGCCGTGAGTAAAACCTCATAGCTCATGGTTAATGGCTCATGGCTCATCGCTAAAAATGGATCAACTCATCAACCCAATCTCTCAATTAAAAGGCCAACTCCGCGCCCCTAGCGACCGCAGCATCACCGTGCGGGCCACGCTGTTGGGTGGCATTGCCGATGGCATTAGCGTGGTGCGAATGCCACTACGCTGTGACGACACCGACGCTTGTGTTGACTGTATGCGCCGACTTGGTGTAAAAATTGAAAATGAAGAATCATCAGACACAAATTCTCCATTTTCAATTTTAAATTCTAAATTTATCATTCATGGGCGCGGGTTACACGGCTTGCAAGCGCCCACCGAGCGCCTGTTTTGTGGTTCATCGGGCGCAACCATGCGTTTGTTATCTGGCCTCATCAGCGGGCAAGCCTTTAACAGCGTGCTCGATGGCAGCGCCCAATTGCGCAAGCGCCCCATGCGCCGCATCACCGAGCCATTGCGGCTGATGGGAGCCGAGATCGATGATGCGGCTGGCTGTGCCCCACTCGAGATCGGCGGACGACCAACCTCACTCAAAGGCATCAGCTACCCTACGCCCGTTGCCAGCGCCCAAGTGAAATCGGCCATTTTGTTGGCTGGGTTATATGCCGAAGGCGAAACCATCATCGGTGAAACCGCTAAGACCCGCGACCACACCGAGCGCATGTTGGCGACGATGGGCGTGCCGCTCGAAGAATGGCAAGCCGACGGGCGTTATTGGGCCAAGATGCGTTTTACACCCTCGCTTAAACCGTTTGAGTTGACTGTGCCAGCCGATTTTTCATCGGCGGCGTTTTTCATGGTAGCGGCGGCGATTGTGCCAAATACCACCCTGATGCTGCTCGATGTTGGCATGAACCCCACCCGCACCGGACTGCTCGACGTGCTGCGTCTGATGGGCGCACAGATCGCCATTCGCAATGAACGCATCGAGGGCGCAGAACCGGTGGCCGACCTCGACATTTGTGCCCCGCACGGCCTCAAAGGCATCGAGGTGCACGGCGAATTGACGGCCCGCAGCATTGACGAATTGCCTATTTTGGCGGTAGCCGCCACCCAAGCGCATGGCACAACCTTGGTGCGCAACGCCGAAGAATTGCGCGTCAAAGAGAGCAATCGGCTCGAAGGCTTTGTTGCGGAATTGCACAAGTTAGGGGCCAATATTGAGCCAACCACCGACGGCTTTGTGGTGTATGGGCCAACGCCGCTGCATGGAGCAGTGGTAGATGGCTTGGGCGATCACCGTGTGGCGATGTCATTGGCGGTGGCGGCACTGGTGGCAAATAGCCCGACCACCATCTTAGGCGCGGATTGTGTGAGCAAAACCTACCCCGGGTTTTTTGATGATTTGGCGGGGTTGTGTTAAAGCTGATTTTACTATTCCCATCAAGCTAAGCTTGATAGGAATAGTAAAATCAGCGAAAACCATTTACAACCATATTGCCAACACGCGGTCAAGTTTAGCGAGGTCTCTGAGCATTTTGGCTTTGCCTATGGGCAAACACTCACGGGCAGCCTGCAAACAGGCTGCCCCTTGCGAGGCCCCGACCTCAAAAAACGCGGCACGTAAATATTGAAAACCTGTGCCCGCCGTCTTGTGACGATAAATTTGGCGCAACAACTCACGCACCAAATCCAGCCCATCTTCGCCGCCATCCAGCGCCACTCGTGGCTCATGGGCTTGAATTTCCGGCGGCAACATCTCGATCTCTTCGCGGGTGACATAAGGCAAATTGGCGACCAAGACCACCGCCGCTTGACACATCTCTGGCGGCAAGGCATGTAACAAGCTCCCATAATAAAAGGTGATGCGCTCAGTCACGCCACAGCGCTGCGCATTCAGCCGCGCCACATCCAAGGCATCCGCCGACACATCGGTCGCAATCATCCGCATGTTTCGGTTCGGCAAATGTTTGGCAATGGCGATGGCAACGGCCCCGCTGCCGGTGCCAATTTCAATCGCCAGCGTCGTATGGGCTTGATCAAACGCCACCTGTTGCAGTTCACCCAAAGCCAACTCGACCAGCATTTCGGTTTCGGGGCGCGGAATCAGCACCCGCGCATCGACAACCAGATCAAGATCGTAAAACGCCCGATGCCCCAGAATATAGGCCAGTGGCTCACGCGCGACCATCCGTGCAACCAAGCTTTGAAACTGTTGCAGTTGTGCAGCACTCAATACATCATCATCATGGGCAATCACCCATTCGCGTGGGCGATCCAACACATACGCCAACAAACGCCGTGCCGTCGCAGCGGGGCTATCGACACCCGTCTCATTAAACTGCGCAGTAACCTGCCGCAAAGCAGACTCAACTCTCAACTCTCAACCCCTTAGCCTTCTAGTCTTTGTTGCACGTCACGGGCGTTTAGCTCGTCGATAAAATCATCGATTTCGCCATCCATCACAGCATCAATTTGAAAGATGGACATTTCGAGGCGATGGTCGGTGACGCGGCTTTGTGGGAAGTTATAGGTACGAATTTTTTCACTGCGGTCCCCAGTGCCAACTTGGCCTTTGCGCTCGGCATCGTGTTCGGCGGCTCGTTTGGCGTGTTCCATCTCATATAAACGGGCGCGCAAAATACTCATACCGCGCAAGCGGTTTTGGGTCTGGCTGCGTTCATCTTGCACATCGACTACCAAACCGGTCGGTTTATGCACAATCCGCACCGCACTTTCATTCTTTTGCACGTTTTGCCCACCTGCCCCGCGTGAGCGGCGGGTCTCGATCTCCAAATCACCATCTGGGATGTGAATTTCGACTTCTTCGACTTCGGGCAACACCGCAACGGTGGCGGCGCTGGTATGTACCCGCCCGTTCGTTTCAGTAGCGGGGATGCGTTGCACGCGATGCACACCGCTCTCCCATTTCAACCGTGAAAACGCGCCTTTGCCTTTAATCATCATCGTCACTTCTTTGATGCCGCCAATGCCGGTTTCGCTTTGGTCAATCAACTCAATTTTCCAACGATGAGCTTCGGCATAGCGCGTATACATGCGAAATAATTCTGCCGCAAACAAACCAGCTTCTTCGCCACCCGTGCCTGCGCGAATCTCCATAATGACGTTACGATCAGCACGCGGGTCTTTTGGCACCAAGGTTGCCTTTAACTCGGTGTTTAAGGCATCAATATTTTTGCGCAATTCATCCACTTCGGCGCGTGCCATCTCAGCCAAATCAGCATCACCGCTGTTTAACATGGCTTCGGCATCTGCCAATTCGCGGTCGGCTTTTTTGCGGACGCGAAACAGATCAACGGTCGATTTCAACTCATTTTGTTGTTTTGCAATCTCCGCATAGCGCGCATAATCATTCGCCAATGTCTCGTCAGCCATCTGGCGCGTCAATTCTTCAAAGCGGGCTTCAATCGCCGCAAGTTTCTCATCCATGAAATCTCTACAAACCCTTTTTTATATTCTTGATCAATTTTAACCGATTTAACGTATCTTCTCAATAAACCGAAGGCAGTAAAACAAATTTTTGTCGAAATCACGATATGGCTTTTGGTAGTAGGGGCAAAGTCCCTACTACCAAAAGCCATATCGCGATTTCGACATTACACTTCAAGTTGCTAAATACAGCTCAGGCTCTGTTTGATGCTCTAATTTCGAAAGATCGGTGCTAACCTTTGGTGTGACCTTCACCTTCAAAATACGCCGATCACTCACCGACAACACCTCAAATAACTTATCGTCATAATCAACTTTAGCCCCAACTTTGGGCACTTCACCGAGTTGATCAAAAATAAACCCACCCAAGGTGTCGCTCTGGTCGCTATTAATATACGTGCCTAACACTTCATTCACATCATCAATTTGCATCCCGGCAAATAATACAAACCCAGCGTTATCTGGCAAAACAGTGACCGGGGCTTCTTCGCTGTCATATTCATCTTGAATCTCGCCCACGATTTCCTCTAAAATATCTTCGATGGTCACGATGCCCGACGTGCCGCCAAATTCATCAACGATCACGGCCAAATGCAAGCGCTTGCTTTGCATCTCTTTGAGCAAATCGCTGACCGGCTTCGATTCTGGGGTGTGCAGCACCGCCCGCACCAATGATTGCAGCGAAGGCCGCGTATTGTCACGCAACACCCGCAACAAGTCTTTGGTGTAAAGCACCCCAATGATGTCATCCACCGTATCACGATACACCGGCAAACGCGAATGCCCCGAATTAACCACTGTGTCTAAAGCTTGGTCAATCGATTCAGTCACATCAAAGCCAATGATATCCATCCGTGGCACCATTACCTCACGTGCAATCGTATCGCCAAAATCGAGCACCGAAAGAATCATCTCTTTTTCTTCAGCCTCAATCTCGCCACCCTCTTGGCTGGCATCAACCATCGTTTTAATCTCTTCTTGGGTCACCATCGCCGCCATATTTTGGGGCGGCACCCCAAATGGCGAAGAAAAGATATTGCCCAACAACACAGCAAATTTAACCAACGGCGCAAACAATATTGCACAAATTTGCATTGGGGTTACACAGGCCAAAGCCACCGGCTCGGCATTACGAATGGCAACCGCCTGTGGCACCAAGCGCCCTAACACAAATAGCACCAATGCCGCAATCGCCAACACCATAAATTGAGCGACCTGCAAGCCCCCTTCACCTAGCAAAGTCACTGGTGGGGCCAACTCAATTAGCCAATTTGCCAACGGCTGGCTAAACCCCAACACCGCCACCCCCGTCGCAAATACCACACTGAGCATTGTGCCCACTTCAGCCGTTGCCAATAATCGGGTCGAGTCGTCGGTCAGTTCATTAATGGCCTTGGCCATCGCTGGGTTTTGCTTCTCTAGTTCTACCAACCTTACTTTTTTTATGTTAATCAACGCCGTGCGCGACAATTCAAAAAAGGCGCGTGCAGCCATAATAAGAACAAAGAGAGGTAAAGCTGTCATTTTTTTGGGGAGTGCAAAGTAGCAAGTAGCAAGTAAAAACAATAAAATGCTTTTCACTTGCCACTTGCCACTTGCCACCTGCCATTTGCTACTTCTTGATTGGTTTTGCGGGCACACCAACCCATGTTTCATTGGCGGGTATATCTTTGGTGACGACAGCACCAGCGCCAGTACGTGCTTTTTTGCCAATTTTGACCGGAGCCACCAACAAACTATCACTGCCGACAAACGCACCTTCTTCGATGATGGTTGGGTTTTTGTTAACCCCGTCAAAATTACAGGTAATGGTTCCACAGCCAATATTGGCTTTATCGCCCACCGTAGCATCACCAAGATAGCTAAAATGCCCCATCACAGCCTTGCCAAATTGGGTATTTTTCATCTCGGCAAAATTGCCAATATAGGCCCCAGCGTGCACATGCGTACCTGTACGAATACGCGAGAATGGCCCGACCTTGACATCTTCATCGACTTGCGAATCTTCGATCACCGATTGGATGATTTGCACCCGCTCGCCAATAATGGCATTGCGCAACAACGAATTTGGGCCAATGATGCAATCTCCCCCCACCACCGTATTACCCAAAATGTGGGTATTTGGCAAAATGGTGGTATCGGGCGCAATCATGGCGCTGGCATCAATATAGGTGCTGTCGGGGTCGATGAGGGTGACACCGTTCATCATGTGCATACGGTTAATACGTTTGCGCAAAATGGCGGCAGCATCGGCTAAATCAACCCGATTGTTAATGCCAATCACCTCATCAATATCATCAGACACAATAGCCTTCACACTGCGGCCTTCAGAATTGGCGATCTCGACCAAATCAGTGAGAAAATATTCGCCCTTTTGCGGGTTTGGTTGAATTTTTTGCAGCGCTTGCCACAACCATTGTCCATCAAAACAATACACCCCCGGGTTTAGTTCTCTAATCCGAAATTGTTCGGGGGTGCAGGCCACCTCTTCAACAATAGCTAATACATCGCCATTGCCGCCACGCACAATGCGCCCAAAGCCACGTGGGTTGTCGTTCATCACGGTCAACAGGGCAATGGGTGCTTGGCTTTCGGCCTGCAGTGCACTCAATTTGCGAAAAGTTTCAGCACGGGTGAGCGGCATATCGGCATAACATACGATCACCTGATGCGGAAAATCGGCCAGCCGCTCAAAGGCTTCACGGGCCACCATCACGGCATGACCCGTGCCGAGCTGCGGCATTTGCATGACACAATCGGCGCGATTGCCAACGGCAGCCCGCACCTGATCAGCCTCATGACCAATCACCACTACCGGCGCGATGGTCGAGACCTCGATCATGGTGCTGAGAATGTGATCGAGCATGGCTTTGCCCCCGACGAGGTGCAACACTTTGGCGAGTTTAGATTTCATGCGCGTACCTTTGCCAGCAGCAAGAATGACCGCGCGGGTGGGAACCGATGTCGGTGCATCGGCAGGTTGAGTAGGATACATTGCAAAAAAAGAGAATATTCCATTGAGAATGTAGAAACTAGTTCTGTATTCTCAATACAACATTCTCAATTCTTAATGTTAAGCTGACGCGGCTGGATTCGAACCAACGATAACCTGATTCAGAGTCAGGCGCCTTACCGCTTGGCCACGCGTCACTATTGTATTTTATTCTACCATGCTGGCAAAGTGCCATTTTGCATAAAGGGAGCGCTGGGAGCGCTGGAGTGCGTCATCCCGAAATACCTAGACACTATTTCTTCAAACAATTTTTCGCCAAAATCACTATCGCAGGGTTGTTATGGGGTGGCTTTGCCACCCTATAACAACCCTACGATAGTGATTTTGGCATTTATTTTGTC
>JAGWYZ010000439.1 GCA_018969115.1 Chloroflexota bacterium | reverse complement strand
CTTGCATCAAACCGGTGGGTCGGTCTTCGGGCTTGATGGGGGCCAGCCCAATTAGTGGGTCATCAGATAGATAAAAGCCTGAATAGGTGCTCCAATTTTTGAGCAAGGCATCTTGCTTTTCAAGCCCTGGGCGATGCACCGTGCCGCGAATTTCGATGCCGATGCGTTGCTGGTCTTTGGTCAATACTTCGTCGTCGCGCACAATAAAGGCCAAACCGGCCACATTAATGGCGATGATGTCTTCCATCCACCCGATACGGGTGTGTGACCCCGGCCCCACTACTTGATAGGGGCGGTTCTCCTTTAATAAAATACCCACTTGGTTCGAGCGCACCGGATACATGACATAGCCAAACAAACTATCGATCACAAAATAAGCCAGTACCAAGGTAATAATGCCGAAGACAAGCCCAACAATGAATTTGGGCAAACGAGGGTTACGGTTTGTATCTGTTTCTTTTCGGAGGGTGTTCATTTTTTTATCCTTTGTCAAATAATACGTGAATAGCGATGTGCTTGTTACAATAGTGTAATGGTGATATATTCAATTTAAATTCATAGCCATTAAAATAGGTTTAATTTAACCTTTGTGACTGACCCAACCGACAACAATCCTGGTAATGGCAACAACCGCGCTGAGCAAGCCTATGTGCAATTGCGTTCCGACATCGTGCATGGGGTGCTGCGCCCCAATGAACGCCTGATCGAAGAAGAGATCGCCGAGCGTTTGCAAATTAGCCGCACCCCCATCCGCGAGAGCTTCAAACGCTTGGCGGCAGAGGGCCTCATCGTTAACCGGCGGCGCGGTTGGCTGGTGTATGAACACACCCTCGACGAGATTCGCCAAATTTACGAGACGCGCATGGCGCTTGAGGGTTTTGCGGCGCGGCTGGCTGCCGAACGGGCCAGTAAGGCCGAGCTAAACACCATCGATGCCATTTTTCAACACCCCGAACATTTTCGCGGCGAGGCCGCCCGCGAGACGTTGGTGATTGAAAACGAGAAGTTTCATGCCGCTATTAACCAAGCCGCTGGCAACCAAAAGCTCATCGATTTGCTCAGCCAAACCCATTTGTTTTATTTCAACACCCGCATCGCAGCTTTTTATGCCCCGTCCGACATCGCCGAGGCGCGTGATCACCACGCCGCAATTGTGACGGCCTTGCTACAACGCGACAGCGTCGCCGCCGAGCAGGCCGTGCGTCACGACATCGCCATTGCCCTCAAGTTGATTTTGAGCCGGATGCGTTGAGGCTTAAATAGAAACAGGCATCATGTTAAAAATATGACGATAAATGCAAATAACAAGTAAAATAAATGCTATGGAGGCCATTAACCATGCACAGTGTAAGTATTGCAAAACAAATTGAAGCGTTGACACCAGAGGCACAAAAGATTGTCTCAGATTTGGTGCTGCTTTTAAGTCGTCAACCCAAACAAACACATACGCGCAAATTAAAACGGATGCCATTAAATGAAGAAAAATTTATTGGCATGTGGCAAGATCGCGAGGATATGGCTGATAGTATTGCCTATGTAAAAAACTTACGCAAAACAGAGTGGTCATAAACCGATGTTGATTATTGATTCTGATATTTTGATAGATGCTGGGCGGAAAGACAGTGCTGCCAAACAGTTCATTATGACAGCAGAGGCCAATGGTTCAGTTTATATTAGTGCCATTACACAAATGGAACTACTCGTTGGTGCGCGAAACAAGGAAGAACTTCGCGAGATCACAAAATTTATTCAACAGTAGTTTAGGCTAAAAAAATTTAACA
>JAGWYZ010000438.1 GCA_018969115.1 Chloroflexota bacterium | reverse complement strand
TAAAGCGTGCCAAAGGTAATGGCAAATAGCGCGGCAATCGCAAAACCATAGGCACTCCAAAATTCCAAGCGCCATTAAAGCGGGGGCCCTGTTCATAAAGCGCTTGTGCCAAGACCAAATACCCCGCGAGTGGCTCCAAGACGTGCTGCCAAGGACGGGTGGCCAAGGGATTACGAATCACGAGGGCTTGCTGCGCTTCAAAGGCCCGAATTGCATCCGGGATTAAACGATCGGCTGACCAATCGCCCCCACCAATCACATTGCCTGCACGGGCGGTGGCGAGTGCCACACCATGATCGGAGTAACGCGTGGGCGAAAAATACGATTGGCGGTAGGCGGCACTCACCAACTCCGCACAACCCTTACTGCTGCTGTAGGGATCGTAGCCGCCCATCGGCTCGTTTTCCCGATAGGCCCACACCCATTCGCGATTTTCATAGCACTTATCGGTCGTCACGACCACCACGGCTCGCACACCCGGAGTGTTCCGAACCGCATCCAAGACATGGGCCGTACCCATCACGTTGGTGGCATAAGTTTCTAAAGGATGATCGTAGGAGTAGCGCACCAAGGGTTGGGCCGCCATATGAATCACAATCTCGGGCTTTGCCGCTTGGATGGCGGCAAGAACTGCGTTCGCATCGCGTAAGTCCGCGATGTGGGAGTGCGCGAGGGTAGTCTCAATTTGCGCGCTCGTAAACAAATTGGGGGTGGTATTGGGTGCTAGGGCATAGCCCGTGACCTTCGCTCCCATCGCCGCCAACCAAAGTGCGAGCCACCCCCCCTTAAAACCGGTATGCCCCGTAAGAAACACGTTTTTCCCATGCCAAAAAGCAGGCTCCACCTGGCCCGAAGGTGTGTTCGCGTTCATCCCCACTAGGCCCACTGCTTCCAAGGGGCTGCGCCACTTACCCATAAATCCTCAAGCAGTTGTTTATCGCGCAGGGTATCCATAGGCTGCCAAAAGCCATGGTGTTTATACGCGTTTAGCTGAGCCTCGTGCGCTAATGTCTCTAGAGGCTTTTTTTCCCAAATGGTGGCATCACCCTCAATCAGATCGAGTACCTTGGGGGAGAGCACAAAAAATCCCCCATTAATGTACATGCCATCGCCATGGGGTTTTTCAATAAAACTTGTCACTGCATCGCCTTTGAGATCAAGCGCCCCAAAGCGCCCGGGAGGTTGGACTGCGGTCACCGTCGCTAATTTTCCATGCGTTTGATGAAAGGCAATCAGTTGGGTGAGATCTACATCGCTCACGCCATCGCCATAGGTAAAACAAAAATCCCCCTCACCCAAATAAGCCTCTACCCGCTTAAGACGACCACCCGTCATGGTCTGATCGCCGGTATCCACCAAGGTAACTTTCCAAGGCTCTGCAAATTGCTGATGGACTTGCATTTGATTATCACTTCTCAAATCAAACGTGACATCGGACATGTGCAAAAAATAATTGGAGAAATACTCCTTAATTACATAGCCTTTATAGCCGCAGCAAATAATGAAATCATTGATGCCATGGGCGGCGTACATTTTCATGATGTGCCACAAAATTGGTTTACCGCCGATTTCCACCATCGGTTTGGGTCGCACGGCCGTCTCCTCGGAGATGCGTGTGCCAAGTCCCCCTGCCAAGATAACTGCTTTCACAAAAATATCCTTCGAATCATGATTTTTTGACAATATAAATTTGCCGTAAATTATTTATAAAAAATTCCATTGTAATCCTCGCATCAGTCTTCACCCTGTGCCGATTTCTCGCTCACAGTAGGCATAAAAAT
>JAGWYZ010000140.1 GCA_018969115.1 Chloroflexota bacterium | reverse complement strand
GGCTCATGGCTCACGGCTTGAGGGGCTAATTTACCATCCTAGTGTAAGACGTAGATAAGAACCGGGCGGGGGTTTGAGAATATTGATGGCACGGGCAGCCAAGACGACGTTGCTTAAAAGATGAAATGCCGATGTCACACGATCACCCAACCTTTGGTTAGGCAGATCGTGTGACATCGGCAAACTCTTTTCTGACTTTAAATTGACGCTAGCTTAAAAATCATCATCGGCCAAGGCCAGCGTACCAGCTGCGCCATTGGTGACGGTATAAGCCAACCCATCGGCGCGAGATAGCACATGATCGGCATAAAAACGGGTGGTGGCGATTTTGGCTTTGTAGAACGCATCAGTCTCGCCAGCATTGATTTTGGCTTGGGCTGCCATTGCGCCACGCGCCAATTGCCAACCCCCTGCCACGATGCCCATCAATTCGAGGAAAGGCTCGGCCCCAGCCGCGACGGCCTTGATGTCTTTCATGATGGTGCTGGCGAAGAATGCCCCCGCCTTCATAATGGCTTGCACGCCACGGTCGAGCGCCTCACGAATGACGGCAAAATCGGGGCCGGGCTGCTGCGATAATTCGCTGATGGTGTGATGCATTTCACCGATCACGGTGCGCAAGGTGCTGCCATTTTCACGAATGATCTTGCGGAATAGCAAGTCGTTGGCCTGAATACCGGTTGTGCCTTCGTAAATGGTGGCGATGCGCGAATCGCGCCAATATTGAGCCGCGCCGGTTTCTTCGATATAGCCCATGCCGCCATGAATTTGCACACCCAGCGAGGCAAGCTGGATGCCTGTCTCGGTGCTCCAACCTTTGACTACCGGAATCATGAGATCGACAAAGGCTTGATGCTTCTTGCGTTCGGCCTCGTCTGGGTGCTTGAGCACGAGGTCGAGCGAAGCGCCTGCGTAATAAGCCAATGAGCGCATGGCCTCGATTTGCGACTTCATCAACATCAACATGCGGCGCACATCGGGGTGCTTGATGATGGGCACAGACGCTTTGCCGCCCGCGATGTCGCGGCCTTGCACCCGCTCTTTGGCATAGGCAAGGGCTTTCTGATACGCGCCTTCGGCCATCGAGATGCCCTCAAGCCCAACCGCAAAGCGTGCCCCGTTCATCATGATAAACATGTATTCGAGACCACGATTCTCTTGCCCGACCAAATAGCCGGTTGCGCCGCCGTTGTCGCCATAGGCCAACACACAGGTGGGGCTGGCATGAATGCCGAGCTTGTGCTCAATCGAGACACAACGCAGGTCGTTGCGCTCGCCGAGGCTGCCATCGTCGTTTACCAAAAATTTGGGCACAATAAACATCGAAATGCCGCGGGTGCCTTCGGGGGCAGTGGGCGTGCGGGCCAGCACGAGGTGAATGATATTTTCGGCCAAATCGTGTTCGCCATAGGTGATAAAAATCTTTTGGCCGCTGATCTTATAGCTGCCATCGGCTTGGGGCACGGCTTTGCTGCGAATGAGACCGAGGTCTGACCCCGCTTGCGGCTCGGTCAAGTTCATCGTGCCGGTCCACTTGCCGCTCACCATGTTGGGCAAATACTTGTGTTTCAGATCCTCTGTGCCGCTCAGCATCAATGCCTCGACTGCGCCGGTGGTGAGCAGTGGGCCGAGTGAGAAGCCCATGTTGGCGGTTTTCCACATTTCTTGCAGCACCGCGCCGATCAGCTTGGGCAAGCCTTGGCCGCCAAATTCGGTCTCGCAGCCAACGCCGTTCCAGCCGTTTTCGCTAAATTGGCGATACGCCTCTTTAAAGCCAGGCGGGGTGGTGACCTCACCGTCGTGCCATTTTGCGCCTTCGTGGTCGCCAATTTGATTGAGTGGTGCAAGCACGCGGCTGGCAAATTTGCCGCCTTCCTCAAGTACGGCCTCGATCAGATCGGGGGTGGCATCTTCGTAGCCGGGCAGGGCGGCGATGGCTGGGTAATTTGCTACCTCGTTTAAGGTGAATTGAATATCTTTTAAGGGCGGGTTATAGGTTGTCATGAGGCTCCTTCTATTAAAAATCGCACAAATTCACCCTCAAGCCTTTCTTGAGCGTAACTTCCTAATTAATAGATGGCTCAGTGCGCGTCCCCAGACGCGCATTAAGCACTGCGCTATATTATCTTGGAATCTACTCTGATACGGGCTAAGGTGATGAAAATGTTTTTGGACAAGGTTAAGTATACCGCCAAACCTAACGGTGTTATATTTTTTGGATATCGTTAGAGATTGGAATTAATTATAAATTAGTATAATTTGTTATAGATGATGATGACACAAATTGCCCAGCGAGGAAGCATGGTATTGCCTGATGAAATGCGTAGCGAATACAAAATTATGCCGGGCGATATTTTTACCATAATTCCTTTAGGCGAAGATCGTTTTTTGCTGGTCAAAGGTAAATCACAAGTTGATGTGATTGCTGATGAACTGAGCGTATCTTTACAATCGAAAGGTGCAACGCTCGCAGAAATGTTGAAATCTGCGCAAGAAATTCGCGCAAAAAATAGCCCTGATCTTCTTGTATAACATTTTTTTAGACTCCAGTGTCATTATTGCTGCTGTTTTTTCACCCAGTGGTGGTGCGCGTGCGTTACTAAAACTAGGTGAATTTGAGTTTGTGTTACTTTGGACGAGCAATGATGCACTTGCTGAAATTGAGCATAACGTTGCAAAATATGACCAAGGTTATGTTGCACAAGTTGCCAAATGTTAGCTGTTGCAAGATTGAGCATTACACCGCCACCAAGTGCCACCAATGCACGTCGAATTAACCTTCATATTAATTACGCGCCTGATGCAGTTATCTTGGCAGCGGCATCGGAAATTCCCGCCGATTATTTTGTTGCGTTAGACCGCGAACATGTTTTGAAAAATCTTACTTTATCTAAAGCCGTTCCATTTTTGCTTGGTACACCGGGTGATTGCTTAGCTTGGTATCGGTCACAGAATTAGACGTAAATAGCTTTGGCAATATCAATTCACTGCAAATTCGGTATATGGACGAAGATATTCAGATTTAAAGCCTAAAACAATATCTGACTTTGGCACACCCTCATCCAGAAAATCTTGGGCAATGCCATGCTCGATGCCGTCGCGTTGAATCCAGATTTTTTGATTGATGATATCAATATGAATGAGGCAACCATGCACACGACGACCAGAATCCCAGCCCAAACTCATGACCAAATAATGATCATTCTCGTGATCGAAAACGGTATTATTTTTGTAATTGCCATATGCATATTGGGTGTTTGCATATTTTTTAAGAATGTTCTGTGTTAATTGGCGGTAGGAGGTTAATTTATCCATCTGGTTATTTCCTCGTTTTACTTTCCCTTCGGCCCCAAGCCCTCATATTTGGCGATGACCTCCATCATCACCTCATCGGCCCCGCCGCCGATGGCCCACAGCCGAATGTCGCGGAAGTAACGGGCGATGGGGTATTCTTCGACATAGCCCATGCCGCCGTGAAATTGCAAACACATGTCGGCCACTTGGCGCGAGAGCAAGCCCGACTTGAGCTTGGCCATGCTGGCGAGGCGCGTCATGTCTTGGCCTGCCGCATATTGGCTGACGCATTCATAGGCCAAATAGCGCAAGGCCTCGATCTCGCTGATCAGCTCGGCCAGCTTGAAATAAATAAACTGATTGTGACCGAGCGGTTTGCCAAAGGCCTTGCGCGCTTTTAAATATTTCTTGGTCAATTCGATACAGCGCTCCATGCTGCCGAGGCTCATCAGTGTCATGGCGAGGCGTTCACGCTGAAATTGCTGCATCTGATATTGAAAGCCCTTGCCCTCTTCGCCGATGCGGTTGGTTTTGGGCACGCGCACATTGTCGAACGACAAAATGGCGGTGTCGCTGTCGCGCAGGCCGAGCTTGTCGAGCTTGCGGCTGACGCTGAAGCCGGGCGTGTTGGTCGGCACGACGATGAGCGACGAGCCGCTGTGCCCGCCACTGCTGCCGGTCTTGGCCAGCAAACACAAATAGTCGGCCTGTGCGCCATTGGTGATCCACATCTTGCTGCCGTTGATGACGTAGTCATCGCCGTCGTCATCGGCGCGGGTGCGAATGGCCGCCACATCACTACCGGCATCTGGCTCACTCACGGCGATGGCCGACACGATCTCGCCACGAATGGCGGGGGCCAGATAGCGCTGCTTCAGGTCTTCGTTGCCATGCTGCGCCAAGGCCGGGGTCGCCATGTCGGTATGCACACAAATGCCGAGCGTCGCCCCCATCGGCACGGCGTGGCCTAGTTCCTCGAGCAACACCGCGTTAAAGGTATAATCGGCCCCACCGCCGCCATAGGCTTCGGGGTAACTCAGACCGAGAAAACCCAAGTCGCCCATCTTTTTTAGCACGTCGCGGGCCGGCCAAATGCCTTGTTTTTCCCAGTGTTCGGCGTGGGGGTCAAGTTCGGTCTGCACAAAATCGCGCACAGCGGCACGTAGCATCGCGTGTGCGGGGCTGTTGCGGGTGATGGGTTGGGTTGACATGGGGTTGTTTTGGTGCATAGTTAACGTTTGCGTTAATGTTAATTATAACCCGCCCATTTACTGTAGAGACGGGTCGGTGACCCATCTGGGATGTGACCCATCTGGGATGTGACCCGTCTGCGATGTGACCCATCTGGGATGTGACCCGTCTGCGATGTGACCCGTCTGCGATATGGCAAGGATAAGATAAGTGATTTTTTTCTGGTATTTTTGTCTTTGGTGTGGCAAAAATAAGACGGGTCACCGACCCGTCTCTACGGCGTGATTGGTGCGATAATTAAGGGTTATTACATCTTATTTATGAACACGCTAGGCAAATATAAAATTTTGGGGGCGCTTGGGTCGGGGGCATTTGGCACGGTATATCGTGGGGTAGACCCGGTATTGCAACGCGAAGTGGCGATTAAGGTGCTGCAACCGCAATGGGCTGCCAATGCCCAAATTCTCGAACGGTTTCGGCGGGAAGCCATTGCAATGGCACGGCTGCGCCACCCGAATATTGTGACGGTGTATGAGCTTGAAAATCTCGAAGGCATGGCCGCTTTTGTGATGGAGTATGTGCATGGCAATACGTTGGCCAAACATATTCCGAGTGGTGGCATGTCGTTGCGGCAAGCTTTGCCCATGATCGAGAAGCTGATTGATGGGTTGACAGAGGCACACGCCAAACATATTTTGCACCGTGATCTCAAACCCGCCAATATTTTGGTGGAGCAAGCCAGCAACCGTCCGGTCATTACCGATTTTGGCCTTGCTAAACTGCGTGATATGAGCAGCATGAGCAGCGGTGCGAAGATGGGCACCCCGCTGTATATGGCTCCCGAATTGTGGGATGACGGTGAGGCCAGCCCGGCCAGCGATGTGTATGCCATGAGCGCGGTGATTTATGAGATGTTGACCGGTAAGCCGTTATTTGCCGCCAATAACATGATGGCAGTGATGAAGAAGCATATGGATGGCGCACGGTTGGATGACTTGCCTGATCGCAGCTTGCGCAATGCCTTGTTGAGCGGGTTGGCGATTCAAGCTAGCCAACGGGCGACGCTGGCGAACTTGTTGGCTGGCTTGAAGGCAGCGGCGGGAGGTGGGGCCGTGCAGCCGGTGGCGGCAGCACCGGTTGTGCCAACCAACGCTTTTCGTAATGCGGCGCAAGTTGTGGGTGAACTGATCCGTATTCCTGCTGGAAATTTTATGTATGGGGATGATATATGGCATCCCAAGCAAACCTGTTATTTGCCGGAGTATTACATTGGCAAATATGTGGTCACCACGGCCCAGTTTTGGGCCTTTGTCAAAGCCACTGGGTTTAAAGGTGATGGCCATTGGGGGAGTGGCAATGAGGCGTGGTTAAAAAGTCACCCCGACCATCCTGCGGTGAAGGTAAATTGGGATGATGCCAATGCTTTTTGTGCTTGGGCCAGCCAGAAGATGGGTTTGGGCATTCGTTTGCCGAGTGAGGTGGAATGGGAAAAGGCGGCGCGTGGCACGGATGGGCGCACTTACCCATGGGGTGAAGCCAAGCCGGATGCCAGTCGTGCCAATTATGACAAATCTTATGATTTGGAAAATCTAAGCCGAGTGGGGAGTTATCTGGCGGGCAACAGCCCGTATGGTTGTGCCGATATGGCAGGGAATGTATGGGAATGGTGTTCGGATTGGTATGATGATAAAAAAAGCGGGCGCGTGGTGCGCGGCGGTTCGTTCGACTACAATGAAGACTACCTGCCCTGTGCCGTCCGCATCAACAGCATTCCGTCCGTCCGTTACATCAGCGACGGTTTTCGGCTTCTTGCGTCCCCCTTCTCATAGCTCTGTCCTCTGAATCTCTGATCTCTGAACTCTGATTTTTGATCTACAGCGAGCCTAATCCGGGGGTTTGGGGCGATAGCCCCAACAAAAAATTTTTTTGATCGTAGAGACGGGTCGGTGACCCGTCTCAGATGTGACCCGCCAGACAGGTCACATCGAAGACGGGTCAGATCGGGGGTGGGTCAGTCAGATCGGAGGCGGGTCGAATCGAAGACGGGTCACCGACTACTTGTTTTGTACGCTTTTTAGTTCTTTGGATAACTGTGTGAAAAAACCCCCGACCATCGCGCCGCCAAATATTAGGGCTTTTTGCAAGTTTTCTTTTCGTTTTTGGGCTTGTTGCTGTTGTGCGTCCAGCCATGTTTGGTAAAACGTATCGAATTGTGGCAAGGCATCGTAGCACCACGCCACCGCATCGGCGTGACCGCCCTCTTGTGCCACCAGCGCTTTATACAGCCCGCCTTGTTGGGTGTTGAGTTGCTGGGCGATTTCGGTATAAACGTCTACCACACCGGCGTTATCTTTTACCTTTGCCAGTGCATTTTTCAGGTCATTGAGTGCGTTAAGGGCCATTGTCCTCCTTTGTTTGTCGTGTTAGGTCAATCTGTGCAATAAAATGACGGATTTCGATGTAGAGACGGGTCGGTGACCCGTCTTTTGCAGTGACGGATTGATTTGCCTTCTCGCAGCTTAGGCATTGATATGGCAAAACGAAGAAGACGGGTCACCGACCCGTCTTCTTCACATCAATTCGGTGTCAAACATACAGATTTGATCATTTTATTTGTCGGATAAGCCTTAGTAACATTTTGTCACGGTGCGAATGGCATCGGCGATTTCCTCCGCGTCTGAGGTTTTGCCTTTCCACACGGTTTTATCGGGTGCACCATCCGGGTAATAATAACTCAGCACCACATACGATTCTGACGAAAACATCCCCGCGCTTTTTACCAATACTGCATGTAAACCGGGGATCAGGGTATCACCGCCTGTGTTGCTTTCGGTGGTTTTAACGATGAGACCGCCAAACACAAAATTTCGCCCATGATCAATAAAAACGCCGTTTTTGTCATATACAGCCATTGTGCGCCTCCTAAATTTAGCGATACACCACGACGCGCCCACTTAAATAGCCTTCATGTTTGGTATTGCCGTCAACATATACTTTGCCTTCTTTGGGGCTTATATTAAAGTGTGCATCGCCATTTGTATCGGTATAAATACTGGGCATATAGGTGCCAAAAAGGCCGCCAAAACCCAAACCAACCCGCACCCCTTTTATTGGTTTGCCGGTGCTTCTTGAAATAATTTGAATTGTGATCATGCTTTCTCCCCCTCAGATAGGTTATATACCAAAATAAATGTAAAAATGTGGTTTTTGCTGATTTCACTATTCCTTCACAAGCACACTTGTGAAGGAATAGTGAAATCGGCATTGTCTCAATTTTTGCTCATATGCAGTATATTTCAGAACCCGATTAAAATACCCCCTGTCAAACTTAACGTTAACGTTAAGTTTGACGTTGACTTGAAGTATAATAAGAAAATCTAACACTGATAGGAAAACCATGATGAGCCTAGGCCCAACGCTAGAATTAACCCCCGAACACCTGATGATCCGCGACGCGGCCCGCGATTTTGCCCAAAACGAAATTGCGCCGATTGCCGCCCATTATGACGAAATCGGTGAATTTCCGATGGAGACGATTAAAAAAATGAGCGCCATGGGCTTCATGGGGCTTGAGATCCCCGAAGCCTATGGCGGCGCAGGCATGGATGGGCTGTCATACGTGTTGGCGCTTGAGGAAGTGAGCAAGGCCGATGCCTCGCATGGCACGATTATGAGTGTGAATAACTCGTTGTATTGTGGCGGCATTTACAAATATGGCAGCGAATTGCTCAAACAGAAATTTTTGCAGCCGGTGGCGAGTGGGCAAAAAATTGCGGCCTATTCGCTGACCGAGCCGAGCAGTGGCAGCGATGCCAGCCGTATGAAAAGCCGCGCCGTTAAGCGAAGCGACGGCAGCTATGTCATCAACGGGCGCAAAAGTTGGGTGACGAGCGGGCCGGTGGCCGATTTTGTGTTGTTGTTTACCATGACCGCGCCTGAGCGGGGGCACAATGGCATCACGGCGTTTTTGGTTGAAGCCGACCAGCCCGGGTTTGTGCGTGGCAAAGTTGAGCCAAAAATGGGCATTCGCGCCAGCGCCACCAGCGAATTGGTATTTGAGGATTATGTCTGCCCGGCTGAGCATCGGCTGGGTGAAGAGGGTGAGGGCTTTAAAATTGCCATGACGATGTTGGACGCGGGCCGAATTGGCATTGCCACCCAAGCGCTGGGCATCGCCGAGGCGGCCTATGAAGCCGCAGTCGGCTATTTGACCGAGCGCGAGGCCTTTGGTAAAAAATTGGGTGAATTTCAAGGGTTACAATTTCAGGTAGCCGACATGAAAACCCGTATTGAGGCAGCGCGTTTGCTGATTTACAATGCAGTCTTGGCAAAGGCAAAGGCTCAACAAAGTGGCGCTCGTTACACACTCGAGGCGAGTATGGCGAAACTTTACGCCAGCGAAACCGCGATGGAATGTGCGCATCGGGCTTTGCAAATGCACGGCGGCATCGGCTATAGCAAAGAATTGCCGGTTGAACGCTATTTCCGAGATGCTAAGATTACCGAAATTTATGAAGGCACCAGCGAAATTCAACGCATGGTTATTGCGCGGAATGTGTTGGGGCTAAGATAGTTAAAAGTGCTGAGTGCTGAGTTTTTACCTAGCACTCAGCACTCAGCACTCAGCACTTTGAAGTATGAACATAATTGCATTAATTAAACAAACGCCCGACACGGCAAAGTTGTCGCGCACCTTGAATGGCTTGCAATTGATGGCTGATGGTCAGCCGCGAATTGTCAACCCTTGGGATGAATATACGCTAGAAACCGCGTTGCGGCTGAAGGAAAAGCACGGCGGCAAAAAGGTAACGGCCCTCTGTTTGGGCAACCCAGAATCGATTGAAGCCTTGCGCACCGCCATTGCGATGGGGGCCGATGAGGCCATTTTGATCAACGACGCAGCCTTGGCTAACGCCGATTCACTTGGCACCGCGCGGGCGTTGGCCGCCGCCATCAAAAAAATTGGCGCATATGACATCATCGTCGGCGGGCGCAGCGCCATTGATGGCAATATGGGCGCGACGGCGGTGCAAGTGGCGACCTTGCTCGGGGTGCCGATGCTGTCATACGTGGCGGCGCTCAATGCCGTGAACGGGGGCGCAAAATCCATCAGCGTGGTGCGGGCGATGGAATATGGGCGCGAGACGGTGACAAGCACATTGCCCTGTGTGATGACGGTGGTGAAGGAAATTGCCGAGCCGCGTTACCCCAACTTTATGGGGATTCGCAAGGCCAGCAAGGCCGTCATTCCAACTTGGAAGTTGGCGGATTTGGGCTTGAGCGCGGCTGATGTGGCGGCCAAAGTAACGTGGGCAGTCGATTTACCGCCTACCCGCGACACCAATGTCGAAATGATTCAGGGTTCACCCGCCGAGCAAGCCAAGGCGTTGGTGGACAAGTTGATGGCGGCGAAAATTATTTAATGAATGGTCAATGGTTGATGGTTAATGGTTAATGGTCAATGGTTAATGATAAATTTTATTAACCATTAATCATTAACCATTGACCATTGACCATTAACCATTGATCATTAACCATTAACCATTATTATGAGCAATATTTTTGTTTGGATTGAACAAACCAATGGCGCAGCTGAGAGCATTGCGTGGGAAGCGATGACGGCAGCGCGGGTGGTGGCAGATGGGTTGGGCGGCAACGTGGTTGCGCTGGTGTTGGGGGACGGGGTGGATGCCTTGGCGCAACAAGCCATTCAACGCGGGGCGAATAGCGCGATTGTGGCAAATGATGCTACGCTCAAGGCGTTTCGCTTAGAGGCTTATGCCGCAGTGGTGGCAAAAGCGGCGCAAGGCGCAGCCGCCGTGTTGATGGGCACAAGCCAACGCGGGCTTGAGTTATCGGCAGCAGTGGCGGCGCATTTGGGCGCTGGTTTGGCCGCCGATTGTGTGGATGTGGCGGTAGTGGGCGGTCAGATTGTGGCCTCGCGCCCGGGGTTGGTGGGCAATGTGATGGCCAAAGTGACGATGAGCGGCCCCAGCGTCATCAGCATGCGCAAGCGCGTGTTGCCAGCCGCCGAGGTCGATGCGGCCCGCACTGGCGCGGCGGCACAGGTTGGCGCGGTGTTGGCCGAGGCGAATCTTGCCAGCAAGGTTGTTGGCATCGAAGCCAAGGCCGTGACCGAGGTCAGCCTCACCGATGCGCGAATTGTGGTATCGGGCGGGCGGGCCACCGCCGGTAGCCCGGGCTTTGCGCCGGTTAAGGCCTTGGCCGATGCACTGGGTGGGGCGCTCGGGGCCAGCCGGGCTGCGGTTGATGCGGGCTGGATTCCGTATGCCCATCAGGTGGGGCAAACCGGCAAGACGGTGCAGCCCGATTTGTATATCGCGTGTGGTATTTCGGGCGCAATTCAACATTTGGCGGGTATGAAGACCAGTAAGTTGATTGTTGCTATCAACAAAGACCCCGAAGCGCCGATTTTCAAATATGCGCATTATGGGTTGGTCGGCGATATGAACCAGATTTTGCCTGCCCTGACCGCCGAAGTGAAGAAGCGTCTGTCGTAGAGAAGTGCTGAGTAGAAAGTGCTAAGTGCTAAGTAAATAGTGCTGAGTGCAAAGTGGAAAGTGAAAAGTGGAAAGTAGGGTTGCTTGCTTTCCACTTTTTCATAATCTGGGTAATTGAGAGCGGTGTAAGGCCAGATTTATGAATCATTACTGCGAAGCTGCGCTATTTGCTGTAAAAATGAATTTGGATCGCAAATTTTAAAAGCGGTTGTTTGAAGTTGCCGCACAAAGTGGCGGTTATCTGAAATCAAAAAATCAATTTTTTGCCATTCTGCAAACCCACCGATAAAAGCATCGCCTTTTTCGAGCAACCCTAATTCGATA
>JAGWYZ010000139.1 GCA_018969115.1 Chloroflexota bacterium | reverse complement strand
CGCAGTAGCTCACGGGCTACTTCAGCCTTAAAGGTAGGTGTAAATTGTTTCTTCATTTTTGTTTGCACTCTACCTGACTTTAGCCCTTTTTCGTGTCTAGTTTTTGGGGTCCACTATAAAACAAGGTGTTAGGCCTCATTGTGATGACCGGATATACTTGCCGACATGGGTACAGCCGATTGATGTCCCCCTGAATACCCACCCATAACCAGCAAAAAGCGCGATTGGCGGCAAAATTTGCCGCCAATCGCGCTAACGCACCAAAATCACCTTACCGCCGAATCAACTGCTCACGCTCAGGGCCGACGCTGACGAGCGACACCCGCGCCCCAGCCAAAGCCTCGATGCGCTCGACATAAGCCCGCAAATTGGGCGGCAAATCAGCATACTGACGCGCCGTCGATACATCTTCCAGCCAGCCCGGCATCTCTTCTAACATGGGTTGACACTGCGTCAACACGTGCATATCTTGCGGGTAACTGCGCAAGCGCTCGCCGCCCAACACATAGCCCACACACAGCTTGACCGTCGGCATCCCGCTCAACACATCGAGCTTGGTCAAGGCAATTTCTTCAATGCCATTTAGCCGCACGGTATGGCGCAGGGCAAAGGCATCGTGCCAACCAACGCGGCGCGGGCGGCCGGTGGTCGAGCCATATTCATCCCACGCATTGGTGCCAGTGCCACGCAAACGCAAGGCCAAATCGCCGCTTAATTCGGATGGAAACGGCCCGGCCCCCACTCGTGAACAAAAGGCCTTGGCGACCCCCATCACCCGCGTGATGGCCTTGGGTGGCACACCCAACCCCGTCAACACCCCGCCCACCGTCGCGCTCGACGAAGTGACATAGGGGTAATTGCCATGATCGAGATCGAGCAGCGCAGCCTGGGCACCCTCAGCCAAAATATGCTTGCCAGCATCCAGCGCATCTTGCACAATCTCAAAGGTGTTGGCTAAATAAGGGCGCAATTGCGCGGCGGCAGCAGCAGCATCGGCGGCACACTTGGCGCTATCGAGCAGCAATTTGTCAGCATGTTCGGCATATTCATGTTGAATGTGGCGATTGACCGCCTCGACATGCCGTTGAACCGCAGCGCCAAAGGCGGCGGGGTCGTGCATGGCCCCAGCACGAATACCGGTGCGGGCGGCTTTGTCCATATAGGCAAAACCAATCCCGCGTTGGGTGGTTCCAATGCCACCCGCGCCCAATTCACGGGCTTTATCGAGCGCAATATGGGCTGGCGTAATGATATGGGCCGCGTCGCTGATCTTCAGATTGTCGGGGCCGACCGCAATATTGGCCGCCCGCACTTCGGCCATTTCTTTGAGCAAATTAAGCGGGTTGACCACCACGCCATTGCCAATAACATTGAGACAGGCGGGGCGAAAAATGCCCGACGGCACAAGATGCAATTTAACGACTGTGTTACCAATGGTGATCGAGTGACCGGCATTGTCGCCGCCATTAAAACGGGCCACTAGGTCGGCCTCGTGTGCTAACGCATCGGTAATGCGTCCTTTGCCTTCATCGCCCCATTGGGCACCAAGTAAAACTGTGATTGACATAATCTTAAAAAGGATGAAAGATGAAGGATGAAGGATGAAGGATGAAGATTGCAGCCTTCATCTTTCATCTTCCATCCCCAAAAAATAACGCCTCGATCCGTCAAAGACGACCGAGGCGTTACAAGTCTATTGACAACCAATTTTACCGTATTACGCATCTGAAATCTGGCGAATATAACGCTCGGCAGACCGCGCCACAATGGCTTTAGCGTCGGCTTCGATCTGGTCGCCCCAAAAGCCGCCATAAATGCGCTCGAATGGGTATGGCGCAACCGCCGCCACAATCCGCTCAATTTTTGCGCGTGACAGCGGAATGAGGTTAGGGTAGCTATACATAAAGCTGACGCTATGACGGTCTTGAGAAACGTTGATGGTGTCGCCCGTAAGCAACGCACCGCGCCCGTCGGCCCCGTGCGGCCAATACAACACTTGGCTACCCGAAAAATGGCCGCCGCAGCGAATGAGGGTTAACCCAGCAAATAAAGACAAGCTTTCACCCTCCCAAAACTGAATGGCTGGATCGGGGCGCATCATCCATTCGCGATCGGCACTGTGCAAATACACTGGTATGTCGCCAAAGGCGCGGCTCCATTCGACACAAGTGGTGTAAAAATGCGGGTGCGATATAGCAATGGCGCGCAACCCGCCCAACCCCTTGATAATGTCAATCGTCGCGGCATCCAGCATGGCAATACAATCCCACAACACATTGCCCTCGGCGGTTTGCAGCAAGTGCGCCCGCTGCCCAATGCCACATTTTGGCTCAGTGCCAATGCTCATTAACTGGGGTTCGAGGCGCTGAAAAACATTTTTGTGGCGTGGTGAAAGCTGCGCCAAGGTCATCCAGCACTGACCATCGGCAGCAAGATATTGCCGCTCGTTATTGCAAATCGGGCAATAGGTGGGGGGCTGGGTTGCTGCACTAAACTGGGTACCGCAGGTGACACAAATATGATTTTGTAGGTCTGTCATGGTTACTTAGGAATCTCCGGTTTCGTCACCACCCATACTCTAAAATCATGGCGCAAGCCAATAAGAAGGGTGGCTAAGATTGCCATCAACCCGCCATTTAACACAATCGCATACAGCGGCCCAACCAAGCTGCCCATAAAACCAGCGAATAATGCGCCAAGCGGCTGGGCGCCAAAGGTGGTCATTTGAAATAGGCTGATCATACGGGCACGCATATGCGGCGGCGATAACGTTTGAATTAAGCCCGATGTGCCAGCCAAAACAACCGGCAAAGTGAGCGATGCCATAAAAATGGTAAATTGCACATAGGGGGTCCAAGTCGAGAATAACGTCATCATCAACCAAAAACCTGCGAAGATAAGCGCCCCACAAATGACCACCCCCACCCGTTTAACATTGGCAAATTGGGGAGCCAAAAGCAAGGCGCTCACCAAAGCGCCCAAACCTGAAGCCGATTGAATAAGGCCAAGCGTTTCTGGGCCACCGTTTAGCACCGTATCGGCCAAAGGCGCAAAAATGCTAAACGTGCCAAAAACAAATAAAGTCAAAAGAATAGCCGCCATGATAAGGTCAACAATCCGGGATTCGGTGCGTGCATAACGCACCGCCTCAGCAAAATCATTCAGCGGGGTTCCAGAATGGGGGCGCCGCACTTGAGTGGTAGTAATGACCAACAAACAGGCAATGACCACGATATAACTTAAGCCATTTAACAAAAACACAAACGCCGAGCCAAATAATGCAATAAGAATACCCGCTAACGCTGGGCCAACCGAGCGCCCCACTTGAAACATGCTGGTGTTTAACGCCACCGCCTTGCGAATAGCCCCCATGCCGGTCATATCACCGATAAAAGCCGATTGGGTCGGAAAGTCAAAGGTATTCACCACACCCAAAGCTAACGACAAAAACAATACGATCGTGGCATCGGCTAACCCACGTTGCACCAAAAATGCCAGCGTGAGCGCCAAGGTCATGGCCGCAATTTGGGTGCCAATCAACAATTTTCGGCGATCCCAACGGTCAGCCAACGCGCCGGTAAATGGGCTGAGAAAGAACAACGGCAAAAAACCCAAGGCCGTCGCCAAACTGACCATGCGTGCATCATGCGTTAATTCCCATATCAACCAGGCTTGGGCGGTGGTTTGCATAAAGGTGCCAATTTGTGACACGGTTTGCCCCGTAATATAAATTGAAAAATTACGGTCTTTCAGTGGGCTAAAGGGTTCAATTAAAAATTTAGAGACAAAAGACATATTGCGTATGGCAACATTATGCACCGCTTTGTTTTTGCGGCAAAACATGTGGAGGGTGAACGTAGGCATTGCGTCAAGTTATGGATAAACAAATATCGTAGACTCATCTACAAGAGCAGGGTGGGACCTCCTCTTCTCCTCCTTTTGGTTTGAGAGCCAACTCGTCGGCGCGGGTTGGCTCTCTCAGTTTTTCTCGTAACCTAGATTACTCACAAACAGAAATTGAAGGAATGCCGATCTCACTATCCTCTTACCAATCTAAGCTTGGCAAGAGGATAGTAAGATCGGCGCACTGTTCTACCTGACTTAGCACCAAAAATACGCTAAAACCTCTGCCGATTGCGTCCTAACCTACGCCCAACGCCCCTAAAAAGACGTATAGAAAACGTCAAGCACAGGCTTTAAAAATCCCGTAAGATCAACTTCAAGAGTCAGGGTGGGACCTCCTCTTCTCCTCCTTTTGGTTTGAGGGCTAATTCGTCGGCGCGAATTAGCCCTCATCGTTTTTCCCAAATGATGTATCTGCTCAACAATTCGAAGTAAACCCCAAAAATGTAATGTCGAAATCACAATAGGGTCTTTGGGGCATGCCCCAAAGACCCTATTATGATTTCGACGAAAATTTGTTTTACTTACCCTCTCTTATCGAGAAGTCGTCATGATGGGTTATCATCCGGCAAAATGCAGACCGCCTAAAGCGCTTGAAGCGCTTTAGGCGGTATCTTCACCTCAGATACATAATATCATCTACACTAAACGGCGGAGGACGAGCGTATAGCAATCGTCAAGTTAAGCAAGCCTAAACCCTATATGATTATGTATAGGATTTTGGTTATTTGTTCTTCTCTCTTTTGGTTGAGGGCCAACTCAAAAATATGGGTTGGCTCTCATTCGTTTTCGCGTGGTTTTGCTTGCCCGGCCATCCACAACAGCACACCCATCAATTTATCTTTCCATTGCTCGGCAGTGCCGGTGCGCAAAAATGACAATTGTTTGCGCCCAATTAACCCACTTTCGCCCAATTTTAGCCGTAACACCTCGGTTTGCATATGCTCAATAGCATCGGCCCGAATGGTAAAGCGGTTGCCTTCGCTGGTGATCGATTGCGCCCCAAAGCGCTCGGCATATAACTTTAGCCGCGCCTGATACGTAAGGTTTTTAGCCGCTGGCGGCAATTTGCCAAATCGATCTTGCAATTCGTCTTCAAAGGCTTGAATTTTATTTTCGCTATCCAAGCTTGCCACCCGTCGATACATTTGCACCCGCAACGCATGATCGGGCACATAACTTTCAGGCAAGCCCACCGTCAATGGAATATCAATCGTAATGGGCCGCACCTCAGCGGCGGGCATGGCCGTGCCATCCCGCATGGCGCGTAACACCGTCACCTCACGCGCTAACAAACGGGTATACAAATCTAACCCAACGCTCGACACTTGCCCACTCTGTTTTGGGCCGAGCATGTCACCGGCCCCACGCAATTCAAGGTCACGCATCGCCACCATATAGCCAGCGCCCAAACCAGCCGCCTCGCGCATGGCCTGCAAGCGTTCACGGGCATCGTCGGTCATTTGGCTGCGTCGGTCGTGCAGGCAATAGGCATAAGCCTGCGTAGTGCTGCGCCCCACCCGCCCCCGCAATTGATATAGCTCAGACAAGCCAAACATTTGGGCTTGGTCAATGATGATGGTATTGGCATTCGGTATGTCCAGCCCACTCTCAATAATATTGGTGCATAGCAAAATGTCGGTTTTACCTTCAGCAAATTGATTCATGACAAAGGCTAGCCGCTTCTCATCCATTTGCCCATGTGCCACCGCCATGCGTGCCTCTGGCACCAATCGCGCCAATTTCTGCTCAAGCAACCCAATACCCTGAATACGATTGTGCACAAAAAACACTTGCCCGTCGCGGTCAAGCTCGCGGCGAATGGCTTGCTGAATAACGTTATCATCTTGCGGGCCGATGTGGGTGATGATGGGCAAGCGCTCTGCCGGTGGCGTTTCAATCCGGCTGACATCACGAATACCCGCCAGCCCCATATATAAGGTGCGCGGAATCGGCGTAGCGCTCAGGGTCAATACATCGACACTGGTGCGCAACTTTTTCAGCTTCTCCTTGTCTTTCATGCCAAAGCGCTGTTCTTCGTCAATAATCAGCAAGCCAAGGTCTTTAAATTTCACCCCCTCAGACACCAGCGCATGTGTACCAATAATGATATCAATGGCCCCAGCCTCAAGACTCTCGATGATTTTGCGTTTTTCGGCACTGGTGCGAAAGCGCGACAACATCTCAACTTTTACCGGAAACATGGCTAAACGGCGGCTAAAGGTGTTCCAATGTTGTTGCGCCAATACCGTCGTCGGGACCAATACCGCCACTTGTTTGCCATCTTGGGCAGCCTTAAATGCAGCCCGCAGCGCCACCTCGGTTTTGCCAAAACCCACATCGCCACAAATCAGCCGATCCATCGGGCGTTTGCGTTGCATATCAGTCTTTACGGCTTCAATGGCCTTCAATTGGTCATCGGTTTCGACATAAGGGAAGCTCAATTCAAGCTCTTGTTGCCAATGGGTGTCGTTGCTAAAATTAAAGCCATCAGCCAACTCACGCTCGGCATAGAGTTTGAGCATCTCGCGGGCGGTGTCGGCGGCGGCGCCTTTGGCTTTGCGGCGGGCGGTTTCCCATTCGCCACTGTGTAATTTACTCAGGCTGGGCGCAGCATCATCATTGCCAATATAACGCGAAATACGGTCAAGCTGATGCAAAGGCACATATAGCCGGTCGGCATCGGCAAATTCCAACAACAAATACTCGCGCTCGATCTCGCCGCTGCCCTCGCCGCCGCCATGTGGCGTGGGCGATGAGACTTGGGCGCTCACGGTCAGCTTGGTTAGCCCGCGAAACCGGCCAATGCCATAATCTTCATGCACCACCACGTCGCCGGTTTGCCAATCTGAAAACGCCCGCTCGGGCGCAGCCTTGCGCGGGCGCGAATAAGCGCTCGGCTCAAGCCGCACTTGCCCAAAAATTTCGGCATCGGTCAGCAAAATTAAAAATTTAGAATGGGGGGCAGCATTGGTTTTTAATTTTTCAGTTTCGGTTTTTAAGGCTAATTTAAACCCGCCCGACAGCGCCCCCGTCACAAAAGTTACACCCGGCAATGGAGCATCGGGCAAATTGGCGGCAGCACTGGCAACGCCGTGCTTTTCTGACCACAATTCGGCCAACCGCGCCGCCTGCCGCGATACCACTACAACCGTAGATGAAGTGCTGAGTGCTGAGTCCTGAGTGCTGAGTCCTGAATGCTGAGTCCTAAGTGCGTGAGCATCGCTATATTCTTGGATCTTGGTTCTTGGTTCTTGGCTCTTGTTTCTTCCCTCTTGCCGCTGTATCTCCTCCAAATATTGCATTAAGGGCGGCAACTGGCCAGCAAAATGCGGCACACTGGTAAATTGTTGGGCCAAAGCAGGTTGCGACAAACCACTGTTCTCGGCTGATTGCCCCAGCACAATCACCCGTGCATTATGTTCAGCGCGAAATTCATCCCATGTCAGGTAAGGTTTATTCGTCAACTGCGGCGCTTCCGTCAAAGACAAACGTTCACGTTCGGCCTTACGCTCAAGCTCATCCCATGCCATTCGCAGCTCGGCTTCGTCATCAACCAACAACAACCCGCCACTTAAAAAATTGAGAATTGAGAATTGAGAATTGAGAACTGCCTCTGAATTTTTTCTCAATTTTAAATTCTCAATTTCTAAGGGCGTAATCGTCAATTGATCAAGTTTGGCATCGCTACGTTGGGTGCTGGGGTCAAATAGGCGGATCGAATCGACCACATCGCCCCACAATTCGATGCGGGCTGGCAAAGACATGGCTGGCGACCAAATATCGATAATGCCACCACGTCGGCTAAATTCGCCAACATGCTCCACCACACTTTGTGGCTGATAGCCAATTTTGAGCCAATGCGCCAAGGCCTCATCCATACGCAAGGTTTGGTCAAGCATGAGAGTACGGCAACCTTGCACAAATTGCACCCGCGGCAAAGTCAAGTGCATTAAAGCCCGCGGCGAGGCAACGGCAATTGCTGATCGCCCACTCAAAGCCAATTTTGCCAACACTGCGCTGCGCTGGGCGATGACATCGGCAACCGGCGCAACCGTATCGTAAAACGCCGTATTTGGCTCGGCCAAACGCAACACCGCCTCTGGCTCGGTCAAGCGTCGCAACCCATCTACCATCGCCCGTGATTGGTCAATCGATGACACCACATACAAAATAGGCACTTTCACCTGCTCGGCAACCGCCGCCACCACCAATGGACGGGCTGCCCGCAGTATTTGCAGCGCGGGCAGGTTTGCGTTTGGCAATGGGTTCGTTATTTCAGCCAATAATTTTGCTGTATTGGGTGCATTAAGCAGGGTTTGGGTCAATCCGCCAAAAGACATGGGTTGAATTGTACCGGTTTTAAAATTTGTGCTATAATCGAGACCAACGTCCCAATAGCTCAGCTGGATAGAGCGTTTGCTTGCGGAGCAACAGGCCGGGAGTTCGAATCTCTCTTGGGACATCATAAAGTAAAAAGTGCAAAGCAAGTAAATTTGCTTTGCACTTTTTGCTTTTCACGTATCTTCCCAATCATTGGGTGGCGAAACAGGTTTTCGCCGAAATCACGATTCCTTCATCCTCTATGGAGATGAAGGAATCGTGATTTCGGCTTGTAGTTTAACAATCATGTCTCAAATTCACGTTGATCGTCTTTCAAAACATTACCAAGTTCATGAAAAAGAAGCTGGGTTAGCTGGCAGCTTGCGTTCGTTTTTTGCCCGCAAATACCGCACCGTCAAAGCCGTTGATGAAGTCTCATTTGATATTCAAGCAGGCGAAATGGTGGGCTTTTTGGGGCCAAATGGTGCTGGCAAAACAACCACTCTCAAAGTGCTATCGGGCTTGCTTTACCCAAGCAGTGGCGTGGCAACTGTCATGGGGCATGTGCCAAACAAGCGCGAAACAGCCTATTTAAAACAGTTTACTTTGGTGATGGGCCAGAAACAACAACTAATGTGGGATTTGCCCGCCGTTGAAACATTTTTAGTCAATCAGGCCATTTACGAAATTTCGCAGGATGATTATGATGCGACCTTAAAAGAGCTGGATCAATTGCTTGATTTAGGGCCATTGATGAAAAAACAAGTGCGCAAGCTGTCATTAGGTGAGCGCATGAAATGCGAATTGGCCGCCGCCATGTTGCACCGCCCCAAGGTGTTGTTTTTAGATGAGCCAACCATTGGTTTAGACGTCACGATGCAAGTGCGCATCCGTGATTTTATCGAGGCTTACAACCAACGGCATGGCGCAACCATTATCTTAACCAGCCATTACATGGCCGATGTGACGGCGCTATGTGAACGAATTATTGTGATCGACAAAGGCAAAATTTTTTACGATGGCAATTTTCGTGAGTTGATTGAACGAATTGCTCCTTACAAAATCATTAAATTGCAATTGGCAGCCCCCGCCAACAGCGAGCAATTTGCGGCTTATGGCAAAGTCGAGTCATGCAATGGCACGATAGTAGTGTTACACGTACCACGTGAGCGTGCCACTGAGTCGGCAGCCCAATTGCTAACTCAATTTAAAGTTAACGATGTCACCTTCGAAGACCCGCCCGTCGAAGATATCATTCGCCAAGTATTTGAGGGAAACGCAAAGAAAAGATGAAGAATGAAGAATGAAGAATGAAATAATTTTTCATCCTTCATCCTTTCCAAAGAATTTTATGTTAAGAAAATACCCAACCCTATTGAGAGCAAGTTGGTCATTAATGCTAGAGTTTCGTGGCGAAATTTTGCTGTGGATGATGTCGAGTGCTATTTCGTTGGTAATGTTAGTGGTTTGGCTAAGCGTAGCCGAAGACAATAATAATTCAGTGAATGGATTTAATGGCAACGATTTTGTCACTTATTTTTTAAGTAGCTGGGCGATTCGCAATCTGACGGCGGTATGGGCATCATGGGAGATGGATAGCAATGTGCGCGAAGGCAAACTGTCACCGATGTTGCTACGCCCAATGAACCCTGTGCATTGGGATATTTCACAAAATTTAGCCGAAAAAGCATTACGTGCCGCAATTGTTTTGCCAGTTGTTATTTTGGTCATGCTATTTGGCCCCGGGTTAAACATCGACTGGTCACTCGCAAATGTTTTGGCGTTTTTAGTGTCGATTGTCGGAGCATGGCTCATCTTGTTTTGGGCCGATTATTTAATGGGTCTTTCAGCGTTTTGGACCTCGCAGGCCAATGCCGTGATTACGACTTGGTATGGCATACGCCTTATTTTGTCTGGCATGGTCGCACCGCTGGTCATGTTCCCCGCTTCGTTACAAACCGCCTTACTTTGGCTACCCTTCCGCTACACCAATTCATTCACAGTTGAAATCATCACAGGCCGTATGAATGGCAATGATCTTTGGTTTGGCTTTGCACTTCAGGCGTTTTGGGCACTATTTTTCTTTTGCATTGCACAAATCACTTGGAAAATTGCCTTGCGCAACTATAGCGCTGTTGGCGCATAGGTCAAGTATCCCATGAGATATCTAAAATTGCTCGTTATGTTTGCCCGCACCAGCTTGCTGACTGAGTTGGAATATCGTGCGAATTTTATCGGCCAAATCTTTTTGGGTTTATTGTGGGCCTTCATTACGCTCATTAGCGTTTCAGTGTTCTTCTCACATACCCACACCTTGGGTGGATGGACTTGCCCACAAGCGCTGATTGTGGTTGGGTTATTTGCCATTATCAACAGCCTGATTGAATGCTTTCTTGAACCTAATATCAAACGTTTGATTGAAATGGTGCGCCAAGGCACACTCGATTTTGTGCTGATAAAACCTGTTGATAGCCAATTTATGGCAACCTTACGCTACAGTCGGTTAAATGGTTTAGGCGATTTTAGCGCTGGCGTTTTAATGATTTTGTATGCATTTTCACAATTGGCTTATCGACCATCAGTGCTCAACTTAGCACATTTTGGGTTTGTGCTCATCATGGGCTTCATCGTTGTCTACAGTATTTGGGTGTTAATTGCCACCACTTCGTTTTGGTTAGTCAAAGTCAACAACCTCACCGAATTATTTCACTCGGTCTATGACACTGCACGGTTTCCAATCAGTACTTTTCGCGGGGTATTGCGTATGGTGCTCACCTATGTTATGCCGATTGCATTTATCACCTCATTTCCAGCCCAAGCCATTTTGGGGCAATTAGACACTCTCACAACCCTATTGTCAGCTCTCATTGCAACAATTGCATTTATCGGTAGTAATCGCCTTTGGCATTATGCAATTCGCAATTACAGTAGTGCCAGCTCATAAATTTAGCAACAACTCAAAAGTGTAAATCTGAGGAAATCACCCTTCCTCAAGCGTAGCTTGAGGAAGGGTGATAAAAGCCGCAAAAACCACATTTTTAGGCTGTGCTTAGTATAAAATGCAGCTATGGAAGAACAACCACGCAAGCAACTGACTCGACGACTACAAATTATCGAAGGG
>JAGWYZ010000437.1 GCA_018969115.1 Chloroflexota bacterium | reverse complement strand
AGATGAAGATAGCGCCAAACACTTGGCTGCGGCCAAAACAGATTTGCCCTTTACCGAGGTGAAATGGGAAGCCGCAATCGACCGCGTCACCAGCGCCGCAGCACCGCGCCAGATCGAACGGGTACCCGCCGGAGCAGTATTTGGCCCAATGGAATTGGTCTTTAATTTATATTTACCAGACGATCTGGGCAAGCTTTTTCCACATATTTTGACCTGCCTCGCTTTGGTCGAAGATGATTATTTGGGGGGACATGGATCACGCGGGAGCGGCAAAGTTATCTTCGAAGAGTTAAGCATTACCTATAAACATGGGGCTGAGTATCGTGGGCAAAATTCAGCCAGCTATGCCAACCTTGCTGATCTGAAGACAGAAGGCATCACATGGTTATCTAAACAAGCAAAAGGGTAATCCATGCGAGTGTTTTATCTTACGCCGCGTGCCCCACTATTTGTGGGCGACCTTATCACAACCGATAAAGAAGCAACCAATGAATATTTGCCGTCTGATACTTTGTTTGCCGCAATTGTCGTGGCATGGGGTTGGCAAAGCCAAGCGACGCTCAAAGCGCGTTTGGCGCGTTGTTATACCAAGCCAGCCGCCCTGTGCCTCAGTTCTGCCTTTCCATTCGCGGGTCATATTCGCCTGTTTCCCATGCCACGTGGTTTACGCTTAAATATGGCAGCCGATGCCCTCATGGGCAAAAGCCTCAAACGCATTCGTTGGGTTTCAGAACAAGTATTTATGCGTTTATTGTCATTTGCTGACCTTAGCAAAGAAAACGACAAAAGCAATTTTCTTCATAATGGCTCGGTATGGTTATTGCACGAAGAGATATCGAGTCTATGCAAACAACTGGGGCAAACTGAAGCCGAACTATGTTTTTGGCGCACACAAAACAACCCACGCTCAGCAATAGACCGTCTCTCAAGCGCGTCAAACCTGTTTGAAACAGCCCAATTGCGCTTTGCGCCCAATTGTGGCTTGTGGTTAGCCGCCAGTGGCGAAACCCAATGGGCAGAAGAAGCCCTAAGTTTACTGCAAGATAGCGGCATTGGGGGCATGCGCTCAATTGGGCATGGGGCATTTACTTTGAACGCTGAAAACAAACCCGATTGGACAGACCACGCCAAAAGTGGGTATAGTGTCTTACTGTCTCGCTATTCGCCTCTTGACGAAGCTGAAACTCAAAATACATTATTTGCCCCAGAAAGTGCTTATACGCTTGTAACCGTTGGCGGTTGGTGTACAGACGACGACGGTAAAGCATGGCGACGAAAACAGGTGCGATTAGTCCAAGAGGGGGCATTGCTAGGAACAGGCGCATATGGAAAATGGGTCAATGTCCAGCCCGATGGCGTCATGGACCGCGAGGTATATCGCTGCGGGACTGCGTTTAACGTTGCGCTAACCAACAAAATGGCTTTATCAGGAGCAAAAAAGTGATATGAGCAACCTTTTTAAAAATTATTTGGCCGAAATAGAAGTATTAACCCCTCTTCATATCGGTAAAGGGATAAAATTACAACGCAATTCCGATTTTATTTTCCAAAATGGGTTTACCTATCGGCTTAATACAGACAACATACTCGACGATTTTTGGCCTGACAACAAACAACAACAACAGCTATTGCTGCGCCAACCCGTAGGCGAACTGGTAAAAGACCAATTATTGGCGAACTCACCACGCTATGTGCAATACCAATATCGTGGCAACCCGGCCATGAATGAGGTATATGAACACATCAAAGACCCCTTTGGGCAAGCGTATATTCCGGGTTCCACCCTTAAAGGGGCGTTACGAAC
>JAGWYZ010000436.1 GCA_018969115.1 Chloroflexota bacterium | reverse complement strand
AGAGAGTGTTTCTTAAATCAAATTTCACTTTTTTGTCAGCTAAAATTACGTGGTTTTATCAAATCAGAGCGCATATTTAGACAAAACGAATGCCGAAATCACTATCTCAGCGTTGTTATGGGGCGGCTTTGCCGCCCCATAACAACGCTGAGATAGTGATTTCGGCGAAAAGTTGTTTTAAGAAACACTGTCTTAAAGCAACTTCAGTCACAGAGCAATAAAGACATAACCCTGCTATCATCTTTACCCTTACCTATTTTAGTCAATTACACAATTACACTATGTCTTTGCAAATTTGACCTTGTCAAGTTACAATCCAAGCCTCAAATGACACTTTATCTTGGCTGCCCAGCATGGAGTTTAAAAACATGGGTGGGCAATTTTTTCCCCAGTGGCACCAAACAGCGTGATTATTTGGCCCAATACAGCCGCCGATTAAGCACAGTTGAAGGCAACACCACCTTTTATGCTTTGCCCGATGCCGCCACCGTTGATCGTTGGCGTGACGAAACACCCGACGGATTTAAATTTTGCCTCAAGGTACCACAAACCATCAGCCATCATAAGCGCCTGCGCGATTGCGAAGCCGAAACAGCACAGTTTATCGACCGGCTGCAACGGCTGCGCGACCGTTGCGGCCCGGCATTTTTGCAATTGCCGCCCACGTTTACTGGCCGAAATTTAGCGGGGTTGGCAGCATTTTTGGCGGTGTGGCCATGCCATTTGGCGCTGGCCGTTGAACCACGTCATAGCGATTTTTTTGGCGGCCCAGCCGAGGCCGATTTTGAGTCCCTGCTCAGCCAGCACAGCGCCGCCCGTTGCATTTTTGATACGACTGCGTTGTTTAGCGTGCCCAAAACCTACAATGCAATGGTGCTTGATGCCCAATCGCGCAAACCACGCTTTCCAAAACGCAGCACCCGCACCGCCTCATTTGCCTTTGTGCGTTATGTCAGCCACCCCGATGTGCCCGCGAACCAACCTTGGCTGCAACCTTGGGCTAAACAGGTGGCAGATTGGCTAAGCACAGGTAGCGATGTGTATTTTTTCGGGCACCACCCCGATGACACCCACGCCCCCACAGTTGTGCGTTTATTGCATACATATGTGCAGGCGCATACCCCCATTTTGCCGCTGCCAACCCCAGATTTAAAAGATCATGAGGCGGGACAACAACAAGCGCTTTTTTAGCAAATTCTAATCAAAACCTTTGTGCCACATATGGCATACTCATTGCCTATGAGTACGTTTGTCGATATTCGTCGTCGCCATATTGGGTTAATGCAAACCACAGTCAATACCCTAGGCAACATCTTAAGCCATGTTTCGCAACAACAGGCGATTACGCTACGGGACCTTCAAGATGGCCCCAAAGGTTGGAGCATTTTAGAAGTCGTCTGTCATCTACGCGATTTTGATCTATTTTTTTTGCAACGGGCGCGTATGATGGTCGAGCAAGTTAACCCACAATTGCCCGCCTATGATCACGAGGCCTTAGCCATTGAACGCGCCTATAATCGTGAAAAACTAGCCGATGCCTATTGGTCGCTAGCGCAATCACGCGAGAAATTTGTGGTGTTTTTTATGCGGCTGAATGAAGAAGATTGGGAACGCAGTGGCATTCACCCTGAACGTGGGCCATTCTCGATGCTCGATGTGCTGATACAGGTTGGGCATCACGATTGTGTGCATATCGAACAAATTACACGCATTTTATTGCAGCGTTAGGTTTTTTTTAGGATTGATAGGTTGATTCGTTAAATGGTTAATTAGTTGATTCATGACTTACAAGCCAAGGGCTATCAATCAACTA
>JAGWYZ010000435.1 GCA_018969115.1 Chloroflexota bacterium | reverse complement strand
GATGTTGTATCACTCACCCCAAATAGATATCCCAATACTTCATGGATCGGGTAGTGCCGCAACCAAATGATTGTCAACAATACTTGATCTTGCATTTGTAAACAGAGTTCCATTCCGCCACTCACAGCCCGCTGGCGACCCTCCTTTTTTAAATGCTTTCTACGCATTGCAGCATATTCTGTGCTTACATCCTCCAACAAAACCGCAAATTCTTGCAATTGCAAACCGGTCATTACCAAGAACAATTTTGCACGTGTTTTAAGATTGCTATATCGACAGATCATTTCCCCTATTTTCCACTATTTGGAATGTAATCTAGTACCTATCAAACAATTTTCAACACGATTGTTGGCACTTTCAATCACAATTGCGGCAAAGCCGAAATTAACAAGCCCGCTCAGTACCAAAGCCTTGCTTGTGCTACCCGATGCCCCCGGCACAAGCATCAAACCGCTACCAGAGGCTAGGATATCTCCCAAAATTTCAACTCGCGTTGCCCCACCTGTAGCCCCTTAATGATGACAAGTTGTGTGATATTGGCCAATGGATTAGAAAGCGTAATGCTGGGTGTGCCTGCGCTCAAGTTAAATGCGATGGTGTCTAGCCCAGCCGCCCCTATGCCACAATTTCCATTGGCTGGTGTGCCATTGGCGGTCAAAATTGCTTCGGGCAAAGTGCAAAATGCATCATTGGTCGTGTGATCAGCAACCGTATTAACGATAATGGTGGTGGCATAAATAGGTTGTAAGGCGATCCCCAACCTAAATGATTAGTACCAGCACCACTGCCACCACAATCACGGCAATAAAAATGAGGCGGTTGCGCTGGGTTTTGCTGGGGTAGCGGGTATACAGCCATTGCGCGGCACGAATGCTGAGATAAATCAGTAACGCAAGGGCAATCACTGGAATGGCTTTGGCAATAATGGGCATGTGGGTAATTTTATGGGCGGGACTGATAGACAAATATAAAGATCGCATATATGTCGTGTGATAGTGGCACTCTGTTTACCTATGGGCTAGCACGCCATTTCTAATGGCTGCGGTATCTGCAAATGTGCGATGTTTAATTTGTTTGTCTATAAGACCCACCCCACAATCATTAGCGCGTGGATGTGGGGCCAATCGGCACGGTGGTGGTCACATTGTTGCTACCAATCACCACAAAGGGTGAGACATTTGGCGGCAAAAAGACCTTGTCCATCTTGCTATAGGCGGCGGCCCAAGCTTGGTTATTAAGGTAATTGGCGTAACTGGGGTTTTGCTTAATCAATTCAGCCTTTGCTGCTTCTTCGGCCAATTTGGCTTTGGCGGTCTCTTCAGCGATCTTGGTTTTGGTTTCGGTAATGGCAAGATCACGTTGGGCGCTAAGTAGGTCGTTATCTTTTTGCGCCTTGAGTGAGGCCGCTTGCGCCTCTAAGCGTTTGCGGTCGAGTTCGGCGGTGGTGGCATCTTGCTTTGCTTTTTCTTGCACCCGGGCTTGCTCAACCCGAATCTTGCCTTCTTCGGTGGCTTGGTCACGATCGGCATCGGCCTTGGCCTTGGCGGCGTTTTGCACCGCCAGTTGAGTGGCAAAACGGGCTTCGGTGATTTCATCGAGCTTCTTTTGCACGGCAGCGCTCAAATTTACATTCGGCACCACCACATTGCGCACTTCTAACCCATAGCTACTAGCGAGTTTATCGATCTCACGGTCGATACATTCGCGCAGCACATCACGCGCCGAGCCAACGACGGCCTCGGCAAAGCTGAGATCGCCGACGCAGACCTTACCGGCTTGTTGCCCCAGCGCTCGCATCAAACCGGTGGGTCGG
>JAGWYZ010000138.1 GCA_018969115.1 Chloroflexota bacterium | reverse complement strand
TGTAGGGGTTGGGGTGCGGGGTGTGGGGTGTGGGGTGTGGGGTGTGGGGTATGGGGTGTGGGGTATGGGGTGTGGGGTGTGGGGTGTTGTTACTTCTTCATTCTTGATTCTTACATCTTGGTGCTTAAATGCCTCGATCATGAGCGGGATGAAGATGATGAGACCGAGTGTATAGGTGGGGCTGAGCCATAAAATGGTGAACAGGGTGTTGAGAAAAGCGTAAGGGTTGGCGCTGGTGTTTTGCCAACCAAGTTCGCCGAAAAAGAAGAAGAGCGCCACTGCTAGCGGCCCGGCCCATGCCTTGCCGCTGGCCCATACGCCCAACACATACAGTTGCAACCCCAGTGCGATAAACATCGGCACCAGATAGAGGCGAAATAAGATGGTGGCCAGCTCAATGCCGGTCACTTGGCTGATGGCGGCCATGTGATAGTAGACAAAATTGTGATAATTGAGTGGCTCGCCCACTACACGCGGGTCGGTCAATGGCACATGGCGCAAGGCTTCGGCGGCGTTGCCGATTTGCCAAATCAGGTCAGGGTGATGGGTAACAGCCTCGAATTGCAGCGGGGTTTCGCTAAAATAACTCAGGCCGAGGGAAATGAGGCTGAGGACGATGAGCGCGGCAAGTGCGAAATGATGCGTGCCGAGTGCTAATTTTTTAGGATTGGGGATTAGGGATTGGGGATTGGGACGGAAGCGGAACAGGCTGAAGCCGATGGGCAAGAGGGGGTAGAATGCAAAAAGCGGACGCAAGTTGAGAATGGCGGTCAGGCAAAATGCCAAAATCTCAAGCGTGTAGCCGATGGCCCAACCAAAGGCGATTTGACGGATGGGCGATTGGGTTGGGCTAAAGGCGCGATAAAGCAAGCAGCCCGGCAGCAATACAAAAATAATTTCGTAGGCTGCAAATCGCAAAATATCACTGGGCGGCGTTGCGCCCAGCCACAACACCAAGCCTGTGGCAAGCACAACCACTGCTGCCAATATTATATAGTTCGTATTGTGCTTGAGCCAATTGGTCATGAAACCCGTGCTGACACAGCCTTTTTAAGCGCCCCGACATTGGCCAGCGCCGTCAGTTCGTTTGATTTGAAGCGAATGCCAAACTCAGATTCAATGGCGACGATCAGGTTAATTTGAGCAAGGCTGTCCCAGCCGTCGATATCTTTGGCGCTCATGTCATCGTGCAAGGTGAGGGTTTCATCGTCAAATATTTCGCGAAATACGGCTTCAAATCGCGCATCTAAGTCTTGTTGGGTCACTGTCATCTGGCTGATTATATACAATAAAACAAACATGCGCATTCAGCCTATGCTTATGGCGTGTTGAATGTGCGATAGTCGATCTCAATCAAATCCGCTGCACCAACGATTTTGACCTTACAACATGGGCTTAATTATGAAATCGTGATAAACATACAGTTACAACACGAGTATCATTATCCTAATGAGTATTTCGTCTTGGTTTAATAATTTAATTGACAACATGCTTGGCGGTGATGAAACGGTGCCGCTCGAAGTGACCGAGGATGCCCCGCTTGCAACCTTTGCCCCGCGTGTCTTATTAGTGATTTACGACCCAATCATCGATCAGGCACGGGGCATACATTTGCGTGAATATATGGGCTGGAACAACCCTGATGTGCTTTGTCAAAACTATATTAACGATGTGACTGAGTGCAGCGGTGGGCGGGTTAATTACAAGATTGTTGAGCGTATTGTGCTAGATGAATTTCCGGTAAAAGAAGATGGCTACCGCTATGATGCCCAAACCTATCTAAAGGTGATGAATCGTAGCCTAGCGGCACATCAACCTGATTATATGGACTACAAACAAACCATCAAAGACCTCAATTTGATTGGGCGGGTGATGATGGCAGAAATTGACGAGGTATGGTTGTTTGCCTTTCCCTATGGTGGGTTTTATGAATCGCGTATGGTGGGCGAAAAGGCCTTTTGGTGCAATTCCCCTGAATTTTCTGATCCAGATTTATGCGGCGGTGTGCCTAAATTTGTCATTATGGGTTTTAGCTATGAGCGCGGGGTGGGCGAGATGCTTGAAAACTTGGGACATCGCACCGAATCAGTGATGACAAAGGTATATGAAGGCAAACACGGCGCAGCCAATTTGTATGAGCGTTTCATTCGCTACGACAAAAATCATCCTGGCAAAGCCGAAGTGGGCTGGATGCACTATGCCCCCAATAGCACTATCGACTACGATTGGGGCAATCGCACGGTTGTGAGCAGCGCCTGTGACGATTGGCTCAATTTCCCCAATTTAACAGGTGAGCGCAAACAAGTTAATTGCAATCAATGGGGCAATGGCGATATTCGAGCGCATCATAAATGGTGGTTTCAGCGTTTGCCCAAAGCCCCCGGCCGCGTCGATGGCATTCGTTGTGATTGGTGGAGCTATGTGATGTGGATGGATGCCTAGCAATCGATAAAAAAAACAAGCAAGGGAAAAAATTAAGAGAATGCCGATTTCAGGATCTGGCTCAGCGCAATTTACCCATTCAACTGGTAGTGCTTTATCTGACCCTATTTTTTTTATGAGTGTAATCTAAGCCTTCACACTGCCCGCGCCCAACCCCTGCACAACAAAACGTTGGGCAAAGAAATACAAAACCATGACCGGCACAGCCGAGACCACCGCTGCTGCCATCACCAACCCCATACGCACGGTGTCACCAGTGATAAGGTAATTGGTTTGAACCGGCACGGTGCGTAATTCAGGCGAAGTGATGAAAATGAGGCCAAGCAAAAGCTCATTCCATGCGCCGGTAAAGGTAAATACCGCACATGAGATAAGACCCGGCGCTGATAACGGCAACACGATGCGAAATAACGCGCCCAAGCGCGTTGCGCCGTCTACCATTGCCTGCTCATCAAGATCAAAAGGGATGCTACGAAAGAAACCCATGAGTAACCATGTGCTGAGAGGCGCAGCAAAGGTCAAATAAACGAAGATCAGCCCAAGATGCGTATTCGCTAAACCAAGCTGGGCAATGATGACGGCCAGAGGAATGAATAACAATGATGACGGTGTGAGGTATGAAAATAAGATCAACCGCGCCGACCATGTGCGAAAACGATATTTGAGTCGCACCAAACTATAAGCCGCTAAACTGCTAATAAATACTGAAATAATCGTTGTCAGCCCAGCTACGATCACACTATTTTTAATGGCATCCAAAAATTTCCATGTGCCGATCAATTGCTCATAATTTTGCAACGTCGGGTTAATCGGCAAAAGTGACGGCACCCGATAAATGTCGCGCACAGTCTTGAGCGAGGTGATGCCCATAAAATAAATGGGGAATAAAATAAACAACGCCAGCAAGATCAACAAACTATAAGCAAGCACTTTTTGAGGTGTGGTGAGTCGGGTAACCATTGGGAAAGGATGAAGGATGAAAGATGAAGGATGAAGGATGAAAGATGAAGGATGAAGGATGAAGGATGAAGGATGAAATCTTATTTCATCCTTCATCCTTCATCTTTCATCCTTTTATTTAGTCTTCTTTTTGCAAAAGCTTAACAGCAAAAAAGGCGAGCATGGTAAAAATAGGCAACATAGCAACTGAGACAGCACTGGCTTCACCGATGCGCAACGTTTGCATGCCAAAATAGGCCAAGACCGGGAATGTCATGGTCGCGTCGCTAGGCCCGCCTTGTGTCAGTAACCACACATTCTCGAAACTATTGGTAGTCCAAATTGTGCTGAGTAAAGTGATGACCAACACCACATGTTGAATGCCAGGAATGGTGATATGGCGAAAACGATGCCACGCGGTCGCACCGTCCATTGCAGCAGCTTCGTAAAGTTCCACTGAAATGCCTTGCATCGCGGCTAGAAATGAGATGACCCAAAACGGAAAGCCACGCCAAAAGGAGGCCACAATCACACTCGGCATGGCGAGTTCTTTGCTGCTGAGAAAATCGAGTTGGGTGCCAAACAATTCACCCAAAATCATGTTAAACGCGCCACCTTGGGTTGGGTCATATAAAAATTTCCACAACAAATAGGCCACAAAAGCTGGCATGGCCCAAGGCAACAGCACCAAACCGCGAAAAAAAGTGCGCCCGCGTATGGCCTGATTCAACAATGACGCAATCCCAAGCCCTAACACCAATTTAAATGCTTGTAAAAAAAATACCAATATAAATGTGTTGCGGACGCTTTGCTGAAAGCTATACTGACCAAAAATATAACGAAAATTATCGAAACCTATAAATTTGACCTCTTGCGCCCCCACCGTGCGGTCAGTAAAGCTGATATAAACCGCAAAGACAAACGGGTATAACACCAACAACAGCAAGCAAATTAACACCGGTGCAACCAGTGCTAACCCAAGACGGGCATCAGATTGGGCAAGGGTGAGGCGAGAGGGTTTCATTGGGAGTGGGAAGTGGGAAGTGGAAAGTGGAAAGTCGCAAGTCGCAAGTCGCAAGTCGCAAGTCGCAAGTGGAAAGTGCTAAGTGTTAAGTTTTCAATCACTTAGCACTTAGCACTTTTTGCTTTTTACACTTATTTATACTTGTCGTATATTGCTTGGCAAGCGGTTTGAGTCTCTTTGACGGCATCGTCAATGCTCTTCTTATCTACCACCACTTTTTGCAACATTTTAGGCACAAGGAAATTGTTGTTAAACTCGGCAATGGCAATGTTGTCTTTGTCTGGGAAGTTAGGAGCCGTGCCGTTGAGCGCGAGATCAAGCAACCCAGCATGAAGCACACTGTCTTTGAACACCGGCGCATTCATCTGATTTTTGGCAACTGGGCCATAAATGGCTTTGCTGTAATAATCAGCCATGAATTTATCATCGGCCAAATAAGCGAGCAAATCTTTGGCTAGGTCTTTTTGCTTGCTGCTGACCGGAATGACGCGGTAATTTAAGCCAGTGGGCGCGGTGCGCAGTTTTGGCCCGCCCGGCAAGGCGCTGTATTTGCTGCCTTTGGCGAGTTCTGGGTCATTCTTAAGAATGTTGAGATAGACGCTACCCGGGTTGGCGATAAACACTGCTTGACCTGACTGATAGGCATTGTTGTCACCTGCACCGTCCCAAGTGGTGGTTCCGGGTGGAAACACACCGGCGGCATAAGCATCGGTAATGAGCTTCATAAAGGTGCGCACTTCGGGGGTATCGAGCGTGCACTTCTTGCCTTCATCATCGGCGATACGCCCACCATATGAGCGCATCACTTCAACCATCACGTTGGCATCGCCGACATTGCTCAGCGCAAAACCCATTGAATAGAGTTTGGGCGGGGCATTGACCTTTTTGCTTTGTTCGATCAGTTCTTCCCATGTCTTGGGCGCATCTTTAAAACCAGCTTTGCTCAACACGTCATCGCGGCGGTTTAGCAGGTTGCCACTTTGCCCAAAGGGCACGCCATAAATCTTGCCGCCAAAGTCTTTTGGATCGGTGGCGCGATTGGTGCTGTCCATCCAGCCACCATGTGCATCACCGATTTTTTTATAAATGTCATCTAGCCCTTCAAGTCGGTTATTCTTGCTCAACAACAACATCAGGTCGCGCCCCATGTCAAGCGCATCAGGCATATTCCCCGCCTCAATAGCGGCTGACACTTTTTGAGTTGTTTCGTTTTGGTTAATCATGACCACCGTCACGTTAATCCCTTTGGCTTTGCCCCATTCTTTGACCTTATCTTCAAGCATTTTGTTGGCTTCATCAGAGAAAATGAGGCCACCCCAATAGGTAAACGTGCCGCCCGATGCGGCGGGCGCGGCAGGGGCAGCCGTTGCAGCCGGGGCTGCTGGGGCAGTGGTTGCGGCTGGGGCCGCTGGCGCAGATGTGGCAGCCGGGGCTGCTGGCTTGGCTGGGGCCGCTGTCGGCGTAGGTGAGCTACATGCCGCCAATAAGGTAGCGCTCACTGCGGCAAATGTCGTTAGGGATTGGGTTTTACGATTCATATTTTTTTGTTTTGCCTCCTCTTAAAATATTAAAAATCAAAGTGTCAAATTGTTATAACAAAGAAGTATAAAAATATATTTCCTGCCAATTTCGCTAACCTGCTTCAAACCAAGCTTGAAGCAGGTTAGTGAAATTGGCATTTTCTCAATTTTTACACTGCATTGCTATAAATGACACTTTAAATTTACCATCAATCTGAAATGTAAAATTTCAGAACACGCTAAAAAAATGTTGACTTGAAAAGACACTTATGACTCAAAGCTATAGTATAGCTTGATAGCATTACGCTGTAGTGTAATATCAAATCTATTGCTTGTCAAGCCAACCATGCTAAGTTTGTAATTGCTTAAGTGCGCGGGTCTAACTGCCGCTCAGATAAATCACGGGCAAGGGCCGTTTTTTGGGCGGCACGTTGAACCTGCCACATGGCCTCTCGTTCGGCATCGTCGCCATGATCATAACCAAGCAAGTGCAACATGCCGTGAATGGTAAGCAGCGCCAATTCATCATCGAGGCTATGATTAGCCTCGGTGGCTTGTTCAGCGCAGCGCGCCATTGAAATAATAATATCGCCCAAATACACCCCATTGGGGTCTTGCCCTTCAAATGATAAGACATCGGTAGGTTTGTCTTGCCCACGAAAATCGCGGTTTAGGGTCTGTAATTGGGCATCATCGCTTAGCACGATGCTAACTTCGTGCTGAATGCTGTCATTGAGCAATTCGGGTTTGCCTTCGGCAACGGCGGCATTGGCGGCATTGCGCACAAATGCGGTTAGCCCACGTCGTCGATACGCAGCTTTGGTTTGTAGGTGAATTTGAATTTGGGACATGGTGAAAATTTAAAGCTTAATCAAGCACTTGTGCGAGGTCGGCGATCAAGTCATCAGCATCTTCAAGACCAATAGAGGTACGAAAAATGCCCTCACCAGCCCATTGCCGGTAGCCCGCCAAGGCCGCACCTTGGTGTTGAAACGAGCCTTGTTGAATACCAGCGGTGGGCACATACACTACCAAACTGCGCGAATGGCCAAGTGACACGGCGTAATGAAAGACTTTGAAACGCTGGGCCATACGATGTGCAAGCGCTGGCCCATCACTGACAGCAAAAGTTAACATGCCCGACATATTGCTCATTTGGCGCTGTGCCAATTCACGTTGGGGGAATGAGGCCAGCCCGGGGTAAATCACCCGTGTAACCTTGGGATGCTGCTCTAAGAAAGTGGCGACAGCCAGTGCATTACGTGCGTGTTGTGCCATGCGAATGGGCAAAGTTTCGATACCACGTGAGATCAGCCACGCATTAAATGGGCTGATGACTGCGCCCGAATGAATGAGGCTGTCTTCACGCAGGGCCGCAATATCGGCTTGGCGGCCAGCGATGATGCCGCCCATCGCATCGCCATGCCCACATAAATATTTCGTGAGCGAGTGCATGACAAAATCGGCCCCCAAATGAAGCGGGCGTGTGCCAACTGGGGTAGCGAAGGTCGAATCGACCGCTAACATTGCGCCGCCAGCATGGGCGATTTCGGCAATGGCGGCGATATCAGCCAGACGCAAAGTTGGGTTCGTGGGGGTTTCAATCCACACCAACTTGGTGCGCGGGGTCATGCCCGCTACAACAGCGTTTAGATCAGAAGTATCGACCAGAGTAACATCGATACCCAGCGCTGGCAATTTTTTGCGCACAAATTCGGCAACCCCAACATAGCAAGTATCGGCAATCAGTAAATGGTCGCCAGCGCTTAATTTATGCAACATTAGGCCCGTGGCGGCGGCCATGCCGCTGCCAAATGACACTGCTGCTTCGGCCCCTTCAAGCGCTGCCACACGGGTTTCGAGTTGGTGTGCATTGGGGCTGTCCCAACGCTGATAGATCCAAGGGGTTTCGTTTGTGGCATCGCCGCTGTCTTTGCCTTGGCCAAAGCCAAGGTCGGGTGGCAACAAATAAGTGACCGAGGGCTGAATGCCCGGTGATGATGTCGCAAAATTTTGGTCTTTGACCTTGCCAGCGTGAATGGCGCGGGTGGCAAGTTGGTGGTGGGGGTGTGGGTCTTTCATTCAGAGGTCTATCATATCCTTTTTTAAAAATTGAAAAATCAAGATTTAAAAATTGGGTTTCTTCAAGAAACCCAATTGATACATCAGAGATTGGGTTCGTGCAAACACAGCGATCCAAAGTAATTAGGCGCAACTGTAACGTCACACAAGCCCCATTCTGTCGAATAAAAATGAGGCGAGCGCACCGCCAAAAGCACGGCAGGTTGCGCCGGATGCAGCCGTACATCAAAATCTTGTAAAGGGAAATTCAACCCAAGACCGATGGCTTTGATAAAGGCTTCTTTGCTGGTCCAAGCGCGATAAAACCCTTGTTTTTTGAGCGTTTGCGGCAAGCTGCGCCATTCGGCTTGCTCGACGGGCGAAAAAACGGTTGGGGTCAGCGCCTCAAATTCAATATCATCACGCATGGCTTCAATATCGATGCCGATAGGATGATGGCGCGTAAAAGCAAAAAGCGCTTGCCCGCCACTATGAGCGAGGTTAAATTGCAGGCTTGGCAGGCCATTTTTGCCAGCAATGGCGGGTTTGCCATAGGGTGAATACGTGAAGGCAATAGCGGCAGGTGACATGTTGACATAACGCCCCAGCAATTGGCGTAGCCTGCCGCGCCCACAAATAAAGTGATATTGATCGATGGTGCGATGATAACGGGCAGCACGAGCCTGTTCATCTGCCGATAAGATGGCGCGGCAAATTTGCAAAGCAGCGGCATCGACATCAAGCGATACACGCCAAATATGCACATCGTCGTCGGTTAAAGTCAGTCTACTTGGCGCACTGTCAAAATCAAAACATGAGATATTAGGCATAATGGCAGGCAATTGCTTGCGGTCTATTATGCTCACGGTTATTATTGTTTCTTGGAATGTGCGCGATCTTTTGCGCGGCTGTCTCACCTCATTATTTGTCGATCTGGCCAGCGCTGCGCCCAGTTCGGCGCGGGTGATTGTGGTTGATAGCGCTTCAACCGATGGCACCCCCGATCTACTGCGGGCCGAATTTCCACAGGTCAGGTTGATTGCCCACGCCGACAATATCGGGTTTGTTAAGGGCAATAATCTCGCGATGCGAGAAATAGAAAATTTAAAATTTAAAATGCAAGATGGGGCAGCGTTGAAGGCTTCATTGTCTGCTTTAACGAGTGAATTTATTTGGCTGCTCAACCCAGATACGTTGGTCAAGCCGGGCGCGACGCGGACGTTGATCGACTTTATGCGAGCACGGCCTGAATGTGGCATGTGTGGGCCGACCTTGTGCAACCCCGACGGCAGCTTACAGCATGGGGCATTTGCGTTTCCGGGTTTGGCGCAATTATTCATCGACACCGTGCCGTGTTTAGGGCGATGGCGCAACAGCCGTTGGGATGGGCGCTACCCGCCCGCATGGTTTGAGCGCCCAACGCCATTTCAAATTGGCTTTCCGCTTGGGGCGGCCATGTTGGTGCGTGCCCAAACCCTCGCCGAAGTGGGCTTACTCGATGAGGGATATGAGATGTATTCTGAAGAAGTGGATTGGGCCAAGCGTATGGCCGATGCTGGCTGGGAGCGTTGGTGTGTGCCTGCGGCAAAAGTGTTGCATTATGGCGGGGCCAGCACATCACAAGCCAGTGCCCGCACTAAACGCATTTTGTGGCAAAGCCGACGCCGCTATTTCGGCAAACATTATGCGCCATTTAAGCGCTGGGTTGCGCTGCGCTGGGTTAAATGGCTGGGTTATTGAAAAGTTTCAGTTATCATGGTTGCATGTAAGCACAAACACTTACAGAAAATTACAAAGGGGTATTTGATAGCCGATTGGGCTTTGGCAAAAAAGCCGCTGTGCTGGTGATCGACTTTATTAAGGCCCATACCACACCCAGTGCCCCGTTATGTACGTTTGGGATAGTCAATGCTGTCAATGCTGTCAATGCTACAGTCGATGTTTCAGCCGCTGCCCGCGTAAAGGGCGTGCCCCATCCTTTATACCAAGGTGCTGTGTCACAAACGTGGGTTAGATGGGGAGATTTTTGTGCAAAAAGTGCCAGAATTGCCGCCTGCACCAGACGATATCATCATTGTGAAACAATATGCCAGCGCCTTTTTGGGCACATCGTTGGCAGCCATGTTGACGGTATTAGAGGTCGATACGCTTATCGTAACCGGTTACTCAACCAGCGGCTGTGTGCGTGCCTCGGCGGTCGATGGAATGCACTATGGTTTTTGGGTCATTGTGCCACGTGAGTGTGTCGGCGACCGTCACATCGCCCTGCACAAAGCCAATTTGTTTGACATTAATAGCAAATATGAATAGCAAATATGGCGCTGTGGTGAGTAAAGCCGATGTTATAGTGTTATCACATTTAAAATCAACCAACCATTCGACCAATCAACTAATCAACACTTTTTATGAAACCATTACAAGGACTGCGTATGCTTGACCTCACACATATGTTGAGTGGGCCATATTGCGGCATGATGCTGGCAGATATGGGGGTCGAGACCATTAAAATAGAACCGCCTGTGACTGGTGAAGGCACACGGCGACTGCTTGAAAAAGACCCACGCAATAGCATTAATGGCATGGGAGCATATGTGCTTACCCTTAGCCGCAATAAAAAAAGTGTTACGCTTAATTTAAAGACCGATGCAGGCTTGGCGTTATTTTATGAGTTGGTCAAGCACGCTGATATTGTGCTCGATAACTTTAGCGCTGGTGTTAATAAACGGCTAAAAATAGATCAAGCCACACTCGAACAAATTAACCCGCGTATTATTACCTGCACGATCACAGGTTTTGGCGAAACCGGCCCAGCCAAAGATTGGACAGCCTTTGACATGGTGTCGCAGGCCATGGGCGGTGGCATGAGCATTACGGGTGTCGAAGGCATGGCTCCACAACGCAGCGGCATTCCCATTGGTGATTTGGGTGGCGGCTTAAATGGTGTGATTGGCATTTTGGCGGCAGTGATTGCGCGTCAAAGCACTGGGCGCGGGCAACATGTCGATATCAGCATGTTAGATGCACAAATCAGCTTGCATAATTATGTTGGAACCATGTATTTTTTGAGCGGCGATAAACCCGCTCGCAATGGCAATGAGCATTTTGTGCACGTGCCATACAATACGTTTCCCACCAGTGATGGCTATATCATTATTGCTTGCATTACCGACGAATTTTGGCGCGGCTGTTGTGCCGCCTTAGATTTGCCCGATTTAGCCACCGAAGAAAATAGTATCGTAGAGGGGCGGCAAAAAAACCGCGCCTATATTAATGAAACCATTGGCAAGCGCAGCAAAACCAACACGAAAGCCCATTGGCTTGAAAAGTTGCGGGCAAATCGCGTACCCTGCGCCCCAGTAAATGATTTGGGCGAGGCGCTCAATGACCCACAAACCCGCGCCCGAAATATGGTAGTAGATGTGCCTACGCCATTTGGGCGCAGTGTGCCGCAACCCGGCAACCCCATTAAACTCAGCGACACCCACGAAGATAACTTTACCCCGCCACCTTTATTGGGTCAACATACCAACGA
>JAGWYZ010000137.1 GCA_018969115.1 Chloroflexota bacterium | reverse complement strand
AAATCACTATCTCAGCGTTGTTATGGGGCGGCTTTGCCGCCCCATAACAACGCTGAGATAGTGATTTCGGCGAAAAATTGTTTTAAGAAATACTGTCTAAGAAAATTTACTCTGTCGCTTGATAATTTTTTGCTGTTCACGGCAGACACGATATCTATAGAAATGCATGACCTAATTACCCAAACGCCAGCGTAAACGCAAAAAGGCTAAGGAGTCAAAGCCAGCACTTGTGTTTACGCATTTTTTAGAAAAAACACATATCATCTCAAAAAATTGGGGGAAATAAAACTATTTTTTGCCAAACGCACTATATAAGCATTGAAGTTAGAGGCAAAGCCCCTAACTTCAATGCTCATATAGTGCGTTTGGCATTACATCTTTGGGGTTTACCCCGAATGAGATGATACGAATGGTTGCTTTTTTAAGAAATATTGCAGTTGACAGCACCACTCTCGCCCTTCTCACAAAAAGAGGTGGTTGTCATCTTGGCGTAAACTTAATGTTATGAACGAACTTATCCATCTTATTAAACAACTGGTCAATATTGACTCAATCAACCCAGATTTAATTGCCAATGCTGCAGGTGAGGCAGCAATAGGCGAATTTGTGGCAAATTGGGGGTGTGAAGCTGGGCTAGAAGTCATAACCCAAATGGCTGCACCCAGGCGACCCAATATCATCCTCGTTGCGCGGGGCAGCGGCGGCGGCAAATCGTTGATGTTAAATGGACACATGGACACGGTAGGCGTGACGGGGATGGACGCGCCTCATACATCTCGAGTCGAAGGCAATAGGCTTTATGGACGCGGTGCCTATGACATGAAGGCTGGCCTCGCGGCATGCCTGATGGCTGCAAAACGGGCAAAAGCGCTCAATTTGCGCGGTGATGTCATCGTAACCGCCGTAGCCGATGAAGAAGTCGCCAGCATCGGCACCCAAGCCATTTGCCGTGAATTAGCCCGCTGGCAACCCGATGCCGTCATTGTGACCGAGCCAACCGAAATGGAGATTGCAGTCGCGCATAAAGGGTTTGTTTGGTTTGATATCGAAACCTTTGGCGTGGCCGCCCACGGCTCACGCCCACATTTGGGCGTAGATGCTATCGCTAAAATGGGCAAAGTGTTAACCGAGTTAGCACAACTCGACCTCGATTTACGCGCCAATCCTACGCACCCACATCTCGGCAGTGGTTCTATTCATGCCTCATTAATTCAGGGCGGGCAAGAATTATCATCTTACCCAGCCTATTGCAAACTACAAGTCGAGCGCCGCACCATTCCCGGCGAAACCCCCGATTTGGTCGAAGCCCAACTGCAAGCCATTCTCGACCGTTGCGCTGCTGCCGATTCAACATTCAAGGCCAAACTTACGCGAGGGTTAGTGCGCGAGGCATTTGAAGTGCCCGAAAATGCGCCAATTGTGCAATTATGCGCCCAACACCTCAGCCACATTACCGGCACAACCGCCAAAATGAGCGGGGTGTCATTTTGGGCCGATTCAGCGTTTTTTGCCAGCGCAGGTGTGCCTACCTTATTGCTTGGGCCACATGGATTTGGGGCACATGGTGTGGTTGAATGGGTCGATTTAGACACCGTGAGCCAATGTGTCGAGATTTATGTTGCGGTGGCACAAGCTTTTTGTGTTTAACTTACACAGACTATCCCCCTGTAACGACAGGCTCTCACGTTTTCAAAATCTGGTGCAACCATGAGAGTTGCACCGAATATCTCTTTTGCAAAACTGCCATGAGTTGCCAAACCATCATTCACTGCGCCGTTGTGATGAGCGGCGTGAATGTGGTTTTAAGTGTCACTGAGACAGTTATGCCAACTGAACCATGCAATGTCGTTTTAGCCGCCACTGAGCCAAATGCCCCAGTCAATGTTGTGTCGAGCGCCCTCGAGCCAACCACCAACATCAGCAAGGTTTGCACGGCCTCACGCATCACCCGCAAATAAGCGGTTTTATTTCTGGCGTCATATCTCGCCCTCTCCTGAAAAGCGCATACGGCCTCAGCGATTACTGGGGCCGTATGCGTTTAAATATCTTAAGAAATACCTATAAAACAAATTTTTGGGGGTTATTCCCAATTATTGAACTAGTACACCTGGTAATCGTAGTGCATTTAAGTCGCCTGCACTAGTACAAAACATGATAGTGCGTAATTCGGCAGCTAGTAAAGCTATTTCTGCATATACAGCTTCTGCCGATTCTGCTGCACATTTTAATAATGGGCCAGCTATCCCCACAAGGTCAGCCCCAAGGGCGATGCATTTAGCAACATCTTGGCCGTTTCGAATACCACCACTAGCAAAAATGTGAATATCAGGTCGCCGTAATATACTTCGCGTTTCTTGCACTTGCTGCAAACTTTTTGCGGTAGAGATTCCCCAATCAGCAAAAGCAGCGGCTAAACGGCGCAAATGTTCATTCGGGGCACGAAATTTTTCTACTTGGCTCCACGAAGTGCCACCCGCACCAGCAACATCAATAGCGCTAATACCTGCTTCAATCAGGCGGCGGGCAGTTTGTGTGCTTATTCCCCAACCTACCTCTTTCGCAATTACTGGAACAGATAATGTGCGGCATACTTGCTCTATTTTGCTTAAAAGACCACGCCAGTCCACATCCCCTTCAGGCTGAACAGCTTCTTGCAGTGGATTAAGATGTAATATCAATGCGTCTGCACCAATCATATCAATCGCACGACGGCACTGGTCAACACCATATCCATAATTAAACTGAACTGCGCCTAAATTCGCAAAAAGTAAAATGTCGGGAGCAACCTCACGAACACGAAATGTGTTAGAAATTTCTCCCCTTTCGATAGCGGCACGTTGGCTCCCTACCCCCATTGCTAAACCATAGTGCTGAGCGGCAATCGCTAAATTTCGATTGATTAACTCAGCTTGTAGTGTTCCACCGGTCATTGAGCTGACCAAAATAGGCGCTTTTAATATTTTACCGAACACGGTGGTTTTAACATTTATTTCGTGCAAATGTAATTCGGGTAAAGCTTGGTGAACAAAATGATAGTTTTCTAAACCCGTCGTAATATGAGGAAAAGTAACATCTTCCTCTAAGTTGATACGTATATGATCAGATTTTCTTTGTTGTGTTGACACTTTTCACTGCTATATAGCCTTGTTTGACTAATGTATTATATATATAAAGGGTGAGAGCTAATTCCTAGACATCACAAAATCTTCTCCATAATGAGTGACTATCAAAAACATAATGCTGAAATCACTATCTCTCCATTTCAGCAAAAAACGAAAGGATAGTAATTTCAGCAAAATCATTCAATTGGAGTTTACGCTAGCGTATGTTGTATTCAGGGTTAACTTGTTAACAATTAACGTGAAACTTCAACATCTTCTAAAACGCCAAGTGCGTCAGGAATAAGCACAGCAGCTGAGAAATAGCTGCTAACAAGATAGGACATGATAGCCTTTTCGTTTATGCCCATAAAACGAACATTTAAACCTGGCTCGTATTCGTCAGGAAGACCTGATGGATGCAGACCAACTACACCTTGATTATTTTCGCCTGTACGCAAAACAATAATTGAAGTAGTTTGTGTTTTGCTAATAGGGATCTTATTGCAAGGCAAAAGTGGAATACCACGCCAAGTCGGTACCATATGCCCGCCCATATCGATGCTTTGTGGGTAAAGACCAAGTCGATTACATTCACGGCCAAAGGCAGCGATAGCACGAGGATGTGCCAAAAGATATTGTGGGTTACGGCGGCGTGTTAGCAATTCATCAAGATCATCAGGGGTGGGAGGGCCACTTCGCGTGGGGATGCGTTGGCTAAGATCGGCGTTGTGCAACAAACCAAACTCACGATTGTTAATCATTTCATGTTCTTGACGTTCACGCAGCTCTTCAATGGTCAATTTGAGCTGTTGCTCAGTTTGATTCATTGGTTCATTGTAAAGATCAGCAACACGTGTATGCACACGCAATACCGTTTGTGCAACGCTTAACTCATATTCGCGTGGGTTTAATTCATAATCAACGAAGGTAGTAGGTAGTTCTGGTTCGCCTTTATGACCCGCTGCCAGCGCAATCGCAGCTTGACCATACCGGTCTTGAGCATGCTGTGGCTTGGCTTTAAATTGTTCAATATGCGCCCGCAATGATTCGGATTGGGCCACCAGTTCTTCAAATGCTTGTTGCGAGAGTGCCAATACAATACATTTTGTGACCGCTTGCATTGAAAACTGCCAATAATCTTGTGATTCTAACAACGCTTGATAGCTAAAATGATCCCCATCGATTAATACATCTAACGTCGTCTGATCACCATACTTCCCTGCGCCAACCTTATTAACCTTACCATGTGCAATCAGCACAATCTGATCAGCGGGTTGCCCAGCGCTTACAATTGCCTCCCCAGCCGCAAACTCTTTTTGAACAAAGCGTGATGCCAATGCCTTTAATACGCTTTCATCATTGAAGCCATGAAACAAGGGCAACTCACAAAGCTCTTGTGGAATAACTTGCACAGTGGCGCCTACATTTGTAAATGAGACGCGACCATCTCCCATTGTATACGTCAAACGGCGGTTTACGCGATAAGAACCACCCCGCACTTGTACCCATGGCAAGACGCGCAGCAACCAACGAGAGGTAATGCCTTGCATCTGCGGCGCTGTTTTTGTCGTTGTCGCCAATTTTCGGGCTGCCGCAGTACTTAAACTTGACAACGATTGATGTAAATTATCTGATTCTGACATGTTTATCCTTTCTATAAATAAAAAATTAAATAAATGAAATCCATTGGTTAGCTTATATAAGCCAAGTGAATAGCTTTGCTAAGTCAATACATGCTCTATATTTCCCAACAAACGGTATTCATATATTGTTAAATAAGTGACACTACACTGCTTTTAGGTATAGCTTCGTAGGTGAACAAGCATGATTATTTGCCAATTCGGGTTGCTGAAGTCCCTAGCCCAGTAGGCGCATTAAGCACTTGTTTTGGTGGGGTAACTGGCTCTGCCTTGTCAGCCAAAAGAGCGTTACTAACAACTTCAGTCACCTCCGTGTTAGGCTTCTTTGCGATTCGAGTAGATGCAGTCCCTAGCCCTGTAAGGCTACTTGACAATTTCAGTGCAACACTCGATTCGGCTGTTCTATTACCTAGCCCCACACCATTACGCGGGGAATACCCAACAAATCGTTTATTAATACGACGAAGCTGATTCTCGGCGGAACTATTAATTAGTTCAAATTCTTTATAACGATCTACCGCTATATGCCACCGTAAGACGCCACACATCCATTGTTGCAACCTTTCTATATATCCTTGTAAGTTCGACCATTCCTTTTCATCCATGCCAAAGTCTTCACGAAGCACGGGCAAATCATTGGCAATAATACGTTCAAATTGTTTCATGCGACTAGTCATCAAATTATTGACAACTTCAATCGCTCTCGGTAACTCACATTCAAGAAATCGCTGAACGACAAGCACAATATTATGCATTTCACCTTCAAATTCAACCTCTTTTTGGTATGAAAAAACATCATTCGTGAAACACGCATAATCTGCTGCCGAGTTTTCTAAGCTACGCAAAGAACTGGTGCGAAAAATCTCAGGTCGGATCATATCGCCATGTGCCAATCGCGATAAACTCATTGTGAGATCTGAGCCAAAGGTTTTGCGGCGCATTTCTATATAGTCGACTGGATCAGGGACACGATTTTGAATCAAGTTAGCCAGTTCCCATAACCAGCTATCAGTCATATCTTGAATAGCTTGCCGAAATTGGCGGCGACCATTGGCAGTTAAGCCATTAGCCGTTCTCATCCATATATCTGCCAATCCGCGTTCTACTGGGTTAGTGGGCGGTGGTGTTGGGCTAGAATCGAGCGGCATAAATGAAGAAAGACGGGCATTAAAAATTTTTGCGCCAGTCATATCTTTGGTATAACCATACATCAGTGGAAAATAATCATCGGCATAGGTACCCCAAACCAGCCAACAAGCTGACAGATTTAATTGAGATGAAGATGCACCCGGGTGAATTAACGCCCCACATAAAGCGACATCTGCCACATCAAACTTATGATCATTCCAGATAAAAACTTCGGGGATACCAGGCAAGCTTGCCAACATCCCCATTTCACGTGCCCATTCTTTAGAGTGTTTCCGAGCCGCATTGAGATATGGGCTTAACTCAGTGGTGTAAGGCATGTAAAACTTAGGCAATGGTGCTGGTCCGACATGTTGATAAGGAATATGTGTATAGTTTTTAATCCTATTAGCACCTAATGCAGCAGCCAACCATTTTGCTTGAGCAGCAGCGGTTCCCAAACCACTAAGGCCACCCAACAAACCCATTGAAGAAGAGGTATTGGCTTTGCTGTTCATATATCGGCTTGAACGCATATGCCATTCATGCCCGCCAGACTGCCAATCCTGTAAACCTTTAATATAGAGCATGACCTGCTGGCATTCCAATGGGTTCAAGCCATATTCCACAAATAGCGATGGTAACTCTGTGGCTGCTGTATTGTCAAATTGTTGTAATCTTGAAGTGAGAAGTTCATTCGTGAGGTCAGCCGCTTCTTGGACTCCTACTTTTAGAAAACGATTTAAGACCAATATACAGTTAGCGTTTTCACCTTCATCTTCAACCTCGCGTTGATATGAGAAAATATCATTGCGTAAATGCACGCCATCTGCAAAGGTATCTTTTAGCACGCGCATTGGTCGTGTCGTTGCGATTCGATCTGGAACTTCAACAAACACCGCATGTTCAACGAGATCGGCTGACCAGGGTGCACCACCCACTTTACGTCGCATTTCGATATATTCAATCGGATTGGCCACGCGGTTATCGCTAATATTATTTAATTCCCAAGTCGATTCTTCGAGCAAGTTTTTAGTACTCTCAAAAAAACGAATTCGCCACTGCACCGACTTACTGGGTACAGTGCGCTTCCATAGGTCAATCAAACCCCGCTCAACTGGATTGGTTGGGTCAGGTGGTGTGCGAGTGAGATCAACTGGCATAAACAACGGCAGTTGATCAAGGTATTGCTTTGCGCCTTTACGATCTTTCGGGCGTTTATAAAGCTCGAGAAAATGATCGTCAAAATAGAAAACCCATACATACCAATCGGTTATTAGGTTTAACTCAGATTCTGGTGCATCAGGATGCGTGTAAGCGCAAAGTAGCGCATAATCATGTGCATCAAACTTACGTTCATCCCAAATTTTGGGGTTATCTTTATCTTCCGGCGTATTCAAAATACCCATCTCATATGCCCATGCTTTTGAGTGAATACGCGCTGCTTCTAGGTTAGGATTCAAACGTGCCGGCCAAGGCATATAAAAATCCGGTAATTCAAATGGCTGCATGTTATATATTTATTAGTTCTAACATTATTATACTACAAAATTAAATGTTATTATTCTCAAAAAATTTATCTTTTTATAAAAAAAAAAACAATATAACAATCAAAAAAATTAATTTTTCGAAAAAAAAAGCTTTTACATTAATTATTTCTCAAAAACAAGATTAAAAACAAATTCCCAGTAAAATAAATTTGCAGCTAAATCATTACCATTAGAAATGGCTCACTGGGTATACTAAGCATGCAAGGGCAGGCTTAGTATTTAGACCGCAAAGACAGTGTTTGTATGTCCAGAGCAGGATTTTAATCCCCGTGCAAGGCTAACTTGTCCGCCCAAGTAGACTTTGAGCCAAGGTCTTAAGTAAATTAACTGCATCAGGACTAAGGTTTGCACGATCAAGCGCACGGATTGCATCAGCATAGGTTTGTTCAGCTAAGCTAGCGGTATAAGCCCGCCCACCCAATCCTTCAATTCGTTCTTTCATATCATAAATATTTAACGGCGCATTACCATAATAAATTGGGCGTAGGCTTTGATCACGCTCTAACGCCCTCAACACGGGCAAGGTTTTCTTGCGACGAGCCAAATCACCATTGCCCTTGCCCGTCACCGACGAGTCACCAAAAATACCGAGGATGTCATCTTGTAATTGGAAGGCAATACCAAGTCCGCGTCCAAATGCCCCCAATTGCGCAACCTGATCGGCATTTGCACCTGCCACAATGCCACCTATTTCACAACAAGCACGGGTAAGTGCAGCAGTTTTGCCTTCGATCATGTGCATGTATTCGGCGGCGGTCACATCGGTGCGTTGCTCAAACCCAATGTCAAGATGTTGACCAATCGTCAGCCCTAAACACATTTGGTCAAAAACCCGCAAGGCCTGAATAACCCGTTCAGCCGCTACACCACGATCAATTAGCCGCTCTAATGCTAAATGGGCCAATGAAAACATGACATCACCCGTATTAACCCCTTGGGCCAGCCCCCACACCCGCCACAAGGTCAAACGACCACGCCGCAAATCATCCCCATCTTCAATATCATCATGAATGAGTGAGAAGTTGTGCAGCAATTCAACAGCGGCGGCGGCTGGCATTGCAGTTTCGGCACTGCCGCCACTGGCTAGGCAGGTTAACAATACCAAAATCGGGCGAATGCGTTTGCCACTAGCAATACGGGCCGATGTGCCATCGGCATTGGCAAAACCCAAGTGATAACGCGACATGGTTACCAGTGTATGTGGCTGTTCACCTAACATAGACTCGTTCGTGCTGACAACATTCAACATTTCAGCTTCAATTTGTGGGAGATAGGTTTCAAAGAATTGTGCAAGTGTGTTCATGCCAATTAGAATGATACCTGACAATATGCCAGAGCAAATTTCAATCAACTTTACTTGGCGCTTGCCCGATGGCAACCGCGCCCGTGCCACCTTTTTAGCCGATGTGATCGAATATGAATATATTAAAGATCGCTGGTTGTGTGTGTTGCGCCAACTCCAAACCTCACTCGACACCGTGCCAAGTGCGGTTGCTAATTACATTCGTGAATTGCCCGGGCATTGGGTTTATATTCCAACCGAAGGCAAAAATGGGTTAACTTTGCCACTCAAACTAGAGACCTTACTGGGCAAACCACGTTTTTTCCGCAGCGAAGACCCGCGCTTGCCCCCAACACAGACACAATAAGCCATAGCATTTGGGTAAAATTAAGTTATGCCTAGCCCATTCCCCGGTATGGATCCGTATCTCGAAGACCCTGTTATTTGGCGTGGGGTGCATCAATCACTAAACACCTATATCCGTGATGCATTACAACCCATGCTGCGCCCCAAATATCATGCGCGTTTGGATGAACGGGTCTACTTGGTATTGCTCGGCGATGACCGTGAACGACGCAAACCCTTTATTGAGATTATTCAAAGCAAAACGGGCGAAGTGGTTACAGACATCGAACTTATTAGCCCATCTAACAAAATGGGAGCGGGCCATGAAGAATATGCCCGAAAACAAGAAGAGATTTTGAACACTCGTGCCAATTGGGTTGAAATCGATTTGTTGGGCAACGGGATTCGTGTGACACCTGAGCCAGAAGATATTAATGGTCGTATCGACTATCGCTATATGGTTAGTGTCAACCGTAGTACACGTCATAATGCATATGAGTTATATCCGATTCGATTAACAGATTCACTCCCTCATTTCCGTGTGCCCTTGGTATCGCCCGACCCTGATGTAACGCTCGATTTACAAACGGTTTTTGACTTATGTTACGACAACAGCCATTATGCCTCTGTGACCGATTACACCCAAACCCCGAGCGTTAGAATGTCGTTTGAAGAAGGCGCATGGGTCAAACAAAGACTCACCGAATATTTGGGTCAATAGCGACTTAATGCGTCCGGTCGGTAGATGAGCGACGACCGGGGCCGAATACGGAACGTACACTTTTTTCTTTAATGGTTGGCCGGTGCGCTACCCATCGGATGATCATTTGGCTCATTTGGTGGCGCTTTCTCAACATCTTCTGGGCGAATTTGGTAAGGCACATCAGTGACGACCACCCCTTTCATATTTTGTAAGGCGAGTTTGATCCCAATTGAGGTATTGGCATGTAAGGCCTGAGCACCCCAATTATGCATGATGATTTGGCCCATAATGACATGAATCATCGTGTCTGGCTCTTCCATCTGCAATTCACGTACATATTCTGCGGCTGTTTCAGACACTTTGCGGAATGGGGCAGGGTGCATAATAAGTGGGTGATTCCATTCACCCATACGCTCTTGCCATTTTGTCTGAATCATTTTGCTCTTTTCGGGGTTATCTTCAAAATGAACCGCTGTCCAAGGCGAGCCTAAAGACATGGCAAAATCAACCATGTGAGTCGTGCCCATGTGAATATCATCGACAAAGACGACCGTGTGCAATGGTAGTTTTACTGGATGCACAACCCGCTTTGATAAGCTAAGCGCGCGTGCCACATCAACATAATGCTTTTTAATGCGCATAAACAGCAATACCAAAATGGGAATCACAATCGCTGTAATCCATGCGCCATGGGTAAATTTGGTATAGGTAAAAACACACATGACCAAGAATGTCAGCGTGCCGCCGATGGCATTAATAATGGCCTTAATACGCCATTGCGAGTCAAAACGCATGGTGGTATGTGCAAGCACAATTTCATCATTGGTCCCAAATTTAGAAACACGCAACCAACGTCTCACCATGCCAAATTGTGATAGCGTAAATCCCATAAATACGCCAATGGCATAGAGTGGAATAAGCAACGTTGTCTTCGCGTTAAACGCCACGATCAACAAAATGGCAGTAATCGCCAAAGAAACAATCCCCCACGAAAATACTAAGCGGCTCCCTTTAAAAGCCATTTGGCGAGGCACAAAGCCATCTTTTGCCATCAATGCTGCAACCCGAGGGAAATCGGCATAGGCGGTATTGGCGGCCATGATCAAGATGACGGCAGTTGCACCAAGTTGCAAATAATAAAACAAACCAGAGCCGTGCACAGCCCGTGCAACTTGCGAAATGATGGTTTCTACCTCACTCGGTTGGGCTTGCACCGCATTGGCTAAAAAGGTGATGCCCAAAAACATAGTGCCAAGCAAACCACTCATCACAATCATGGTTGAAGCTGCATTTTTTGTCTTAGGTTCTTTAAAAGCTGGAATACCATTGCTAACCGCTTCGACCCCTGTAATAGCAGAGCACCCGCTGCTAAAAGCATACAAGATGAGAAACCAACCATAGTTCAGTTGCTCGCTGGGTGGGTAATGCAACACCTCAACCCCTTGAACAATGCCTAATGTGCCTGAGAGATGTTTAATCAGCCCAAGCCCCAACGTAAACAAGGTAATGACAACAAAGAAATAGGTCGGAACCGCAAAAATGTTACCCGATTCTTTCACCCCACGTAGGTTGACGATGGTCATACCCGCAATGGCGATTACGGCAATAGTAACGCGGTAAGGGTATAAGCCCGGAAAAGCCGAAGCAACTTGCTCAACACCGCTCGAAATACTGACAGCGACGGTCAAAATATAGTTTACCAACAGCGAAGCGCCAGCAATTTGGGCCGCCCGATCGCCGAAGTTATCATGCGCCACAATATAGGCTCCACCACCACCCGGGTAAGCAAAAATAGTTTGACGATAT
>JAGWYZ010000434.1 GCA_018969115.1 Chloroflexota bacterium | reverse complement strand
CCTCCGATATTCGTCTCAAGCGAGCCATTGCGCCGCTTGCAAAACTCGAGTCGGGTCTGCAGCTCTATCGTTTTCAGTATCTGTGGTCTGACGATGTTTTTGTCGGCGTGATGGCGCAAGACTTGCTTGCCAATCCCCAATGGCAAGATGCTGTCGTCGTGCAGAAGAATGGCTTTTATGCGGTGAACTATGAGCACTTAGGAATTCGTATGGTTTCCTTGGCCGAGTGGAATCATCAAGGCATTCACGCCTTAGTGCTAGCGCCAGCGCTTGCGCTTGCTCACTAAAAAACGGATTTATTCGATTCGAAATAATTCCTTCCTTTAGTTACCAACCCTCACCAACGTGTGAGGGTTTTTTATTTATATGCAACCGGCACGAACTTTTACAATGGGCTTAATGGTTAAAGTAAAGCGCTTCGTTTTTCACCTCGCTGTCCTTTTATGTGCGGGTTTCCTGTGTGCCTGCACCGGCAATCAAGGCGCGGCTTGGGAAACGGTCAAGCTCGTCTTTCAATCCCCAGGTGCCCAATTAGACCAACAGGTTACTCAGCCCCAATTTCTGTACCTGCGTGCGCAAATCAACGATGCCTATGCGCTACTGGTGCTGGGTTATCGGCAAGCATCGGCTCAGGGGGAAATTGATACTTGGTATAGCGGCCAACGGGAACTGATTCAATTGCAAAATAGCCGCTTAGTGGGCACACAAGGCTTGGATGTCAATTGGTCCGAGGTACGCTTCAGTGATGCGCCCGATCGGGATTTCCAGATCTGCGCCGCGTAGTGATACGCCGATACATTGAATACAGTACCTCGGTAATGGGATAAGCGCAAAGCAATAACATCGACCAAGAGGTTATGCTTGGATTATGAATTGACAACGAAATAGCTAACCATGCTAGGCACATGCCAATCAAATAAGCGCCGCCATCACCTAAAAACAGTTTTCCAAATGGCCAGTTCCAAATCAAAAACCCAATTAATGCGCCCATGAGCATCAGAATCGGTACTAATTCGGGCGCACTACTATTCATCACCGCCAATGTTGCAAGCCCAGTGAGGATCCACAGGGAAGTCCACGCCGATAAGCCATTTAAGCCATCCAAAAAGTTAATCGCATGGGTCATGCCACTAATCGCAAAGGCGGTAAACACAAGGCCAATTGGCAAAATTCCCAAGATGGCATTAAGCCAAGCAAAATCCAAACTCACCAAATATTCATCGGTTAACAAATAGGCAATAAACCCGGGCAACAAACTCGCCCACATGCGTAAGGTCACACCCACTTTTTTGGTAATGTCTTCTAAAAAACCAAAAGTAAAAATGAAGCTTCCCATAATCAGCATCGTGGAAATTAGGCGATAACTTGCACTTGCGCTAAACCAGCCATTGGTCACAATGAGGGTCGTGAAAATAGCTAAACCCCCAATTCGAGACACTCGATTGGTGTGCATGCGTTGCACGCCATCGACCTGATCAAAGGTGTAACGGCCATGCCAGCGCTGACTCAATACCAGTGCGCCACAAAGCACCGCGCTTAATAGCAAACTTAGAAAGACTAATCCCACGAACGCGGGAAGAAAAGTGGTGATCGTGTAGGAAATAGCGATGATCATGGAATCGGGATAGCGGCTTGCGAAGCGGTGAAGTAGTCGCTTATTGTTAACTTATTAATGATAATTTTTATAATTTTACCACCCATTACCCCAAGGGCCAATTCTCTGCCAGGATTAGCGATTGCACTTAGATGGAAGGTAACTGAACTCGCTAAGCTCCACGCGCTCACGGCACTATTTTTTCGCGCCGCCCAACAACGCGCCTAAGCGAGGTT
>JAGWYZ010000136.1 GCA_018969115.1 Chloroflexota bacterium | reverse complement strand
TGCACCGCTGCGATCGTCATCTCATTTAGCGTGTTGAGGGCGTTTTCAAGCACCTGAATTTGGCTGGACGAGAACAAATAATAGGCGTTTTCTTGGTAATACGAGCCATCGAAATTAAAATTAACGCCAAAGGCTTGGCAACGTTGCTAGCAATTTGAGCGCGGCTGGGTAATAACATGCCTTATGACGATAAACTGCCTTTGGCGCTCGATCCAAATCACCCCCGACTCATACTGCCTGTCGAGGTTGATTTGCTGGCAGTGCTAATGCTCAATTTACCAACAGTAATGCTAGTACTGCTGCTGGGTTGGCCGCTGTAGTCATTGCTATAAAAATAGCTTCTTCCACTTCTTCTTCGTCAGTCAACCAACGATACCCAGCATAACCGCCGCCAGCCAAAGCCAACACCAACGAAAGCCCAACACGCGATGATTGCTTGCCAGCATTGCTAGCGCGTCTTGCATATTTTTTAGCCGTGGATGCCACCTAAAATAATAATTGTGATTCATACCAAGACCAACCCCACAAATGGCATTGTCATACCCCAAAAGCCATATTTGATGTAAAGAAACAGATTATCTATTCTGCATATTTCTGTGTGTTTTATATATTTAAGACACGAGCTATGAGTTATAACTCATAGCTCGTAAATTAGGTTTTCGCCGAAATCACTATCCTGTCTTCCTCGGGAGGGAAGGTAGGATGGTCATTTTGGCATTACATCTTTGTCTACCTTGTCACCGTAAACAACGCCCCATCCCCACGCCCAAAGACTTCGGGGAAGTATTGCTCACTGGCGAAAGTGGGGATAACATTAAACTGACCTGGTGTGGTTAAACGAATGGTGTAACTATAGTCATAGGCCCCTTTTGGCACATAACGCGCAAACAAGGCAATGCGGTCATCGCGCAATTCACTGCGTGAATACCAATTCCACCACCAACGGTATGGGCTGGGGAAGCTCGATTGTGAATTGTGTAGGCTAGGATTGCTCGTTCCAAGTTGGCTTGTGGTCGCCAAGGCGCTGTCTACCAATTCGACACCCGCGGGCAACATGTCTTCAAGTTGCACATAATACAGATTATTCGGCGCAATCAAGCTGACCTCAACCCGCACCACATCACCCAATTTGCCTTGTTTGACCTCAGGGCACTTCAGCCCTTCGCTGCAATCCGCCGCCACATAGCGCCGCCGCACTTGAATGCCACGATCAAGCGCCTTGACATCGGGCACGGGCAAATAGGTCTTGAGATGGGCATTGTAATACAAGCGCCCATCGCCCGTGCCACGTGCCACCACCAAACGATTGGCCGATTCGCGGATGAGTTCACCAATCGGGACACTAAACTCGCTGCTTTCTAAGGCGTTTTTGTTGCTGTCGGCTTTGGCTTTTACCAATTCCTTGCCGTTCAATGATGCGCCATACTCATAGTTGGCTTTTAGCTCACCAGTAGCGCGTGCCCAATCGGTTAATGCCATCAAGACCCACGCACTTTCATAGGTGCTGCGCCAATGTCCATCGGCGTTGCGCACACTCATCAGCCAACGCAATGCGTTGGGCGCAAGATTGTTTTTGGCATCGTGGCGTGACATTGCCATCAACACCAGCGCGGTTGTGCGGGTGTCGCTGTTCATGGCAAACCAATCTGGCTGATCTTCTTCCCAATGCGAGCCGGTAGCGCTTTGTACAGCTTTAGCGTTGAGGTCGGCAAATAAGGTCTTGAGTCGTATATCACTGGCATTTTGCTTACCAATGGTGAGGGTGAGCAGGGCTTTGGCATACAAACTCAGGCGGTCACGCTGATCATACAAATTGTCGATGGTCGTGGCTTGCACGCGTTGACCTGTGGGCAAGGTTTTTGCTTCGCCTTGCACAAAGGCCACATAAGCCAATTGGTTGAGGTCGGGGGTGCTGCGCAAGGTTTTAGCATCTCGCACCAATGGCGCGATGTAGACCAAAGCCCGTTCAATTACATTTTGCCGCACGGCAAAACCGGCATCTTGGGCGCGTAGCAAGCCAAACACAACATACAAAGTCGTTTGGCTATTGCTTTCGGCTTCTTTATACCAACCCCAGCCACCATCGGCGTGTTGATTACGATACAGTTTGTCTAGCCCTTCGTTCAGATTGGCTTGTAAATCGCGTTGCAAATTGGCATCGGCCTGTTTAAATTCTTTCAGCAAGGCCAAAGTCAAGACATTGGGCAAGAATGACGACATTACAGCTTCGGCGTTTTCATAGGGGTAATTATCGAGATAACGCAAACCCGGTTGAATGACCGCCATCAGCGATGGATCAAGCCGCGCTGTCAACGCCCCTTGCGACACATCAAAATTGGGCGGCAACACAATCAATTCACTACGTGACCCCGCCGTAATCATTTGCCCAGCCGTGCCCACCACCTCGGCAGTGCTATAGCGGTTGACCCTAATGCCGCCATTGGGGGCGGTGCTGAGGCGTGGGCGGGCCGCATCGGCATATTTATCGCTTTTGACTTGAAACAACAGATCGGCTTGGGTCACATCTTGCACCTTGCCCGTCCATTTGACCAGCCCTTCGCTGTTTGGCTCTAGGTTAATGGGTTGATCGGCGGGTGTGCTGAGGCTAATGCCGCGTGACTCACGCAACGACGCCACTGCGCTTACCTTCTCAGCCGTGTTGTTATTGATAATAGCGCTCAGTTCAACCACATCACCTACCACCATAAAGCGCGGCGTGACCGGACGAATGAGTACGGGTTTGGTCGCCACCACATCCGTTAGGCCTTCGCCCACGCGAGTGTCTTTGTCGGCCCCAACCGCCCGTAAGACCCATGTTGTCAGGTTGTCTGGGAGTTTAATGGTGATGCTGGCTTTGCCCTGTGCGTCGGTTTTGACAGTGGGTTGCCAGTAGCCAGTGTCAGCAAAATTTTCACGCACCGCCACTTCTTCGCTTGCGGCATTGCCCAACGCACGGGCAGCGGCGGGTGCTGGGGCCGCGGTTGGCGCGGCTAATACTGGCGCACCAACGGCTTTGTCGGCGGCAATTTCAGCCCCGCCACCACCACCGCGTCCGCCCAATTCATCTTCATCGACAAAACGATTGCCCGACACTGCCAAGCCCAACGAGGTTTGCACCCCCAAGCCACGTTGCCCATAAAATGCACTGTTAATGGCGTTGGCCGTGCGTGGGCGCAAATTCAAAATGCCCTTATCGACCAAATCTAACGAAAACACGCCACTGACGGGTTTGCCCGCGCTATCGTTAATTTGCAAGGTGTAATTAATGGTCTGGCCGGGTTGTGCCAACTGGGTATCGGCTGTCAGGGTCACACTCAAGGTCTGTTGAATGGCCTTGACCGGCAATTCGACGCTACCCAGCTTATACGTGTCTTTGGCCGTGCCAGTGGCGGCTGTCGAAGGCCGCATCAACACCACCGACACATAAACATTGGGCGCATATTCTGCCAAAATCGGCACACGGTAAATTTGGCTATTGCTGGTGATCTTGATTACCTCATGCTTCACCACATGCCCGCGTTCAATCGTCACCAACGCCATGTGTGCGCCCTCAAATGGCGAGGGAATCAGCACTTCGGCGGTCTCGCCCGGCACATACGAGGTCTGATTGGCGACCAAGCCAATGCGGTCATCGTTATTGCGGAACCAAGGCACATAGTCTGCGCCACTCACCCACACGGTGCGGGCTGATTGTTGGCTGCGCCCATCATCATCGCGGGTTTTGGCAACAATACGATAGGTGCCAGCCTTGGTGGCGGTCAGGTCATATTTGGCTTCGCCTTTGCTGTCGCTGGTCAAATTGCTGCTGCTGATCAACTCATCCACTATCTCGCTCTTCCAGCGTTGGGTAGCTTGGTCAAATTCGCTCTTCCATTCGCGGCGCACTACGTCAATACTAATAGCACGGTTGCTTTGGCGTTTGCCGTCCCAATCGACCACCACAAAGCGTATTTCGCTTGGCTTATTCACTTCACCGACGCTGCGGGCCGCCGCCACGCCCACATAATTTTTGGCGGGGTGAATGGTAACGCGGCTGCGCCCAGCAATTTGCTGATTGTCGGCCCCGCTGGCGTTGGCCTCGATGCTGTAATTAAGCGTGCCGAGCACCGCCTCACTTTGTCCATTGTCATTTGGGTTTGGCAAACGAATCTCAGTCGAGATCGGTAAACTTAGCTCAAGCTTACCGCGCCCATCGGTGTTGCCAACCCCACGTAAAATGGGTTGAGGCTGCGACACTGAGCGGGGTCGCCACCAATCAAAAATGCCAACCGAGTCATCATCACTAAAGCTATATTGATCGAGTCGAGGCGGGTTAAAGCTGGCGCGGCTCGCCAACACATTCCAGTTAATCGGTGTATTAGCCAAACCGCCGCCGCTCAAATATTTGGCATCGACGGTGGCGGTCAGGGTGCTGCCGCGCACGGCTTGGGCCGCGCTGGGGCTAACCGTCACTTCATATTCGGGTGGGCGATACGCCGCTACGGTGAATTGGGCAGTGGCGACCACAATCCCCTCTGGCCCATTGTCTTCTTCAGCCGTTGCGCCCGGTGGGGGCGCGGTTAAGGCCAAGCTGGCGCGATATTGCCCTGTTGCCGCGTTTTCTGGCAACAGCGCCTCAAGATCAACCCCGCCGAGGGCATCAATTTTGGCTTCTTTTCTCAACACGGTTTCGCCGCGTGGGTTTTGCACATCCACCAACACTTTTAGGCCAGCCGGTAATAGGCTGTAACGCACATCGTCTTCACGCCGCAACAACCCCTTCAAAAACACCTTTTGACCCGGGCGGTAAATGGCGCGTTCGCTATACAAAAAGCCGCGCACGCCTGCGCTCAAAATAGCGCCAACATCTTCGGTGTCGTTGTTAAAACTGCGCCCACTAAAATCGATTGGGAAACCGCTGCCGCCCCAATTGCTATTAACATAAGCAAAGCGGCTGGTGGCCGCGCTGCCCGGCACCCCTGAGCTGTCGCCACTGATGGCGAAGGATTGAGTGCTGCGTGGGTCGGTCTTGCTGGTAATTTGGGCAATACCCTCGGCATTGGTGGTGGCGCTGCCTAGCGACGTGGTTTTGCGTCCGGCGCGTTCATAAATCAGGTTAAAGACCTCGACCGGCAAGCCCGCTACTGGTGCACCACTGCGTAAATCGGTGGCCCAGACCAAGATACCAGCGGCTTCGCGCTTGAGCACCAAGTTGATCTCAGACACGATCAGCACTACGCGTTGTTGGCGATATTTACGGTTGGCATCGTTGGGAAAATCGGGCGAGTCGAGCGTGAGCAAATAAGCGCCGGGCTTCAGTTTGCCATCACCTGCCCCCACCGTAATATTGCTGCGTTTTTGTTGGTTGGCCGGCCCGCTGATCGTCTCAGTCCACGAACGTTCGATACGAGCAGGCAGGCCCGAATCGACATTAAACCAATCGTTGAGGTCGCGCTCGCGTAACACAATCGGGTGCAAACTGAGTTTGAGGCTGTTGATGTTATTGCTTTGCACTGCCACCCGCACCGGCACATTGGCATCAAAGGTTGCCACATTGCCGGGCAACAAAATATTGGCATTGGGCGTTAAATTGCCGGTTCGGAATTTGACCGTGCTGCTTTGCTCGATAGTGTTGCCAAACGCATCAGCAATGCCGGGCGCAATCGTGACGACATAATCGGTGGCAGGCTTGGGGCCAAATTGCAGGGTAAAGCTGTTGTCAAATTCGCTGTAATAGGTAAACACCTTGGTAGGTGAAAAGGCCGGCGACATGCTTAAATAGGGCATGACGGTGGCCGGGCTAATCGGCGCATTAAAACGCAGGGTGAATGAGGTGAACGGTGGGGCATTGGTGGCCCCGTTGATTGGGTCGGTGCTCACCAGTTTGGGCAAGGGGAAGGTCGTGAATTTCGACTCCCATGTTTCTTTGCCGCCCACGCCGCCGCTGGCGCTCAGCACCCCGGCTGCAATTTTGACCGTATACACCGCGTCAAAATCGAGGCGTTTGCTGGGCGTAAAAGTAAGCGTATCGCTCAAGATGACGGTTGTGCCTTCAATTTTGTCGCCTTTGGCATTGGTCAACGCAAAGGCTGCCGTCGCCGAATCGGCATTCACAAACTGGTTAAATTGCACCGTAATGGCGCTATCGACCCGCGCTCTGTTTTGGGATGGGTTGGGCGCGGGGCGACGCACCCCAATAGCAGGTGGGGCGTTGGGGGCGAGGGTGTCATTTGGGCTAACGCTCAACACCTTGGGGGCTGAGGTGCTAAATTGCCAAGTGTAATCGCCCGCCATCAGGTTGCCATCAGTGTCTTGTAGGCTGCCCGCAATTTTGCCAGTAAAGCGCTGCCCACCGGGCAATGGCTTTTCGGGTTTAAACACCAATACCGAGGTGTTCAACCATTCGGCCTTGCCAGCCAAGGGCGGATCAAAGCTAATAATATCGTTCTTTTTAAAGAACTCGGTTGTTTGCGCCACTGTGCCCAGTGGCACCACTGGGCGATTAAACATGACCGTGATGATGGTGTCGGGTTGCACCTCGGCGGCATCGCGCTCGGGGATGCTTTGGCTGACTTCGAGGCTGCCTTGGGCCAAAATTTGGATCTCGAATGGCTCACGTAAGGGTGCGCCATCGCTACCTTTGGCCTCTTGGCTGAGGCCAAGCGCAAAACCGCCCACCCGTGGCAAATTGCCCGCCGGTTTAAAACGCATGGTGCGCGGGCCAACCCATGTCACCGTGCCATCGACCTTAGGCGCAGTCACCAAGGCCTTGGCAACTGATTGCTGATCCATTGCGCGGTCAAATACAATCTCGACTGCGCCATCTGCTGCAATTTTTTGGTTGGTTTCGGGCGTGAATTGGATGATACGTGCACTGGGTTTGTTATCGCCCACCGGCGTAAAGCCTAAATTAAGCGATGGAATACGGGTTGGCAAGGGTGGCAAGGTGCTTAGCACAGGCATAGGTGTCGCCGTTGGCCCACCGACAATGGGGCGAGTCGGCGGCGGGCCGGCAGGTGTGGCTGGGGCGCTGGTTGGCCCAGCCACTGCCGTGACAACGGGCGGGGGGGTAGGGTTGCTACGGCAAGCCGCTAAGAGCATGGCGCTACTTAATACAATCGCCAGTGATTTATGAATGTTCATTGTATACCTCAACTCGGGTTACGAAAAATGATGCGCTGCTGATTTTGTTTATCTATGAGTATAGGCGCATCACAATAGAACTGTATTGATAAAAAAATAACAAAATAATGACAGAAACGCTGGTGGCGTGTTTTTTGCTTGCCACATCGAAGATACACTACCGGCACGCCTCTATATTGACATTTGTTATGTTATGATTTTGCCAGATTCTATGATTTGTGCGTCTTATAACTGTAAATTTTGTAAAGAGCATCCAGAGCGAAGGTCGGCTTGTGCTTTGTGTCAAAGTAAAAGCCAAAATACCGCCTGAAGTCGAAGGATGGCGATCCATGCTAGTAATAAATCACCTATAGAGCGCGATCCTTCGACTTCGGGCTGGCATTTACGATATATCACCCTTTTGTTTCGATGCCAGACCTGCGCTCTGGATGCTTTTTTAAGATTTAATAGACCTACCACAGAATTCAGCAGAATCAGGTTATTTTTATGTTACGCATTTGCTTTATTTGGAAAATTTCTGGCAATCACGCTATCAATTTAGCATAAAGCCGAGGTGGGTGCAATACACCTGTAAGCTGGATAGGATTTATCCCCGCCAGCTGGAGAGGTTGGGCAAAAAATAACCAGCCTCCTTATATAAAAAATAAATGAAGAGGGCGCACCATGTGCCCTCCCCAATGCGCATAGTAAAACAGGGCGCAAATCGCGCTAAGAAATGTTAAAGCCTTGTAAGACAGAGTTTCTTAAAACAAGTTTTTGCCAAAATCACTATCTCAGCGTTGTTATGGAGCTGCTTTGCCACCCCATAACAACGCTGAGATAGTGATTTTGGCCTTCATTTTTTCTTGATTTGCTCTCTGATTTGATAAAACCACGTGATTTCAGCTAACAAAAAAGTGGAAATTGATTTAAGAAACACGCTGTTAGCAAGGTTAAGTTGATCTTGGCTCATATTTGTCTGGGTATACACCTGAACCCCTGATTGGTCTATGGACAACGATTTGCTATGCTATTTTTTTACCCAATTTGTTAAGGCCTTACAGTTGGAAAGTCAACCTGAAGTTGTGCAAAAATTTATCGCTTTGGCCCGCATCAGCCGCATCAGCTGTGCTCACTCATCAAATAAGTTTTTGTCAAAATCACGAGGTGACATCTTTGGGTTTACCCCTCATTATTGAGAGGAAGCGATTGGTTCGATAATAGACGGATTAACTGACGAAACCTTCTTTAATTTTGGTGATTCATTGGCTTGTAATTGGGTCAACAATTGTTGGGTTGATGCCGTAATTGCCGCCACTGCTTGCTCAAATACCACCTGATTGCTGCGTGATGGGGTGCGATAACCACTAATTTTGCGCACAAATTGCAATGCGGCGGCACGTATCTCAGCGTCGGTTGTGGGCGCATCGGCCTTGCGCAACTGCTTAATACTTCTGCACATGGGTCTATCATAGCTTGTTTGTCTGCATAAACAACCCAGTGCTTGTCGCTGCAATGGGTGATGACTGGTGATGACTATAGATAATAGTGAAATTTAGTGAACTTTTGAATGACGTATCATGCTACAAAAATAGATATCATGAAAATTTTCATATTGTCTCGCATCACTTTTGTAATTATTGGCCTAAGCTTAACTTTGTCGGCCTGTGGTATTCCTCCTCTTCAGCAAACGCAATCCGCAGCTGCACCTGCTATGAATGCCCAACCCATAGCCGCTGCCTCGCCCATTGTTAGCCCCAAACAAGTTACTTCTAGCAATGGGCGTTATGACATTGGCAGCCCAACCTTGCGTGATGTGTGGGTAGATGGCGTGAGCGGCGACGATAGTAATGATGGCAGCGCCCGTAATCGCGCCTTTCGTAGTTTGCGCAGCGCATGGAACAGCCTACCAAGCGGCATACTGACCAATACCGGCTATCGCATTCGCCTTACACCGGGCCAATATGCTGGGGCTTACTTAGAAGACAAACGTGGCACAGCACAATTCCCGATCTTGATCGAACCTGCCGATGGCCCGGGCACGGTTACATTTCGGCCCAGTGGCGGTGGCAGTGGGGAACCACAATTTCTAAATGTTAGTTATGTCTACCTGCAAGATCTCAATATTGATGTTTCATCAACAGGCGGCGATGCCTTTCAATGTGAACGCTGTGATCATTTGCTGCTGCGACGCATGAATATTAAAAGCCGCCGTGACGGCGGGCAAACTGAGACCATCAAGGTTAATCAATCACAATATGTGTATATCGAAGACAGTGATATTTCAGGCGCGGGTGATAATGCATTTGACGCGGTTGCGGTTCAATATGGGCATCTCATCGGCAATCGGTTTTCACAAGCCAATGACTGGTGCGCTTATCTAAAAGGCGGCTCGGCTTATTTTCGGATCGATGGCAACGAGTTTGCCAACTGTGGCACTGGGGGTTTTACGGCTGGGCAGGGCACTGGCGTGCAATATATGGTGCCGCCATGGTTGCATTACGAGGCTTATGGGGTGCAGTTTGTTAATAATGTCATTCATGAGGTTGAAGGGGCATGTTTTGGCGCGAATGGCGCCTATAACGTGCTTTTTGCCTTCAATACCTGCTATCGCACCGGCCAACGCAGCCATATTTTTGAGGCCGTTTTTGGCGGGCATGGTTGCGATGGCGGCGAGATCGAGCGCTGTCGTCCACTTCATGCAGCTGGGGCATGGACTGTGTTAGGCGATGAGCAATCTTTTATTCCCAACCGCAATCTTTTTGTATATAACAACATTTTTTACAACCCAACTGGCATGCAAAGCCAATGGCAGCATCTGACGGTGCACCCGGCCATCACCCCGCCAACCGATAGCAATGTGGCCAGCCCCGCCCGCACCGACGACAATTTACGTATTCGGGGCAATATTATTTGGAACGGGCCAACCACGCACCCGTTGGGGGTTGAAGGTAACACACAAGGGTGTGCCGACAGCAACCCGACATGTAATGCGGCCCAACTACGGGCCGATAATCGCATCAATAGCCTCGAACCACAATTGAGCAACCCCAGTGCCGGCGATTTTCGCCCATTATCGGGCGGTAATTTATTTAGGGTAGCGGCTATCGCCATCCCCGATTTCTCGTGGGCCGATGCGCCCACGCGCCCAGCCGTGCCTGCTGGCCCTACCAACAACGTGGTTTTGTTTGATCGGGCTGGCGTCAGCCGAACCGCTGCGGCTGCAATTGGGGCCTATGCCGGTGAGGCAGCCAGTATTGGCACACCGCCTGTGGCACAAACAACTGGAACACCCACTGCTACAGCCACCTCAGCAGCGGCTCAATCTACCACCACCAGCCGCCCATCACAAACATCTACCGTTTTATTGCCAACTTTGGTAAAAGGGGTCAGCACCAGTGTTGCTGCTACACCCACACGCCTGCCTGCTGCTACGACTACGCCACGCGCTAGCACCACAGTTGGCCCACTCACTGTTGTGGCTTTGGGCGATAGCCTGACCGAAGGCGAACGAGATGACTCAGCTCAAGGCGGTGGGTTTCCGCGGCGTTTGTTGCCGCGTTTACAAAACCTACGCAGTGGCTCAACAATGCTTAATTTGGGCAAATCGGGCTGGAACTCAGATGCGCTCATTGATGGTGACCAAGGCTTGCCATCGCAATTAACCCAAGCCGAGGCAGCCTTGAACAATGCCCGTAGCCAAGGGCGACAAGGCGTGGCGCTGGTATGGATTGGTAGTAATGATTTGTGGTATTTGTATGAATATAACAATCCTGCGCCTGCCGACGATGTGCGCGATGCCGCCCATTTTGCCACTAATATCGACACGATTGTGCGGCGTTTGCGGGCAACAGGTGCGATAGTTGTGTTGGCACTGCTCGATGATCAATCGAAGCGCCCGGTAGCGGCTGATGTGACACGGCGCAACGCTGTATTTACCGGTATATCGGCGGCTGAGGTAGTGCGTATGTCGATGCAAGTGGTGCGCTACAACAGCGCCATTGCCCAAACTGCCGCCCAACAAGAGGCCGCCATTGCCGATTTTTTTGCCACGACCATTTTTACTGCTCCTGCCACGTTGGCCGATGACGGTAATCATCCAAATTCGGCAGGTTACGATCAAATCAGCGAGATTTGGTTTAATGCTATTCAAGCACGATTGGCACGATGAATGTAAAAAAGTGAAAAATAAAAAAGCTCCCCGAACTGGATTCGAACCAGTAACCTACCGGTTAACAGCCGGTTGCTCTGCCATTGAGCTATCGAGGAACATTTGCCTTTTGCTTTCGCTTCAGGTAGTGGAAATTATACAACAAATCTTGAAGGTGATGTAGGGTTTACGATGAACTGATGAAAATTTAATTTTAGGATTTTTCATTAGAGAGTGTTTCTTAAATCAAATTTGTTACTACTCAGGGCATAGACGGCATGATAGGATCGCCATCAAAAACGGAGCGCAGAGCACCCAAAATATCCATACCCTGCTTACCTAAAGTAGAAATATAGCTGCGTGTTC
>JAGWYZ010000135.1 GCA_018969115.1 Chloroflexota bacterium | reverse complement strand
CAGCATTACTTTTATCGTCGCTTCTTCCCCGCTCCGATATATTGCCGTAAATTCTTCTGCCTGTTTCATCCCTGTGTGTTATATTTTTTCACTTATTCACTCAGCTGTTTCTATGCCCTGAGTAGTAACAATTCTTTCAATAATCAGAGGCAATTTAAAAATGCATAATGCCAAAATGACGATCCCCGCATCTCCTACGGGGATGCGGGGATCGTCATTTCAGTGAAAACTTGTTTCTCCAAATGATGAAAAACAAGCTAATGATGAAATAATAACCATGCAAACAAAGTTATCTGCGTTTTGGGCTGGCGTGCGCATCACCGCCCCTTTGCTGTTGGGCGTTGTGCCATTTGCGCTGGTGTATGGAGTGGTGGTCAACAGGGCCGGTTTGCCGCCCAGCATCGGCTGGGCCATGAGCCAAATCATTTTTGCTGGCTCGTCACAGCTGATCACGGCACGGCTGGTTGGTGAAGGCACGCCAATTTTGACAATTGTGCTGACGGCGGCCATCATCAATTTGCGGCATATGCTTTACAGTGCGTCGATTGCGCCCTATATGCAGCATCTCAGCCGCAAATGGCGGGCGCTGCTGGCCTATTTGCTCACCGACGAGGGCTATGCAGTGGGTATTTCGCACTATGTGATGTATAAAGCCAAGCCCAACCCGCTATCGCATTGGTTTTTCTTTGGTTGCGGCGCAACCATGTGGCTCACTTGGCAAATTGTCACGGGCATCGGCATTTTTATCGGCGGGCAAATACCGGCCAGTTGGGGGCTAGATTTTGCCGTGCCGCTCACGTTTATTGCGATTGTTTTTCCAGCATTGCGCCATAAAGCCGATATGGTGGCAGCAGCAGTGGCGGGTGTCGTGGCGGTGGTGGCCTTCGCCATGCCACTCAAATTGGGGCTGATTGTGGCAACGTTGCTCGGCATCGCGACTGGGATGTTGGTCGAGGCAAAATTTAAATAGTACGAAGCTCAGCTTTTTTGTCACAAAGCACACAAAGATCAAAAAAAAGAAGGCTTTTCGTTGCAAATCTTTGAATTTTTTGTGTGCTTCGTGGTGAAATATGCGTTTTGCGCGTCATATGAGTTAAAAATAATGATTTTATTGGCAATTATTTTAATTGGCATCATCACCTTTGGCTATCGGCTGTCGTTCATCATGCTGATGGACAAGCTGCATGTGTCACCATTTTGGGCACGGGCGTTGCGTTTTGTGCCCATCGCCGCGCTCACCGCCATCATCACGCCAGAATTGTTGGTGCGCGATCAAGCCCTCGACTTTTCACTCAGCAATGTACGTTTGTTGGCGGGGCTAATCGCCACTTTTGTGGCATGGCGCACCCGTAATCTTACCGCCACGCTCGTCATCGGCATGGCGGCATTTTGGTTGTTAACGCTGATCTTAAAATGAACTGGAATTCTCAATTTGCTACGCGTACCCAGTACACAAAACGCTCGGCAGTGCGTGAACTGCTCAAACTGACCGCGCAGCCCGACATGATCTCATTTGCTGGGGGACTGCCGGCCCCAGAGCTTTTTCCGGTAGAAAAAGTAAAAGAAGCCGCCGATCTCATGCTGAGCGAATTTGGTCATCAAGCCTTGCAATATAGCGAAACGGAAGGCATTGCGCCACTGCGTGACTGGGTGGCGGCACAATTTAACCGAGTTGGGCAGCCATTCACCATAGGCCGCGACAATGTGCTGATTGTGAGTGGGGCGCAGCAAGGCCTCGATTTAATTGGGCGTGTGTTGTTGAATGAAGGCGACAAAGTGATTGTGGAAAACCCGACCTATTTGGCGCTATTAGGCGCATGGCGACCGCTGGGCGTGCAGTTTTTGGGTGTGCCTTCTGATGAAAATGGCATGGTGGTCGATGCACTTGAGCCTTTGTTGCAACAGGGCGCAAAACTAATCTACTCGATCCCCACTTTTCAAAACCCACAAGGCACGACACTTAGCCTTGCACGACGGCAGCAGTTGACGGGCTTGTTGCGCAAATACAATGTTGGCCTGCTCGAAGACAACCCCTATGGCGAATTGCGCTATAGCGGCGAAGCCCTGCCGCACGTTTTTCAACTAGAGGCCGAGGCCGACGCAACAGGGCAGCTGCGCAGCCGCGTCATTTATAGCGGCACGTTCTCAAAAGTGCTGACACCGGGCTTGCGTATTGGCTGGGTGTTGGCAGATGAAGCCGTGATTGACAAACTGGTGATGTTTAAGCAAGGCACAGATTTGCACACCAGCACCCTTAACCAATATATTACCCACGCTTTGGCACGAGATGGCGTGATTGATCAACAATTGCCGCGACTGCGGGCGGCCTATAAACAGCGCCGTGATGTGATGTTGGCAGCACTGGCACAACATTTTCCGGCAGGGGTGACATGGACGCGCCCCGATGGTGGCTTGTTTTTGATGGTGACATTGCCTACGCATATTAACGCCGCCGATGTGCTGCAAGTTGCCATTCAACACAAAGTGGCCTTTGTGCCGGGTGAAGATTTTCACTTAAACGGTGGGCAAAATACTTTCCGGCTTAATTTCTCGAATGCGCAACCGGAGCGCATTGAGCAAGGCATTGCCATACTTGGACAAGTATTACGCATGGCGGTGGCATAAACTTAGTCTATACTAAATAAGGAATAAAAATACGGTTTTACCCGATTTCACTATCCCTCCGCAGGCGTAGCCTGCGGAGGGATAATGAAATCGGCATTGTCGCAATTTAGCCCCTTTTTTAGGATAAGATATGAAAAACGCCAGCCCGCGCCGCATGGTCGCCACAATCGTCGGTATTTGCTTTTTGTGCATCGGGCTGGTGGCTTGCCTTGGCCTCGGCAGCGTTGGGTTGTGGGTTGGCTACCCGCTTTACCAATCGATCGATTACCCCAACGCCACCGAGTCGAGCGAAGATGTAACGACTGAATGGTGGCCCGACATCAGTGTGCAACGGGCGGGGCTGTATCGCACCAACGACGAATTCCCCAAGGTGTATCACTATTATTCACGTCAATTTGAGCTTGGGCCAGAGCGCTCGGCCAATAGCAATTGTATTTTGATGGCACGCACCGAAATTACCTATCGCGTGATCGAACAAAACACCAGTGTGAATGTCTGCGACACCCCTAGCGACCGCATGATGATTGTATATCGTACCGTTACAGTGAAATGGCGCAAATGGTTTGATAAATAAGCGGAGTACCCCCATCACTAGTGGGTGACCGTTTCGCTCAAACTCAAATCTGGGAAAAGCATTTGCTAAACCCCATCTATTTTGAAACACATAGGTCTGCTTTCTTCTCAAAAAGATGTAATGTCGAAATCACGATATGACCTTTGTTAGCGTGGGCTTTGCCCATGCTAACAAAGGTCATATCGTGATTTCGACGAAAATGTGTTTTACCTGCCCGATTGGCATATAACTACAGTGCTCAAAAGAGTCGCGGTTTAGGTTCTCGGTTGCATTCGACCAGAAAAGATAAATTGGCGAAGGTATTGTTAAAGATATTGTTAAAGGTATTGTTAAAGAGGATAATATTGACCTAAACTATGTCAACCTCATATTACATTTGGCCCAACGAAGTGCATTTTGGTTATGGCACTGTGGCAAAAGTTGGCCCCAGCGCCAAAGCCGAAGGCGCAACCCATGTTTTTGTGCTGGCCGACCCGGGTGTGGTCGCCGCAAAATTAGTAGACCCGATCTTAGCCTCACTGCAAAACGCGGGGTTGGCTTACACACTTTACAATAAAGTCGAACCCAATCCGTCTGACACCTCGGTGGATGCGGCAGTGGCGGCCTATCGCGCCAGCGAGGCCGACCTGATTGTGGGTGTGGGTGGCGGCAGCGGTCTCGACACCGCCAAGGCCCTCATGTTGGTGGCTGGTGGCCCCGTTGATGGCAAAGTGGCCGAATATGCCTATCGCATGGGCGACAAAGCCCGCCCTTGCCCCAAGGTCTTGCCGAGCTTCATCGCCATCCCCACCACCGCAGGCACTGGGGCCGAGGCCACCTCGTGGGCTGTCATCACCGACCCCGTCGCCAAAATGAAATTCGGGGTTGGGCATCCCCGTTCGATGCCCACCATAGCCATCATTGACCCCGAATTGATGCTGGGGTTACCGCCCTTTTTGACCGCTGCAACCGGCATGGATGCGCTTTCGCACTGTATCGAAGCCTATGTCAGCAAAAATTGGAACCCGATGTTGGATGCAATGGCCTTACAAGGCATACGCCTGATTGCCCAAAGTTTGCCGGTGGCGGTGGCGCAGGGTGATAACCGCCAAGCCCGCGAAGACATGGCCCACGCCGCCTTCATCGGCGGGGTTGCCATCAGCAGCAAATGGCTGGGGGCGTGCCATTCGTTGGCACACCAACTGAGCAGCCTTGCCAATGTGCATCATGGGTTGGCGTGTAGCCTGATGTTGCCACATCAAATGGGCTACAGCTTGCCCGGCGCAATTGAGCGCTACGCCGCCGTTGCCGAGGCGCTGGGTGTGCCCACCACTGGCTCATTGCGCCAACGCGCCGAGCGCGGGATCGAGGCCGTCACCCAACTTGCCAAAGACTGCAACCTGCCCACCTGCCTGAGCGACGTCAACGTGCCCGAATCGGTCATTCCGACTATGGCAAAATATGCCTATACCGTTGACTCAAACTGGTGGACCAACCCCCGCAGCGTCAACGAAAAAGTGATGGAGCAACTCTATCGAGCAGCTTTCTAAAAAAGTGCAAAGTGCAAAATAGAAAGTAGAAAGTGCGGCTACTTTGCACTTTGCACTTTGCACTTTGCACTTTGCACTTTCTACTTTGCACTATAAAAAAGATGAAGACACGAACAGGACAATTTCCGATTGGCGTTCGGCGCGGCTGGACAGATTGGTTTAAAGACACAGCGGGCTTGGTGGCATGGGTCAAAGCCAACGGGTTAGAAGCCATCGACATCGGGCGCGATGGCGATGTGATTGGGGCGCAAATCTTAGACGCTGGCCTCAAACTCGGCTCAGTCGATTTGAAAGAGTGGCACGGCATGATCTCGCCCGATGCCGACACACGCAAACGCGCCATTGCCGCCAATGTGGCCTATATCGAAGCCTGCGCCAAACTTGGGCCGCTCAACTACTTTTTGGTGATGTTGCCTGAAAAGCCCGAATTGCCGCGCGCTGAGAATTTTGGCTATATGGTCGAGAGCTTTGCCGCGCTGGCCCCAATGCTCGAACAGCATGGCGGGCATATCGTCATTGAAGGCTGGCCCGGCCCGGGCGCATTGTGTTGCACCCCCGAAGGCTACCGTGCCTTTTTCAAGGCCGTGCCATCAGCCAGCATGGGGGTCAATTACGACCCGTCGCATCTGCAACGCATGGGTATTGACCCCATTCGCTTCTTGCGCGAGTTCATCGGGCGGGTGCATCATGTGCATGGCAAAGATTGCGCCTTGCTGGCCGACAATGCCTATGAATATGGGCACGAGCAACCCGCCACTTTTGCCAAACCCATTCAATTTGGCAATCAGGCATGGCGCTACACCATCCCCGGGCATGGCAGCTCGAATTGGCTCGACATCGTGCAAATTTTGCAGCAAAATCATTACGCTGGCGCAATCTCAATCGAGCTTGAAGATGCCAATTTCAACGGCAGCACCGCAGGCGAGCAACTCGGCCTCACCCTCGGCGCACAGTTTTTGGCAAGCCTTTAATAAAAGGATGAAGGATGTAACATCCTTCATCCTTCATCCTTTCTCTATGCGCCTATCCAACATGATTCAAGCCGTTGATGTTCACGCCTGCGGCGAGCCGGGGCGGGTCATCGTGGGGGGCGTGCTCGATGTGCCGGGCACGACCATGTTCGACAAAATGCAGTATTTGGCGACCAAGGCCGATGGGCTGCGCCAGCGCATGTTGCGCGAGCCGCGCGGCTACCCAGCGCTGTGCTGCAACCTCATTTTGCCGCCCACCCACCCCGATGCCGATGCCGGTTTTGTCATCATGGAGCAGGTCGAATACCCGGGCATGTCTGGCTCAAATACCATCTGCGTCACCACCGCCTTGCTCGAAACCGGCATGATCCCGATGCAAGAACCCGTCACCGAATTGACGCTCGAAGCCCCGGCTGGCCTCATTCGGGTGCAGGCCGAATGTGCCAACGGCAAAGTGCGCCGCGTCACCTTCAAAAATGTGCCAGCCTTCGCCACCCATTTAGATGCCATCGTCGAAGTGCCGCATCTCGGCACAGTAAAAGTTGATGTGGCCTATGGCGGCATGTTTTACGTCATTGCCGAGGCCGCCCAGTTTGGGCTAAAACTTACCGCCGACGAGGGCGGCGATATCGTGCGCATCACCGAGATGATCAAGGCTGCCGCCGCCGAGCAATTGCCCGTCACCCACCCTGACCAGCCCGGCTTTTCGGGCATCACCATCGGGCAATTGACTGGCCCAGCCCACAACCCCACCAACCACATGCGCAACGTCGTCACCGTCAGCACCGGCAAATTAGATTGGGATCGCCCCACGACTTGGACGGGCGTGATTGACCGCTCGCCATGCGGCACTGGCACCTCGGCCCGCATGGCGACGCTGTTTGCACGCGGCAAACTCGGCCTCAATCAAGACTTTCATCACGAAGGCGTGCTCGGCACGGTTTTCACGGGCCGCCTGATCGCACAAACCCAAATCGGCCCCTACACCGCCGTCGTGCCCACCATCAGCGGCACCGGCTGGATCACCGGCTTCGCCCAATACGTTGTTGACCCTGAAGACCCCTACCCAAACGGCTTTACCGTTGGGGATATTTGGTAAAAGGGCAAAGGGTGTGGTGGGGTATAGGGTGCAGGGTGTAGGGTGTGGGGTAAAGGGTATGAGGTGCAGGGTGAAGGGTTGAAGATTCTCACCCTACATTCCACACCCCACACCCCACACCCCACACCCTCCACCCCACACCCTCATATAATTTAACTATAAGAAGGGATTCCAATATTGCGTGCTTCTGCCCGATTACAGAAACGCATTCAGCACCCGCTTGATCGGGCGCAAGATAGCGTGATTACACCTGATGAAAATAATGAGCTTGACCGCTATCAAGAGATGGATGATTACCTTAGTTTGGTAAATCGCTTGGTACGCCATATTAAGGCATTAACTGTGCATACAAATTAGGGACTGGTAGTTACTACAATAAAAATATGCAAAAATTTGACGACAACTTGCTTGCTAGTTATATGAACTCCTTTTGGGGATACGGCAATCCAAATGCCAATTATTGGTTTGTTGGAATAGAAGAAGGAGGCGGAGCCTCATTTGAAGAAATCAATCAAAAAATTCAACTATGGAATAAACGCGAAAGACGCGCTATAGATGATATTTACGAATGCCACACGGAACACATTTTCTTTAAAAAAGATGCAAAGTTACAACCAACTTGGAATAAGTTAATCAGGATTCTCTTGTCAGCAAAAGGAGAAATTCCTAACACAGAAATGGTTAGGCAATATCAAATCACAGAATTAGCACGTAAAAACAGCGAATCTTGTTTGATTGAACTTTTGCCTTTACCATCTCCCTCAACTAAAGATTGGATTTATGGCACGCACTCAGATAACTCGATTTTAGCGACTAGAAAAAAATACAAGAAAGTTATAGGCCCCAAAAGATGCGAGCAATTAAATAGCTTGATATTGAAACACAAACCGAAAAATCTAGTCTTATATGGAACTATGTATCTTGATTGGTGGCAGCAAATAGCCAATGTAGATCTAACGCCCCACACTATTGATGGAAAAATAGCTTGTTTTGGAAAATCAGCCCAAACATCTATCGCTATCTGTCAACATCCAGTCGCAACTGGAGTCTCATCCAATTATTTTCATGAAATCGGCAAAATACTGGCGTGCTCTTGGGTGAAAACCAATTAAAAATTCACTCATTCACCCATTCACCCATTCACTCATTCACCCATTATGAAAATTGATTCCATCGAAATCCACCACTACCGACTACCACTCGACCCGCCATTTAACGCAAGCTGGGACCCGCGCCCACGCAAGGCCCACAGCGCTACGCTGGTGCGGGTGCGAGCCGGCGAATTTGAGGGCGTCGGCAGTGGCGACAGTATGCTCGGCTTTGCCGGACATGAGCATTTGTTCATCGGGCACGACCCCTTCGACATCGAGCGGCATGTACATATCCTCGACAATTTGCAATTTATGTATGCCCGTATGTGGCCGCTCGAGGTGGCGCTGTGGGACTTGATGGGCAAGATCAGCGGGCAACCGCTATGGAAGCTATTGGGTGGGCGCAGCAACAAAGTAAGGCTCTACGCCAGTTGTGGCGAACGCAAACCCGCCGCCGCCCGCGCCGAAAGCGCCAAAATGCTGCGCGATCAAGGCTATCCAGCCCTCAAAATTCGCTTTCACGACCCCGACCCGCGCAAAGATTTAGCCGTCATTCGCGCCGTGCGCGAGGCCATCGGCAACGACATGCACATTTTGGTGGATGCCAATCAGGGCTGGCAAATGCCTTGGGATGCCAGTGCGCCTTGGGATTTTAAAACTGCCTTGTGGATGGCCGACGCGCTGCACGAGCTAGGCTGCTATTGGCTGGAAGAACCGCTGCACCGCCACGATTATCGCGGTTTGGCCGAATTGCGCCGCCGTGCCAAATTGCGCATCGCCGGTGGCGAAGGCAACCGTGACTTTAACGAACAACTCGAATACCTCAAGCACGGCTCGCTCGATGTGTATCAGGCCGATGTGGTATGGGCGACCGGCATTTTGCGGGCGCAACAATTGGCGCGTGAGGTGCAAGCCGCTGGCTGCATTTTCACCCCACATACTTGGGGCGATGGCTTGGTTGTGCTGGCCAATCTGCAAGTCAGCGCCGCCCTCAGCACCGCGCCATTTATCGAGTTCCCCTACGACCCGCCGGGCTGGACCTATGAACGCCGCGACTACATCTTGCCGCAACCGATTGTGCCAAGCGAACCCGCCATCGTCACCCTGCCCGATGCGCCCGGCCTCGGGGTCAATATTGACTGGGCCGCGCTTGAGCAATACCGTTTCGGCACAGGCACGATTCCGTAGGAGCTATAGGCCATGAGTGAAGTGACCCCCTAAAAATGGAGTCACTACTTGCGGAATTCCGCAAGGGGTCTTTGCGGAAAATCGCACGATGATTATGTTTACGCAAAGATTCCTCCTCGTTCCTCGTCGGAATGACGCACAAAATATGTGCAGCCAAAATCTATCTTGATCGGGAGGTTGGTCTAAGCGGCAAGATGATAAACCCCGTCCATGTTAACGATAGGGATTAACCGATATTAACGCAGTGGTTATAAACCAAGTGCTAGGCGCACAAAGCCCGCCTTTGCGGGCTGGGTCTTAGCCGCCGTAGGGCGGCTTTGTGCGTCTCACACGCGAATTCTATGCGCCGCATGATCATTCACCCACTTCATTGGATGGCAGGTCGCGTTTTTATATAACTGCCAAAAACGATGGACTTCTGCATGGACGGGGTTGAGCAGAAACGTTAAATGATCACTTTTGCGTAACATCTGCCATTTCACAATTAAGCCACCTGCTGTGTATAATACACGGCAGGTGGCTTAATTGTCAAACCGCCGTGCTAGCCTATGAATACCTTCATCAACCGCACTGCCGAACTCACATTTTTGGATCGCGCCTTATCAAGACAGCCTGCAATTTGACCCCGAACCGGTGTTAACCTATGCCCGCAATGGGTTACGGGCCTTTGTTGGGGCCACCGCCTTTGAAGAATTGGCGCGTGAATAAGTGCGCCAACAAGGACGCATGGGGCAGATCAGCCTTAACAATAGCGTGTTTAGCCCCGGGGCTGTAGGCAGCCATTGGGCGCGCACCGCCCAAACCGATGTGGTGGCGGTGAATTGGAGCCATAAACAGGTGTTGATTGGCGAATGCAAATGGGGTTTGGATGGGGTCGATCGCCAAATTGCACGTGAACTGATTGAACACAAATTACCCACCGTGTTAGCCGATTTACCAGAGGGCGGGGCCGGTTGGCAAGTAAAGCCGATGTTGTTTACACGCGGGGCGGCAACTGCGGCGGCAGTCAGTGAAATGCGTGTGCATGGCGGTGAGGTCATTACGCTATCGCAACTGGATGGCGACTTGAAGGAAGCGTAAATGATGCGCTTTAGTCGCAGTAGCTTTTGCCACTGCTAATGGTCAGTTAAGCGAATGGGTAGAAAGGTTGCTTCGATGTCATTTGCACGATTTTACAAATTAGCCTGACAAACCACGCACGCCATTACTTAACGTGGCGATGCAAAAGGTCAATCCGCCTTTATGGCAGTTTATATCGAGTTGAAGTTAGACACGCCCAAAAACACGATTTAAGGATTTTGCCGACCTAAATTTGTCATACAGGTATCATTGCCATATTCTCGAACGCGAAGCTAAATGATCTCTGTGATCGGGTTTTAATAAAATCACCCTTAACCGAGCCGTTTCACTGATACAAACATTAACATGACAATGGCACATTTGCCAAGCATGCGGATAAAAACGACTTTCATCGAGACACAACCGCTCATGTGACATTGTTAAATTAAGGTGCTTGGCTTTAACCAACCTGATATTTATGCGCATTATTTTTATGGGCACGCCCCAATTTGCCGTGCCATCCTTACAAACCCTCATTGATCACCCCGAACTTGGCGAGCTGGTGGCGGTGGTGACCCAACCCGACGCGCCCGCTGGGCGGGGCAATGTGCTGACCCAATCACCCGTAAAACAACTGGCGTTGCAACATGGCTTGCCTATTTTGCAGCCGCCCTCGCTTAAACCCGCCGACGAGGTGGCAAAACTGCGCGACTTGCGCCCCGATGTCATCATTGTGGCAGCTTTCGGGCAAATTTTGCGGCGCGATGTGCTCGATTTGCCACCCCATCGTTGTATCAACGTTCATGCCTCATTGCTGCCGCGTTGGCGCGGGGCCTCGCCCATCAGCGCCGCCATCGGCGCGGGCGATGCCAGCACCGGTGTTACCATCATGTTGATGGAATTGGGGCTAGATTCGGGGCCGATGTTATCGCAACGGGCCGTGCCCATTGAGGCACAGCACAACACCGGCACACTCACCCCCGTTTTGGCCCAAGTAGGGGCCGATTTGCTCACCGAGACTTTGCCACGCTGGCTGTGTGGCGAAATTGTGCCACAGCCCCAAGATGCTGCGCTTGTCACCCATTGCCGCACCCTTAAAAAAGAAGCAGGCAAGATCGAATGGACGCGCCCAGCCGTCGAGCTTGAGCGCCATATCCGCGCCATGTCGCCGTGGCCTTCGGCCTCGACAACGTGGCAGGGCAAAAACCTAAAAATTCTCAAGGCCGCACCATCTGTGCAATTTGACCGCATGTTGCGCCCGCCCGGTCAAGTGTTTGCCCAAGGTAAGCAAATTTTGGTGGCCTGTGGTGGCGGGGCAATCGAGCTGATCGAGATTCAGCTTGAGGGCAAAAAAGCCGCATCGGCTGGTGATTTTGCGCGTGGGCAACGTGAGTTTGTGGGGGCAGTGTTAAAGTGAAACTGTGAAAATGTGATACACGGTAGTTTAGTCTAAAAGTAGGGATGTTGTTCAAATCTGTAGTAAAACAGAGGGTATGAAAAAAAAAGAAGAACAACATCCCCCCGCAGTATAC
>JAGWYZ010000433.1 GCA_018969115.1 Chloroflexota bacterium | reverse complement strand
GCGTTGTTATGGGGCGGCTTTGCCGCCCCATAACAACGCTGAGATAGTGATTTCGGCGAAAAATTGTTTTAAGAAACACTGTCTAAGACCTTTGGTAGCATGGGCAAAGCCCGCACTGCACTACCAAAGGTCATATGGTGATTTCGATATTACATCTTTTGGGGGAGGACGCAGACCTGTTTGTTTCAAAATGGATAAGGTTTAGATCATGAAATCGGCCTTTCATCTTTTGGGAATAAGCCCTCTGATGTTTGCGAGATGATTTTATGTGAGAGGGTGTCTCACTTTTAAGCGCTACACTTTGAGGTATGGAAACACATTCTCAAGTTGATTGTAAATTAATTCACGCTGGCGATGCTTATCGCGGAAAGCAGGGGTTTGATTATTTTCCGGGTGTAACGAATGAAACAGCAGGTGCAGGTGGGTTGTGTATGCATCTTTTAACTGTGCCCCCAGGTGCTAAAGCCAAAGCCCATAAACATAATTTCCACGAAACCACGATTTATGTGTTAACTGGCAAAGTGAAAATGTGGTACGGTGAACGTCTTGAAAAATGGATGGAATGTCAACCCGGCGACTTTATTTATATTCCGGCGGGTATGCCACATTTGCCCATGAATATGAGTAAAACCGAAGCTGCTACAGCCGTAGTAGCGCGAACTGACCCTAATGAACAAGAAAGCGTAGTGTTATTGCCAGAATTAGATGCACTTGTTTAAGTGGACAATTGACTACATGTTTGATCGATCCATTCGCCGTGTAAAAGACCAATGGCTGCACCCACTTGTGGTATTGTTTGGTGACACATCGCCTTGTGTTGTTAGTGTTACGGCTTGCGTAATTGGGTTGGCTTCGGCTTGGCTGTCATGGATGCGATGTTATGAGTGGGCGATTTCACTATGGCTCTTAAATCGTTTGTTTGATGGTCTTGATGGTGCGATTGCGCGCAAACAAGATAAGCAAACTGATTTTGGCGGCTATGTTGATATTTTGCTTGATTTTGTTGTGTATGCGGCTGTGCCTTTAGGGGTGGCATTCAGCACTACCAATGTCATCCATCATGTTGCACTTGGTATTTTGTTGTCAGTTTATTATCTCAATGCAGCTTCGTGGATGTATTTGTCGGCTTTGCTTGAAAAGCATCAACATGGGGTGTTTATGACCAAAGAGCAGACTTCGATCACGATGCCTGTGACACTGATTGGTGGCACAGAGACGGTGGTGGCTTATGTGCTGTTTTTGATATTGCCCAGTTTTTTTGGCTGGCTGGCTGGCCTGTTTAGCCTTTTGATTGTGTTTGGCATTTTGCAGCGTTTGAATTGGGCACGCGGACACCTGAATTCTTAGACCTCCCTCTTTTTTCAACAAACTATTGCTGTTTTATCGATGCGCTGTATCTAAGCAAAACAGTTAACTTTATCTGGGATAACGAAACCTTAAAATACAAGGTGGCGCAAGTATGATGAATTTTTATGATATTAAATGGAACCGGGTTGGGCAGACCGTTGCCGATGTGAGCACCTTGGACTGTAATGGATTTAGCGTGCAGGCTATCGCTTCGAAAAATACGATAGTGATTGAGATTTGGGCTTATAAAAATGTGGGTGGTGGGTTGTGGTCAGACAATGTATGTTTGATACACTGATACAATCTTAAAATCGCGGTACAATCTGACGCATATGGCAACAATTGATCCTATTTTAGTGGCAAAAGCGGGTAATAAAGAAATTTTACTGCTGCCCAACAAGTCAAACCGACATGGCCTAATTACTGGTGCGACTGGCACAGGCAAAACGGTTACGCTGCAAAAAATTGCTGAGAGTTTTAGTCATATCGGCGTACCAGTTTTTATGGC
>JAGWYZ010000432.1 GCA_018969115.1 Chloroflexota bacterium | reverse complement strand
CCCCATCCCCCATCCCCCACACCTTACGCCTTCCTCAAATTGGGCAGCACAATGGCGATGATGACCAGGCTGATGCCCAAGATTTGGAGTAATTCGAGCATTTCGCCCAAAAATAACCAAGAAATAAACGCAGCCAACACAATTTCAATAATGGCAATTAGCCCAGCCAATTTGCCGGGGATATATTTGAGTGCCATTGTAAACAAGCCATAGCCGCATAAGGTGGGGCCAATGCCCAAAAAGGCGATGCCTAAAAGTGCCGAAGGCTGATCGGGGACGATGGTGTTGGGTGGTTGGGTGAAAAGGCACAAGACGAAAAGTGTGATTGAGCCGAATAAGAATGTGTAGGCCAAGGCCGCCCATGAATTGACGCTGTTTGTGATGTGTTGGTTATATAAGACAAAAACCGATTGGGCGAAGGCTGACGACAGGCCAATTAAGATGCCGAGCCAACTAAAGCGTAACGCTTCAGGGTCATAAATTCTTACGACTAGCGCCGAGCCAATGATGGCAAGCACAGCCGCAACCATGTGCATGGGGGTGAGTGGTTCACGCCATAACACCCATGCGCCAATGGCGACAATGATGACATATAAATAAATCAGCACCAAAGCCACCGAAGCCCCATTGAGCCGTATCGATTCGGTCCAGATGGCATGATAAATGCCGATTGAAATGATGCCAGTGAAGGCCATGCCGCGCAGTTCTTTGCCTGTTACCCGCAACAAGGTTGGGCGAATGAGGGCAATGGCGGCGAAGGCCGCGAGCGCCACAAAAATATCACGCCACAGCGCCAGCGTTAGGCTAGGGATTTGATATTGGCTGAGCATATAGCGTAAGCCGGGGGCCGTGATGGCCCATGTTAGCCCAGCCGCTAAACTGTAAACGATGCCTAATTTTGTGTTTTTGGGTTTGGGTATAGTTAAATTCATTGTGTGCTAGAACGATGTGCCAATTTGAAAAATATATTTCACTTGCGGCGTTATTTTTTTAAGGCTTCCACAGCGGCAGAAATAACTGGGTCGGTGTCCGAAGTATATTCATCCCAAGCTTTTGTGATGCTTACATCTGGGGTCAGCCCCTTATTTTCCCAATTATTACCATTGGGCAATTTAAAGCTCTGTTCGGCGATCCACATGACCGAGCCATCTTCAAACGCATGTTGGCGCAAGGTTTCAATGTTGCCGGCGCTGGGTTGCCCGACCAAGATGGCACGTTTGTTATATTGCAACGCACCCGAAAATACCTCGGCAAATGAGGCGGTGGATTGGCTGATGAGGATAGCGAGTGGCACGGTTTGTGAATTGCCAATGGCATCGGCTTTAACGGTGATGGGCGAAGCGGTGTTTTTGCGGTCATATAACCCGCCTAAGTTGCCATTGCTAAAAAAGCTGAGGTGAGAGGCGAGCACCGAATAAGCCCCGCCGCCATTGGTTCGTACATCAATAATTAACCCATCTAATTTGCCATTGTTTTGACGCATTAAATCGTTTAGGCTGTCACGCACCCGTTGGGCGATACGTTCTTCAAAAAAAGTTGGCACCAGCATGTAGCCTATTTTTTTGCCATCGGTTTGGCTGATTGGTAACATACGTGCTTCGATCGTTGCGGCGGTGCTAATGGATCTGCGAATGACGATCACATCTCGGGTGGCTGACGACCCGGGTGTGCGAATATTTAAGGTGATGCTGCTGCCCTCGGCCCCACGCAAAATACGGGTATTCAGTTCGCCACTATTGCTCACCAACGGGATGCCATCGGCAGACAAAATATGGTCATGTGGTTTTATTCCGGCTTTATCGGCTGGGCCGCCCGGCACCACTTGTAATACAAAAATATATTTCTTGTCTTTGTTAAC
>JAGWYZ010000431.1 GCA_018969115.1 Chloroflexota bacterium | reverse complement strand
GTCGTAATTTAATGGAACCAATTGCACCCAAGCGTTGCCCGGCTTCAATGAAATCGTAGTCCCATTGTTATCAACAAAAACAAAATCACCCTGATTGGCGGTCCGTTTCCATTGCCCATCCATCGCCTTACCATCACGCACAATGGTGACTGGCCCTTGGCCCCACAATTGAATTTGAATTGATTTTGCGCCGGTGGCATCTTCAACAATATCAGTAAAGACATGATTTGCATACACCACAATCACATTGGCAACCACGATGGCTTTGCCATTGGCTCGATCGGTTTGTGCCACCTCTTGTAGGCTGCGGGCATACAAACCGCTGCTTGCGTTATAACTCCAGCCAACTGTGCCAGATCGATAAGGGATGGAGACTTGATTCGCCACAATGCCAGCAGTAGGCGCGGCTGCATTAAATGACCATGAACGAAATTTACTGGGGTCATTTTTTTTGCGGCTGTCTAGCTCTTTGCGGGCGCCAATGGTACTAGCGAATAGGTTATGCGGCGCTACGGTTTCATCGCTGCGAAACATTGGCAAACTGGTGCAAGGCGATAAACATTCATATGGCCCAAAATCGCTAATCATGGTGCGATTGTCTTTGTGGGCGATTGAATCTCGAATAATGGGTTTTACCCCCGGGCTGGTGCCTGAACACACCAAAGCCGCATCAAAAATTGCTGGCAATTCCACATCGATCAAGCGACAACTGCGCACCGAGCCAATTTTGTTGACATCATTGGTCAAAAATAATGCAGCAAAACGGGTAATATCCCCTTCGGTCAAATGCTCAAAAACCACATCGGCGCTGCTCAGCCCACTTTGCGGACGGACTTCGGCTGTATTGGCAACCTTAATAAACACCGGACGACGATTTAGCTTGGCTGAATCCATCGACAGCCCTGTAAATGGGTTGGCATTTTCAGGCAATGTGGGAAGGTCTGGCGTTGGGGTGGGCGATGGGGCTAATGATGCTTGAGCATTGATACTGGTGGCAGTGGGCAAAACCAGCGGGGTATTGGTCGGTTGGGCTGCAACTGGGGCAGTGGTAGGTTGTGGGGTCAAAATGGTCACAACTGGCTGAAATGTGGGTGAAACAGGGGGTGTTTCTCGGGCACATGACATGCCTAACATGGCGACGAGCGCAAAGGTAACCGGTGTAGAAACCCTGCGCCTTGTTAAATGGGGTTGATGGGCCGAATTTGAACGGCATAAAAATAAACTCAAGGTATCCTCCAAAAAAATACAACTCAGCGATAAAAATACGTCTACTTTAAATTTAGCGAGCAGTAGGGTGATGAAAGCGGCAAAAACGTCAATTTTTGTTATTGGCTGTGTGGCAACCAAAATTATAGATGAAACAAAACACCAACCTGCCATGTTGGGTGTTGCTGAAACCGATGCCCCCGCTGGGCCATTGACGGCGGAAGGAGATATTTGGAATGACTGGTTCAGCGCCAGTCGCAATGACATTGCAGCAGCCGGGTTGGGGGGTGTCGCATACGGGCAATTGAGCCAGTGAGCGAGACTGTGTTGGTATTTGTTGGGTGTTGAGTTGGATTGTCAAAAATACGCCCAAAGCCAATACGACTGCAATAACATTGCTCATTTAGGGCTAACGTCTTATCTTTACAAGAGGTTGCCCTATCACCTCAAAAAAGTGGGGTGAATAAAACAAATTTTCGTCGAAATCACTATATGGCTTTTGTGAGCAAGGGCGATGCCCTTGCCCACAAAAGCCATATACGGTAGTTTAGTCTAAAAGTAGGGATGTTGTTCAAACCTGTAGTAAAACAGAGGGTATGAAAAAAAAAGAAGAACAACATCCCCCCGCAGTATACAAAACAGTCGAAGCAATCA
>JAGWYZ010000134.1 GCA_018969115.1 Chloroflexota bacterium | reverse complement strand
CTCCCTTTGGGAGGGGTTAGGGGTGGGTTTTAACATTGCAATCAATTATTTTTGCTAAGTAGACTAACCATAATCCAAAATCGTAAATTCTTTTAAATTCCTTTAAATTCTTTCTAAAATACTGGTTACGACGGTAGCACCGCTACCGCCAATGTTTTGAGTCATCGCCAAACGGGCATTGGCAACTTGGTTTGCGCCGGCTTCACCGCGCAACTGTTCTACCGCCTCAACAATTTGATACAACCCACTCGCACCGGCTGGGTTGCCACGGGCTTTCATCCCGCCCATTGTGGTGATGGGAATACGCCCACCCAGACGAATTTCGCCATTCAGCGCCAATTCCACACCTTTGCCACGCGCCGCAAAACCAGCAGCTTCGAGCGACAACGCCGACATGATGGTAAACCCATCATGCAACTCAAAAAGATCGATGTCGTTGGGGTTAACACCCGCTGCCGCAAACGCTTTTTGAGCGCTCCATGCCGCGCCATCCAAGGATAACAAATCGCGCCGATCATGCAACCCCACCGTATCGGTGGCGACAGCACTGGCACGCACGCGCACTGGGCGATCGGTAAATTCTCTGGCCAAGGCGCTGGGAGCCAAAATAACACAGGCCGCACCATCGGCCACAGGTGACGAGTCGAACATGCTGATTGGATCTGCCAAAGGCTTGGCCTCGGCAAATTGCTTCGGCGAAATATTCATGCGATACATGGCAAATGGGTTGTTGATCGCATTCGCATGGGCATTAACCGCAAATGGCGCAAAATCGGCCTTGGTATAACCATATTCGTGCATATAACGGCGCATCAACAAGGCATTTAAGCTCACTGTCGTCAACCCCTGCATCGCCTCATAATCGCCATCAGCAGACATCGCCAAGGCCGATTCTTGGGTGCTGGGCTGCTGATCAGTCATTTTCTCGACCCCAACACAAGCCACAAAATCGCACAAACCACCAGCCACCGCGATATAACCCAAGCGCATGGCCGCTGCCGCACTCGCGCCCGCCGCCTCGATCTTGAGCGCCTCGACCCCGCGCAGTCCAGCAAAATCAGCGATCATGGCCCCGACATTTTCTTGGTCCGATAAAGCCCCAGAATGCGCATTGCCAACATACAGCGCATCAACCCGCGCCAACTTGGCATCTTTCAACGCCGCTGCCAACGCATAATACCCCAATTCGCGCAGGCTTTTATCCCAATGTTCGCCAACAATGGTCTGCCCGATGCCAATAATAGAAACATCTCTCATAGAAATTAAAAATTTAAAATTTAAAATGGAAATTTAAGAATTAGCTTGGTGTTAAATTTTAAATATCCCATTTTAAATTTTCAATTTAATTTGTAATAGCCTTTCATGCGTGTATATTGTGCATAATCAATCACTTTACGACGAGCGACATAATCGCGGGTTTTAACGGCCCCGTTATGCTCGGGTTTGCGCAACACGCGCAAACAAAATGAATCACTACCCGCCCCGCTGCCAAACGAAGTCACCAGAATACGCTCGCCGGGTTGGGCCATGTCAAGCACCGCTGTCAAACCGATCATGCATGAACCAGCATAGGTGTTGCCGATGTCATTCACCAACATTCCAAGCTCCATTTGCTTTTTGCTAAAGCCCAATTCACCGCCCACTTTTAATGGGAATTTGGCATTGGGTTGATGGAACACCGCATAATTAAAATCGCTTGGTTTCAGCGCCATCGCCTCCATCAAGGCATTGGCCGATGACATAATATGCCCAAAATAGGCTGGCTCACCCGTGAAGCGCCCAGCATGTTCTGGGAATTTCTCGTATTGCCGTCGCCAAAAATCGGGCGTATCGGTGACATAACTGAGCGAACCCTCAATTTCAACCAACGCATCTTCGATCGGGCCAATCAGGTAAGCCGCCCCGCCAGCCCCAGCGGTATATTCAAGCGCATCACCCGGGCGACCCTGCGCCGCGTCCATACCAATCGCCATGGCATATTGCGCCATGCCACTGCTTACAAAACCAATCGCGGCCTGAAATGCTTCTGTGCCGGCCTTGCAGGCAAATTGCCAATCAGCGGCTTGGGTAAATGGCGTTGCACCAATGGCTTCGGCCACAATCGTGCTGGTCGGCTTCACTGCGTAGGGGTGCGATTCGCTGCCCACCCACACCGCGCCAATTTTCTGTTGCAAATTCTCGATGGTTAAATGTGCGCCAGTGGCACGCTTCATGGCGTTTCGGGCAGCTTCAATGCTCATCGTTACTACATCTTCATCTAGCCCCGGCACCGATTTCTCACGCACTGGCAACCCAGCATTGCCTTCTGTCCACAATTCCGATACTTCTTCACCCGGCAAGCGGTATCGTGGCACATACGACCCATAGCCTACAATCCCCACCGGTTTACTTGGTTTCATAAATGACATGAAAATTAGACTCAAGAATTTAGAATTAAAAGTGCCTGTTTTACATCTTTAACTCTAAATTTTATTTTTATCCCAGATTTATCCCAAATAAATTTGGGATATCGTTTGGGATAAATTAGATTTTGTATGTTTTTTACCCATGCCTACAAAAAGATAATCTCGCAACTGTTTGTGGCATGGGCTGAATTTTATTAACTTGAAGCTACCATAAACCACACATCAACGGCTTTTTGAGTGGTGCGATAGGTTTTGAGAGTGAAAATAATGGCCTGCTGAGAAACAACCTATAATCTATGTCATGTTGGTCGGCCTAGATGCCAGTCGTGCGTTGCGTAATCAAGCCACCGGAACCGAATATTATTCGTGCTCGGTGATTCAGCAAATCATGCAACAGGCCCCACAGCACGAATATCGTCTATATAGCCGTCCAGCCCTCAGCGCCTATTTTGACCTCCCGCATCAACGGGTCAATATCAGCAGTCGCCACCTGTGGACACACCTTGGGTTAAGTCACGAACTACGCAAAAACCCACCCGATGTGCTGTTTATCCCAGCCCACACTTTACCCATCCCGATTGCCCTTGCCCCACCCCAACGCAATGGCAAAGCCATGCGCAGTCTCGTCACCATTCACGATATTGGCTATCGCCATTTTCCCAAAGCCCACCCTTGGCGGCAACGGCTGTATCTTGAATTTAGTACTTGGCTCAGTGCGCGTTTTGCCTCACATCTGATTGTCGATTCAATCGCCACCCGTGACGATGTCGCCCGTTTTTACAGCGTGCCATTTCCCAAAATGACTGTCGCTTATCCCGGGCCGATACCCTTAGCAAGCATTAGCGAAGACGATATCACCCAAACCCACACCAAATGGCATATCGATCGTCCCTATGTGCTCTACGTCGGCACCCTGCAACCGCGCAAAAACATTGCGCGGCTGATCGCTGCTTGGCAAAAAGTGAGTGAGCAGTGGGCCAGTACCGCCAACAAACCGCCCCATTTAGCTAGCAAACCCTTGCTCATTTTGGCGGGCAAGGCAGGCTGGGGCAGAATAGATATTGCGGCCCAAATTGCACAGCATCAGATCGCACGAGATGTGCTGGTCACAGGTTACATCTCTGAACTTGAGAAATCGGCCTTGATGCGCGGGGCGCAAGCCTTCGCGTTCCCTTCTTTATATGAGGGTTTTGGTTTTCCGGTGCTAGAGGCACAGTCAGTGGGGGTGCCAGTCGTGTGCAGCAACACCTCATCTCTGCCAGAGGTAGTGGGTCATAGCGCCTTGACCGTAGATGTGCTCTCGGTCGAGGCGATTTCACACGGGCTTTGGCAAGCCCTGACCGACCTGCCCACCCGCACCCGCCTGTGCGAGGCCGGGCTGCGCAATGTGCAGCATTTTGATTGGCAGACTTGTGCGCAACAGATTTTGGAAGTGATGGCAGGAGAATGAGGTCAGTGGCCTAGGTTATACCTGTTGATATTGGAATTCAGATCGCATGAAATCCACCTGCTAAAATAAAAAAAATTCAGCAAATCACCTCTCAAGCCACACCTTATATTGATGCTGTAACACAGGTGATGAAACTTCCTCTCATTCGGCTCAATATGTTAAGTAGTGTACTAAATTGGCTCGAAACCGACGATGAGTCAATCAGTGTTGACTCATGGCAGTTTGATTTGGCCCTATTACGTGCCGAATTGAAACAGTTACACCCATTTGTAAAAATGCGACAAGATGAAATTGATGCACAGCTTGCCCAAGCACACCAAGCGGTAGCAGATGAACTCTATCCAGATTTGCCTTGATACAAATATATGGATTGATGGGCTTATCTCTGGAAACTTGCATTACATCAAAATTCTTAACGCACCGAGTCAATTTCAAGTGATATTACCAAACCAAATTTGTGCTGAAAAAGATGTAATGCCAAGCGCACCATATGACCATTGAAGTTAGGGGCTTTGCCCCTAACTTCAATGGTCATATGGTGCGCTTGGCGAAAAATTGTTTTATTTCACCTGATTTTTTGAGATGATACTATTCGATCTTATTAATACCGCTTACTACAGTTTAGTCATAATCAGCATTTTGATCATCAAATTATCATCTATATTAATTCTAAAATTACAACTCTTTGCTTTGAGAGGCTGATCGTATTTATAGATAAAATGATATCTTAGTAGCGCAAATGCCTAAAAGATGAAGGGGCGATAGAACGTAGGCTTGGCCAAAACCTTCATCAACTCAGAACCTGCGCTAAGGTTGCGAGCGAATGAAAATTTTAGACGTGCGGGTAGATGATGTGACCTATGCCGAGACGGTGCAGTGGGTGTCAGACAAGATTGTGGCAGGCGGCACCCACCTCATCACCACCGTTAACCCTGAATTTGTGATGCGGGCGCAAAATGACGCGGCTTTTGCCAACGTGTTAGACGAAGCCGAGCTGAATGTGCCGGACGGTGTGGGTGTGCTATGGGCAGCCAAACGCATGAGGCAACCGATGCGTGAACGGGTGGCCGGTAGCACGCTACTGCCCATGTTGTGTGAACGCGCCGCCACTGTGGGCTGGCGTGTTTTTTTCTTGGGCGGGCAAGGTAATGTGGCGGCTCATTGTGCAGCGCGCATGCAAACACGCTACCCAGGCTTGGTTGTGGCGGGGGCAATGGCTGGTTCGCCTTTGCCACAAGACGACTTGGCGCTGATAACGCACATTCGTGCGACCGGCCCTAACCTCATTTTTGTAGCCTATGGCGCACCCAAACAAGAGTTTTGGCTAGCACGCAACCTAGGGAAATTGAAAAATGAAGTTGACTCAAGCAATTCTTCATTTTCAATTTTCAATTCTCAATTTGCACCAGGTTTAGTGGGAATCGGGGTGGGTGGCGCGTTCGATTTTATTACCGAGACCAAAAAACGTGCTCCCGAGTGGATGCAGCGGCTGGGGCTCGAATGGCTTCACCGGCTGATTCAAGAGCCTTGGCGCTGGCGGCGGCAATACTGGCTATTATTCGTGTTACAAGTGCTGCTAAAATCTTAATGTTGTGTCTACCAATCCCCTGCATAGCAATGAAAAACTGTTTGCGCGCCAATTAAACGCCAGCGAATATATTAGCATCAATAATTTGCTGACAGTAGAGTCATTTAAGGCTGGGCATCTTTTTGCATCTAATGATACGCGTTTATATCGTTTGCAGCGGGTGGGAAAAGTACAACAGTTTTTTCCTAAACCTGAGAATGAAAAGGAACGGGCCATCAAAGCAATCAAACCCAATGAATGGTTTAATTATCAGGCATTTTTTAGCAACAGCGTCGGGCGTGAGCGGTTTCGTTGTGTCGAAGATTGTCTGTGTTGGGCGCTTGATCGGCAAAAATTTATCGATCTGCTCAAGCAAGATGCTAGCTTAGTGACAGCCCTGCCACACAATAATGATGTGGTACAGATATTAGCTGCTTGTGGGGGGCTACGTTCAGACGATAACGCCATGCCAGATTTGCGCAAAGCTTTTTTTAAAGATGAGATGTCGGATGACAATTTTTTAAAAGTTGCCAGAATTATTCGTGCGGGCAAGGCCAATCTTGGTGAAGTAATTGTTGAACAAGGCGGCAACCACACCCGTGTCTATTATTTGCGCAATGGGCGTTTACGCGCTCGTCAGATAAATGCAAAAGGTGCAGATGTGCAACGCGGCGATATTTGGACCGGTATGCGAGCCAACGCCACTTCTTTTATCATCGAGGCAATCAACAAAGATACGCTTAAGGTGATCGAAACCACCAAGTTTTGGTATATCGAGCGCGATGATTTTCAAAAACTGATCAAAACTGAACCCAACATTGGCAAGTTGTTTCGCCCAACCAAAGAAGTTGAAATATTTACCAGTTATAAAGCCAAATACCCTTGGATAAAAAATGGTGAAATGGTACAAAAAGATGTCAAACGTCATCAATGGTTCTTTTGGCGGCGGGTCATCCCCAGCATCCCTATCTTTTTATTTGCACTTTTGATCATATTTGTGTTTTTCAATGAACCATTAGGTTGGACTATTTTTGGCGTTGTGGCAGGTTTATCGATGCTGTTTTGGGTGTGGTGGAACTATGCCGATTGGCAAAATGACTACATAGTCATTACCGATCAACGGGTAGTGCAACGCGAAAAAGTCATTGGTTTTTTCGATCATTTTGAGGAAATACCCATTGACCGCATCGATAATATTACGGTAAAAATGCCAGACTGGATTCAAAAAAATATCACCAACACTGGCTATATCAAGGTTGAGGCGCAAGGGATTTCGTCACTCATTGAATTTAACATGATTAACGACCCTGATGGCTTAAAAAATATCATTTTTAGTACCCGTGATTTTGTGCGTGCCCGCAAAATGTCTTTTCAATTAAAGCATTTGCGCGAATTTTTGACCAAGACCATCGAAGGCTTTAGTCAATCAGACCCCCCTGCTGCAGAAACACCCGAAACAAAAAAAACACCTTATCAAAAATGGCGTGAGGCATTAATCACAAAATGGAAAACTGATTTAAAGGCTTGGGAGGCATGGAAACCCAAAGATAAATTTGTAGATGGCAAAAATATTGTTTATCGCCGTTCTACTTTACATTTATTGGCTGAAATAGGTGCGCCACTCATCACGATTCTGGTTTATATTTGTGTTTTTCTGTTTTTTATATATTCAGAAATAAGAACTGGCTGGCAAACACCATTATTAGCTTATTGTTTGCCCTTTAGTTTCTTCGGCAGCGTTTTGGTAGTTTGGTTTTTATATAAATATGAAGATTGGCGCAACGATACTTACGTGCTCAAGCCCGGTTCTTTAGTTGATAACTACCGCACCCCATTTGCCTTGCGTGGCACACGCACCGTAGAAACCGGATATGAGAAAATTACCAACACAGAAGCACGCACTAACGGTATTTGGGGGTGGTTTGATATTGGCGATGTAGTATTAAAAACTGGTGCCGATGGTGAAATCGTGCTCAAAGGAATTAATTCGCCACGTCGTGTGATTCAAGAAATTGCCAAACGACGTGATAAATTGGAAGAAGACAAAAATGCAAAACAAGCATTAGACCGACAACGCGAAATTGGCGAAGCCTTACGCATTTATGATGAATATGTCCGCACTCATGACCGTGGCACCTTATATGCGGGGCAAGCAGGCCGCGTCGATGAGTAGCTTTTGGGTTGTCTCAATAAATAATACCCGCTAAAACAACATTTTGCTGATCTCACATCGGCATATCGTATTTTTAGCAAAGATTGATCCGAATAACGATATTGATAAGATGCTATGCTCATGCAGATAGCATACAGATAGCATTTCACGGAGTAGCATGATTCGAAAAGTAAAAAAAATTGGCGATCCAGTCTTACGGAAACGTGCCAACAAAGTTGACAAAATAACCAAAGATATCCACAAGTTAATCGATGACATGGTAGAAACCATGCACCACCATATGGGCATCGGTTTAGCTGCACCCCAAATTGGCATTTCGCAACGCATTGCGGTGGTAGCACTTGAGAAGCGTGAAGATGTGCCGGGCAGCGGCCAGCTTTACACCCTCATTAACCCCGAAATCTTAAAGACCTCACCCGAAAAGAGCGTTGAGCAAGAAGGCTGTTTATCAATTCCCGGTTGGCGTGGGCAGGTCGAGCGTCCGCACAAAGTCATCATTAAGGCGATGGATCGCAACGGTAACCGCGTTAAGCACGAGGTCGAAGGTTGGCTGGCCCGCGCCATGCTACACGAAATCGACCACCTCGAAGGGGTGATGTATATCGATAAACTCATCGCCCCAGATAAAATTTGGCCGGTCGACGAACCAGAATTGGACGAGTAGAGCCGTGAGCCTTGGGCTTTGAAGTTAGCTAGAATTCATGACTCACGGCTCATGACTCAAAGCCCGGGAATCAAAGCTCACGGCTTACAAACTAAATGAAAATAACCACCTACACCGACCCTAATTGTTTCGACACACTTGCAAGCGAATGGAACCCCCTTGTGGCGCAATCGAGCGCCAGCGGCTTATTTGCCACCCGCGAATGGCTACAAACGTGGTGGCAAATGCTTGGTGAAGGTGATCTACACCTTGTCACCCTGCGTGATGATGCCGATAAACTGCTCGGCATCGCGCCCTTGTTTTACCCCAGTGCGGGGCAAATTTCGCTGGTGGGGCACAAAGAAGTGACCGACTATGTGGATGTGATTTTTGCACGCGGGCACGAGGCGGCCTGCTACCAAGCCTTGCTCGATTATTTAAACACCCAAGCCCCGGCTTGGCACGAATTTGTGATTTATAACGTGCCCGAAGGCTCACCCACCCTCAGCGCGTTGCCAACCCAAGCCCAAGCCCAAGGCTGGGGCGCGACGGTCGAATTTGAAGACGTTTGCCCGCAAATCGCCTTGCCAGCGAGCTTTGATGCCTATTTAAATCTGCTCGATGGCAAAGAACGGCGCGAACTGCAACGCAAATTGCGCCGCGCCAGCGAAGAGGTAACGATCACGTATGCCAGCGACCGCAGCAAATTAGACCAAGATATGGGCGATTTCATTCGCTTGATGATGGCCTCGACCTTTGCCAAATCGGGCTTTATGAACCCGCGTATGGAGCGATATTTTTATGCCCAAGCCCGCCGTATGTTCGATGCGGGTTGGTTGCAACTGGCCTTTTTAGAAGTTGAGGGTGAACGCGCTGCGGCCTATCTCAATTTTGTGTATGACGGGCAAGTGCTGGTATATAACTCTGGGCTTGACCCTGCCAAATTCTCATATCTTAGCCCCGGCCAAGTCCTCATTGCCAAGCTGATCGAACACGCCATTGCCCAAAAACAGCGCATCTTTGACTTTTTGCAAGGCAACGAAGAATACAAATACAAACTCGGCGGCAAGGATCGTAAGGTGTTTATTGTGAAGGTGACGCGCTAATGTGACAAGGTGGTAGGGTGAGGGGGTGACAAGGTAATTTCTCCACCAATTCATCCTATCATCTTTTGCCCCGCCACGCCGCCAACCCCAAACACGCCCAGCCGACAATAAACGCCACACCACCGATGGGCGTAATTGCGCCGAGCCAGCGCATACCGGTGATAGTTAATAGATAAAGGCTGCCCGAAAAGATAGCAACGCCGATCATAAATAGCCAACCGGCGGCGTTGGCCAGTTTGGCGCTTGGGTCGCGCCCCAGCACCAATCCCGCCAAGATAATGGCGACGGCATGGTAAAACTGGTAACGCACCCCCGTCTCGAAGGTTTCGAGCGCACTGGGGGTCAAAACATCGCGTAGCGAATGAGCGCCAAATGCGCCCAAGGCCACCGCCAACCCACCCAATACGCTGCCAATCGCAATCCATTTTCGTTCCATAGTGCGCTTATTCTAGCGCCGTTTTGGTAGGGCGGGCGACAAGTGGCATGATGAAGACGGGCAGTTTTACAGTATTATGCAATTTGTCAAATTGTGCACCAAGCTTGTGCCGTGCAACATGGTCACCGACATGAGAAATTTATCATCGAAAAGTCGTCTGACATGAGCATCGGCACCGAGACGTGTTAGCTGCGTTTCAGTTACGGAAGAACAGCGGCACTGACGTGAACTACCTGAAATAGTTTGCCACCTGCCACGCCGTTTGCCAAGCGCATGTCGGTCGTTACAAGCGATACATTCAATCTTTGTGATAACGCCAGATAAAACGAGTCATAAACGCGCAGTTGGTGCTTTTGTGCGGCTGCTACCTCGTAGTAGGTGGCATTTGGTGCATACAGACAAATTCCCGCTGTACCGGCTCGCTCCAGCAACTGTAACCCTTCATCGGCATATGTGCCACTGACGCATATCTCTACGATGACAGACGCATCAAGCACATATTCAGCCATAACCCTATGCATGCTCACGTTCGCGGTCTTCACGAACTGATCGTAACAGTTCAGCACTTGATATTGATCCACGATACCTGCGCGTCAGATTAAGGCAAATTCGCAACACAGCCTTTGTGTGCCGTTTGTGGTCGCTATCGCGCGTCATCGCCTCATTCAACAGGTCAATTACTAGACTGCTTAACGTTGAGCCACGGGCTTTCGCAATCGCCTGTGCATGGCGATACAGATCATCTGGAGTGTTTCAGACGTGCAATACAGCCATCTTCGAACCTTGAAGTCAAGCACAGCATAACGTATAACTCATAGCTACATGTCGGAGTGAAGTGACCTTCTAAAAACAGAGTCACTTCATGAAAATCTTTTGCCCTTTGGATTTACCCTTTTGGCAAAGGTATTGTGATATAACTGCATTGATCAAGCAATTCGATGCACTCTTCAAATTTGGAGTCACACTGCCTTTGCTTGCACGGACGGCAAAAGCAAGCTGGTGATTAATTTGCCCTAAGCACAACAATACCCCCCAGTTTTTTGGGCAATTTACACCAACACCGCCACATCTTTTGCCAGCCAAGCCATCTCGACTTCCGCAATTGGCTCTGAGACTAACAAGCACGTTTCAGAATCACGGGCATAGCGCAGGTTGTAATATTCGCCGCGCTGCTGATACATGCTAAGTGCATACACTTGTATGCCGTCTGTCAGCCCAATATTGCATGCACCGATAAATTGGGTATGCGCAATCAACCAATCACGCAGCCAATTAAGCGCATCTTGCGGCGGCGATTCGCGCAAATAGCCCTGTAAAAGATGCCACAATTTTTGCGCCCCAATCTCGCCGGGCATGCCAGCGCTAAAGCGCACGCCCTTTAGCCAGCCATTAAATACAAAGGCATAACCGCCACCAAGATACGGCTGATTAACCTCAAGCACACCCTTACTGCGGTCAAACGAGGCTGCCCGCGCATGGGCAATCACACAGGTGCTGGCTGGTACTTGGGAAAACATATCGCGGTCTTGCCAAACTGGTTTAAGCGATTTATAAAGCTGCCAATCATGGCCATCATGCCACGACACGCCCCAGCCATCGCCCTGCCATTTTCCAGGCGATACTTGGCTGTCGCGGGCCATATCAGCAAAGGCGTTTAAGCGCGTCTGCACATTTTGTGGGGTTTGAGTCGATTGAACGATAAAACGGCACATTGATGCCAGCTATTTTAGCTTGTAGCAGGTATGACACAAATGGTGTGGTGAATAGTTGAATGGACAACTAAAGTGGACCCCTTTGTCAAGACACGAAAACATTAAATTTCAGGTAGATTATTGTCTAGTTTATGTGGAATGACTGAAAATAGACCTCAGCCGGGGTTGAGGTGACCCCCTAAAAATGGAGTCACTTCGGGTCTAGTTTAATTCTAAAATCTACGTTGCTTGTTGCCAAAAGTGACACATAAGTGATACATTGATTGACATTTGTGCTATTGACTGCTAAATTAGTAATAATATATGTCTA